>NZ_FNWP01000014.1:0-183079 GCF_900108435.1 Methylobacterium sp. 275MFSha3.1 | reverse complement strand
CATCCGGGCGACCACCAAGACGACGGTGACGGGCGTGGAGATGTTCCGCAAGCTGCTCGACCAGGGGCAGGCGGGCGACAACGTCGGCGTGCTGCTGCGCGGCACGAAGCGCGAGGACGTGGAGCGCGGCCAGGTCGTGTGCAAGCCGGGTTCGGTGAAGCCGCACTCGAAGTTCAAGGCCGAGGCGTACATCCTGACCAAGGAGGAGGGCGGCCGCCACACGCCGTTCTTCACCAACTACCGGCCGCAATTCTACTTCCGGACCACGGACGTGACCGGGATCTGCACGCTGCCGGAGGGCACCGAGATGGTGATGCCGGGCGACAACGTGACCATGGACGTGGCGCTGATCGTGCCGGTGGCCATGGAGGAGAAGCTGCGCTTCGCCATCCGCGAGGGCGGCCGCACCGTCGGCGCCGGCGTCGTCGCCGCCATCAACGACTGAGCTCGAGCAAGCATCCTTAGCAGGGCGCGGCGGGGTGAAGGCCTCGCGTACCCCGCCGTCCCTCTCAAGGTTCCAGGATCATGAACGGTCAGAACATCCGCATTCGCCTCAAGGCGTTCGATCACCGCATCCTCGATGCGTCGACCAAGGAGATCGTCTCCACGGCCAAGCGTACGGGCGCGACCATCCGCGGCCCGATCCCGCTCCCGACGCACATCGCCAAGTTCACCGTGAACCGCTCGCCCCACATCGACAAAAAGTCGCGCGAGCAGTTCGAGATGCGCACGCACAAGCGGGTGCTCGATATCGTCGATCCGACGCCTCAGACCGTGGACGCGCTGATGAAGCTCGACCTCGCCGCTGGCGTGGACGTGGAGATCAAGCTCTGAGTCCGCTGAGGACTTAGAGCTTACCGTTTCATCGCGCGAGGGAGAGAACCTATGCGCTCAGGCGTCATCGCACAGAAGGTCGGCATGACCCGCGTCTTCACGGACGCGGGGGAGCATGTCCCCGTCACCGTGCTCAAGATCGATCAGTGCCAGGTGGTTGCCCACCGCACCGTCGAGAAGAACGGCTACGTCGCGCTGCAGGTCGGCGTCGGCAAGGCCAAGGTCAAGAACGTCTCGGCCGCCGAGCGGGGTCGCTTCGCGGTCGCCAAGGTCGAGCCGAAGAAGAAGCTCGCCGAGTTCCGCGTGTCCGAGGACGCGCTGATCCCGGTCGGCGCCGAGATCACCGCGGACCACTTCATCCCCGGCCAGTTCGTGGATGTCACCGGCACCACGACCGGTAAGGGCTTCGCCGGCGGTATCAAGCGCTGGAACTTCGGCGGCCTGCGCGCCACCCACGGCGTGTCGATCTCGCACCGCTCGATCGGTTCGACCGGCGGCCGCCAGGACCCGGGCAAGACCTTCAAGAACAAGAAGATGCCGGGTCACCTCGGCGTCGAGCGGGTCACCACCCAGAACCTGCGCGTCGTGCGCACCGATCCCGAGCGCGGCCTGATCCTGGTCGAGGGCGCGGTCCCGGGCGTCGCCGGCGGCTGGATCCAGATCCGCGACGCGGTGAAGCGCAAGCTCCCCGCCGACGTTCCGCTGCCGGGCAAGTTCCGCGAGAACGGCGCCTCCGCCCCGGCGACCGAGGCCCCTGCGGCTGAGGAGACCGCGTGATGAAGCTCGATATCAAAACCCTCGACGGTGCCGGCGCCGGCTCGGTCGAGCTGAACGAAGAGATCTTCGGCCTGGAGCCGCGCGCCGACCTGCTGCAGCGCATGGTCCGCTGGCAGCTCGCCAAGCGGCGCGCCGGTACCCACGCCGTGCAGAACCGCTCGGACGTGAACCGGACCCGCAAGAAGCTCTACAAGCAGAAGGGCACCGGTAACGCCCGCCACGGCGCGGCCTCGGCGCCGCAGTTCCGCGGCGGCGGGCGCGCCTTCGGCCCCGTGCCGCGCGACCACAGCCACGACCTGCCCAAGAAGGTCCGCGCGCTGGCCCTGCGCCACGCCCTGTCGGCCAAGGCCAAGGCCTCGACCCTGATCGTCGTCGATGACATCAAGATCGAGGATCACAAGACCAAGGGTCTCATCGAGCGCTTCGGCAAGATGGGCCTCTCGAACGCGCTGATCATCGGCGGTGCCGAGGTCGACGTGAATTTCGGCCGGGCCGCCCGCGCCATCCCGCAGATCGACGTGCTGCCCGTGCAGGGCATCAACGTCTACGACATCCTGCGCCGCGACACGCTCGTCCTGACGAAGGCTGCCGTCGACGCGCTGGAGGAGCGATTCAAATGAGTGCCGATCCGCGCCACTACGACATCGTCGTCTCCCCGGTCATCACCGAGAAGGCGACCAACCTGACCGAGCAGAACAAGGTCGTCTTCCGCGTCGCCCCCAAGGCGACGAAGCCTCAGATCAAGGAGGCCGTCGAGAAGCTGTTCGACGTGAAGGTCACGGCCGTGAACACCCTTGTCACCAAGGGTAAGAAGAAGATTTTCCGCGGTCTCCGCGGACAGCGCTCCGACGTGAAGAAGGCGATCGTGACCCTGGCCGAGGGCCACTCGATCGACGTCACGACCGGGCTCTGAGGACGGGATTTAGGGATCCAAGCCGATGGCCTTGAAGACATTCAAACCGGTCACGCCGAGCCTGCGCCAGCTCGTGCTCGTCGACCGCCGTGAGCTCTACAAGGGCAAGCCGGTGAAGGCGCTGACGGAGGGCAAGTCGTCCTCCGGCGGCCGCAACAATCTCGGCCGCATCACCGTCCGCTTCCGCGGCGGCGGCCACAAGCGCGTGCTGCGCAACGTCGACTTCAAGCGTCGCGAGCAGCTCGGCGTCGCCGCCACGGTGGAGCGGATCGAGTACGATCCGAATCGCACGGCGTTCATCGCGCTGATCAACTTCCCCGACGGGAAGCAGAGCTACATCCTGGCCCCGCAGCGCCTGCAGCCGGGCGACAAGGTGGTGGCCGGCGAGAGCGTCGACATCAAGCCTGGCAACGCCGCTCCGGTCGGCTCGATGCCGGTGGGCACGATCGTCCACAATGTCGAGCTGAAGATCGGCAAGGGCGGCGCGATCGCCCGCTCGGCCGGCAACTACGCGCAGATCGTCGGCCGCGACCAGGGCTACGTGACGCTCCGCCTGAACTCGGGCGAGCAGCGCCTGGTCCACGGCCAGTGCTTCGCCAGCGTCGGCGCGGTCTCGAACCCGGACCACATGAACATTTCGCTCGGCAAGGCCGGGCGCAACCGTTGGCTCGGCAAGCGCCCGCACAACCGCGGTGTGGCGATGAACCCGGTCGACCATCCGCACGGCGGCGGCGAGGGTCGCACCTCGGGCGGCCGCAACCCGGTCACGCCCTGGGGCGTGCCCACCAAGGGGAAGAAGACCCGGTCCAACAAGCGGACCGACGTGTTCATCCTGTCCAGCCGCCACAACCGCAAGAAGTAATCGCTATGGCACGCTCTCTCTGGAAGGGGCCGTTCGTCGACGGCTACCTCTTCAAGAAGGCCGAGGCGGCGCGGGGCTCCTCGCGCTCCGAGGTCATCAAGATCTGGAGCCGCCGCTCCACGATCCTCCCGCAGTTCGTCGGGCTCACCTTCGGTGTGCACAACGGGCAGAAGCACATCCCGGTCTACGTCACCGAGGAGATGGTCGGGCACAAGTTCGGCGAGTTCTCGCCGACCCGCACCTTCCCGGGCCACGCGGCCGACAAGAAGGCGAAGAGGCGCTGAGATGGGCAAGCAAGCCACCCCCCGCGCGCTCCCCGAGAACGAGGCGAAGGCCGTCGCGCGCATGCTGCGCGTCAGCCCGCAGAAGCTCAACCTCGTGGCGCAGATGATCCGCGGCAAGAAGGTCGACACGGCGCTCGCCGAGTTGCAGTTCTCGCGCAAGCGGATCTCGACCGAGGTCAAGAAGTGCCTCGAGAGCGCCATCGCCAACGCCGAGAACAACCACGACCTGGACGTCGACGACCTCGTCGTGTCCCAGGCCTTCGTGGGCAAGGCGCTGGTTCTCAAGCGTTTCCACGCCCGCGCCCGCGGCCGCGGCGCGCGCATCCTGAAGCCCTTCTCGAACCTCACCATCGTGGTTCGCGAAGTCCGCCAAGCCGAAGCGGCTTGAGGAGGATCTGATGGGTCAGAAAGTCAACCCGATCGGTCTCCGGCTCGGCATCAACCGGACCTGGGATTCCCGCTGGTTCGCCAACAAGGGCGACTACGCGAAGCTCATGCACGAGGACGTCGCGATCCGCGCCGCCCTCATGAAGCAGCTCAAGCAGGCGGCGGTCTCCAAGATCGTCATCGAGCGCCCGCACCGGAAGTGCCGGGTCACCATTCACTCGGGTCGTCCGGGCGTGGTGATCGGCAAGAAGGGCGCGGACATCGAGAAGCTGCGCAAGCTCGTCGGCACGATGACGAAGGCCGACGTGACCATCAACATCGTCGAGGTGCGCAAGCCCGAGATCGACGCCACCCTGGTGGCCGACTCGATCGCCCAGCAGCTCGAGCGCCGCGTCGCCTTCCGGCGCGCCATGAAGCGGGCCGTGCAGTCGGCCATGCGTCTGGGCGCCGAGGGCATCCGGATCAACTGCTCGGGCCGTCTCGGCGGCGCCGAGATCGCCCGCCAGGAATGGTACCGCGAGGGCCGCGTCCCGCTGCACACGCTGCGCGCCGACGTCGACTACGGCACCGCCACGGCGTTCACGACCTACGGGACCTGCGGCATCAAGGTGTGGGTGTTCAAGGGCGAGATCCTCGAGCACGACCCGATGGCCCAGGACAAGAAGGCCCAGGAAGAGGGCGGCCGCTCTGGCGGACGCCGTGAGCGCGATGGCGAGGGCGGCCGCGAGCGCGGACGCCGCGAGCGCGAGCACGCGTAAGGTAGGAAGCCATGCTGCAACCGAAAAAGACCCGCTTCCGCAAGCAGTTCAAGGGCCGCATCCACGGTGCGGCCAAGGGCGGCTTCGAGCTGAACTTCGGCCAGTTCGGCCTGAAGGCGGTGGAGCCCGAGCGCGTCACCGCCCGCCAGATCGAGGCGGCCCGCCGCGCGATCACCCGCGAGATGAAGCGCCAGGGCCGCGTCTGGATCCGGGTGTTCCCGGACGTCCCGGTGTCGTCGAAGCCGACCGAGGTCCGCATGGGCTCCGGTAAGGGCGCCCCGGATTACTGGGCGGCCCGGGTCCATCCCGGCCGGATCATGTTCGAGGTCGACGGCGTTGCCGAGAACATCGCCAAGGAGGCGCTCCGCCTCGGCGCCGCGAAGCTCCCGATCCGCACGCGGGTCGTCCAGCGCATCGCCGACTGAACGGAGGATATCGTGAAGTCGACCCAGAGACTGTCTGATCTGAAGGCGCTGTCGCCGGATCAGCTGAATGACGAGCTGATCAACCTCAAGAAGGAGCAGTTCAACCTGCGCTTCCAGGGGGCCACCGGCCAGCTCGAGAACGTCGCCCGCGTCCGCGAGGTCCGTCGCGACATCGCCCGTGTCCGGACTCTGCAGCGTTCCAAGACGCTGCAGCAGGCCAAGGGCTGAGGCGGGTTTTAGGAGACAACCATGCCGAAGCGCATCCTGCAGGGCACCGTCGTCAGCGACAAGGGTGAGAAGACCATCGTGGTGAAGGTGGAGCGCCGCTTCACGCACCCGGTGATGAAGAAGACCGTGCGGCGGTCGAAGAACTACCACGCGCACGACGAGGGCAACGTCGCCAAGGTCGGGCAGACGGTGTTCATCGAGGAGTGCCGTCCGTTCTCCAAGACCAAGACCTGGAAGCTGGTCGAGGGCGAGGCCGTCCAGGCCGAGGCCGGCGAGGCCGCCTGATCCTGGGGTCCCGGCGGCTGCGGTCTCCGCGTCCGCCAGATTCCCGCCCGCGGCGTCGCGGGATGGTGCCTCCTCTGGGGTGACCATCCCGGGGATGCCCGACGACCGGTACGACGAACGCCCGGACGCAATTCGACTCGCGAGAGCCGGATTCGTGCCGGGCGTCGTCGTTTTCGGCCGCATGTCTGGCGGTTGGGTCCCGGTCGCCGGCGGGCCGAGCCCGCTGCGGGACCGCGGGAGGCGTCGCCATTGCGGCTGGCGGTCGTCCCGTCCGGCGCGTTGTGTCGGCGTTCGTACGGGTCCTCGCGGGCGATTACCGGATTGGATTGCTGTCGCGGGGCATCCGGGGCTTGAGCCGGGATTTCGTGACTTGCGTCCAGCAAAACGGCGTTCCGGCCTTGCTGGCTGAGAACAAAACGGGTACATGAAGGCGGTGGCGACGCGCGTTGTGAACTGCGTCCAACCCCTTCATAAGGAGCCCGCCAGATGGCCCAGCCCGCATTGAAAGTGGTCGACATGCCCCCGGTGGACAAGGACAAGTCCAAGGCCATTGACGCTGCCCTGGCTCAGATCGAGCGCGCCTTCGGCAAGGGCTCGATCATGCGGCTCGGCAAGAACGACAAGGTCCAGGAGGTCGAGACCGTCTCGACCGGCTCGCTGGGCCTCGACATCGCGCTCGGCGTCGGCGGCCTGCCGCGCGGCCGGGTGATCGAGATCTACGGTCCCGAATCGTCCGGCAAGACGACGCTGGCGCTCCACACGATCGCGGAGGCCCAGAAGAAGGGCGGCGTCTGCGCCTTCGTGGACGCCGAGCACGCCCTCGACCCGGTCTACGCCCGCAAGCTCGGCGTGAACCTCGACGACCTGCTGATCTCCCAGCCCGACACGGGCGAGCAGGCGCTCGAGATCACCGACACGCTCGTGCGCTCCGGCGCCATCGACGTGCTGGTGGTCGATTCGGTGGCCGCGCTGACCCCGCGGGCCGAGATCGAGGGCGAGATGGGCGAGAGCCAGCCCGGCCTCCAGGCCCGCCTGATGAGCCAGGCCCTGCGCAAGCTGACCGGCTCGATCTCGCGCTCGAACTGCATGGTCATCTTCATCAACCAGATCCGGATGAAGATCGGCGTCATGTACGGCAGCCCCGAGACGACCACGGGCGGCAACGCCCTCAAGTTCTACGCCTCGGTGCGCCTCGACATCCGCCGCATCTCGACGCTCAAGGACCGCGATGAGGCGATCGGCAACCAGGTCCGCGTCAAGGTGGTGAAGAACAAGGTCGCCCCGCCCTTCAAGCAGGTCGAGTTCGACATCATGTTCGGCGAGGGCGTGTCGAAGGTCGGCGAGCTGATCGACCTCGGCGTGAAGGCCGGGATCGTCGAGAAGTCGGGCGCCTGGTTCTCGTACAACAGCCAGCGCCTCGGCCAGGGCCGCGAGAACTCGAAGGGCTTCCTGCGCGACAATCCGAAGATCGCGGCCGAGATCGAGGGCTCGATCCGGCAGAATTCCGGTCTGGTCGCCGAGAAGATCTTGGAGAACGCCGCCCCGACGGCGGACGATCTCGACGAGGGCGAGGCGTAGGTCGCGCCGCCGCGGGCCGGCGACGGCGCGCGGCGGACCTTGCGACGTTCGAAGATGCGCGGCCCCGGAGTCTCTCCGGGGCCGCTCTTCGTTGAGCGACGGTGACCGGACGCGACGGGCCGGTCAGTCCGCCATCGTCTTCTTCACGGTCTCGACGAGCTGCTTCAGGCTGAAGGGCTTGGGCAGGAAGTTGAAGGTCTCACCCTCGGGCAGGTTCTTGCGGAACGCGTCCTCGGCGTAGCCGGACACGAAGATCACCTTCAGGTCGGGCTGATGCTTGCGCACCTCCCGCAGGAGCGTCGGGCCGTCCATCTCGGGCATGACCACGTCGGAGACGACGAGATCGATGGTCTGCGCGCCCTCGCGGACGATCGCCAGGGCCTCGAGGCCCGAGGCCGCCTCCAGCACCGTGTAGCCGCGGGCCGAGAGCGCCCGGCTGTTGACCGCCCGCACCGGGTCCTCGTCCTCGACGAGCAGGATGGTCCCCTGCCCCGTATGATCGGCGGCGGGCTTGCGCGGCGCCGGCTTGTCGACCTTGGCGGGCGGCGTCTCCCCCTTCGGCACAGCAGCGTCGCCGCCCGCGGCCGGCGCGGTGACCGGCTTGGCGTCCGACCCGGAATCGGGATGGGCGGTGGTGGAAGCCGGCGCGAGCGGCTCCGCGCGCGGCAGTGCCGGCTCGGCCGCCGCGACCGGCACCTCCTCGGGCTCCGCCACGGGCACGTGACGCGGCAGGTAGATGCGGAAGGCCGTGCCCTCCCCGACCTTCGACTGCACGTCGATGGTGCCGCCGGACTGCTTGACAATGCCGAACACCGTCGAGAGCCCGAGGCCGGTGCCCTTGCCGATCTCCTTGGTGGTGAAGAACGGCTCGAAGATCTTCTCCATCAGCTCGGGCGGGATGCCCTGGCCGGTATCGCGCACCTCGATCAGCACGTGGTCGCCCGCCGGCGCCCCACCGCGCCCCTCCGCCCCGGCGGCCGCCCCCGGATCGGAGACGTTCTCGGTGCGGATCATCAGCTTGCCGCCCTCCGGCATGGCGTCGCGGGCGTTGACCGCCAGATTGACGATCACCTGTTCGAACTGGTTGACGTCGGCCTTCACGGGCCAGACCTCGCGGCCGTGCTTCAGCTCCAGCGCGACGCGCTCGCCGAGCAGCCGCTTGAGGAGGAGGGTCAGCTCGGAGAGCGCCTCCCCGACATTCATCACCTCCGGGCGCAGCGTCTGCCGGCGGGAGAACGCCAGGAGCTGGCGGACGAGGCCCGCCGCCCGGTTGGCGTTCTGCTTGATCTGCATGATGTCCTGGAAGGCCGGGTCGGTCGGCCGGTGGCTCGCGAGCAGCAGGTCCGAGTAGCCGATGATCGCCTGCAGGACGTTGTTGAAGTCGTGCGCGATGCCGCCGGCGAGCTGGCCGACCGCGTTCATCTTCTGGGCCTGGGCGACCTGCTGCTCCAGCTGGCGCTGCGCCGTCGTGTCGAGGGCGTAGAGGATCACCCGCTCGGCCTCGTCGGTCTGCTGGCCGGCATCGCCGCCGTCGGCCGGGCTGAGCCAGACCCGGGCCGAGCGGCCGCCGGGCCCGTTGAGCTGGACCTCGATCGGCTCCGGGTCGGTCCGCCCGCTCGCGGCGCGGGCGAGCCCGGCCTCCAGGGCGGTCCGGTCGGCCACCGAGTCGGCGACGTTGGGCTCGACCCGCGGCACGCCCTCCCCGTCCGGGGCGCCGTCGTCGGCCTGCCGCGGGACCGTGCCGAACAGGCGCGTGAACGAGGCGTTGGCGCGGGCGATCCGGCCGCCGCTGTCGAGGGTCGCGATGGCGATCGGCGAGTTGTTGAGGAAGCGGGCCAGCCGGACCTCGGCGGCGCGCTGCGGCTCGTCGGTCTCGGCCCCGGCGGAGCGGTTGATCACGAAGGTCCGCGACGAGCCGGGCTTGCCGTCCTTGCCGAAGGCGACCCGGTGGTAGAGCCGGACCGGCAGGGTGTGACCGTTGCGGCGGCGCAGGTCGAGGTCGAAGCGGTCGGTGCGGACCTCGCCCGGCAGGCCGGCCGTGCGCACCAGCACGTCCGCCTCCGGGGCGATCTCGGTGAGGTGCGGGCCGCCGGGGCCGACGCTGGCGAGGTCGTAGCCGAGCCAGGCCGCCAGGGTCGCGTTCATGTAGACGATGGCGCCCGCCGGATCGATCGACAGGAAGCCCGCCGGGGCGTGGTCGAGGTAGTCGATGGCGTGCTGGAGTTCCTGGAAGACGTTCTCCTGCCGCTCCCGCTCGGCGGTGATGTCGGCCACCGTCCAGAGGGAGGCCGCCCGGCGCGGGCGCGCGAGGGGCCGCACCGAGACCCGGTACCAGCCGAAGCCGCGCTCGCCGGCCGTTGGGCCGAGGGGCGGCGACATCCGCACCTCCTCGGTGTGGGCCCGGGCGTCGCGCGAGGCCTGCGACAGGCGGTAGACCGCCTCGGAGACCTCCGGCGAGCCGACGAGGATGCGCTCCACCGGCACGAGGTTGGAGAAGGTGTCGCCGCTGGCGATCCGCAGATAGGCCTCGTTGGCGTAGATCAGCCGGCCGCCGTCCTCGACGACCAGCTGGCCGTCCGGCGAGGCGTCGACGATGCCCTTGGTGATGTCGTCCCGGGCGGCGCTGCCGCTGAGCTGGAGCGCCCCGATGGCGAGGGCGAACAGGAAGAACACGCCCGCCATGGCCAGCAGGGCAAGCAGCCAGACGATCAGCGACTGGGCCTGCTCGTTGGCCACGAAGGACAGGCCGATGGCCGCGCCGACCAGCAGGCCGGCGAGCACGAGGAGCAGGCCGACCCGGCCCGGCTGTTCCGAGCGGTCGATCGAGCCCGTTCCCAGCAGGGACGAGGCCTGCGCGACCGGGGGACCCGAATTCTGCGGGCCCGCGGCGGGCGCCGGAGGTCCAGTGACGTCGGCCATCGGCTTCATTCCAGAACAGTCACCCGGTTAGTCCGCCGGCCATATCAGGACATGCGGGGCGCGGCATCAGTCTCGTCGCGCCAAGCCTTGACACAGCCTCGCGAAAAAAGGTGGAGGAAGCGTGGCTTTCGCCCCACCGGGCGTTCGGCGAGACGGCGCCGCGCGCGGATCGCGCGGGGCTACGCCGCCCGTCTCCGCAGGCGCAGCACGAACCCGATGACCTCCGCCACCGCGCGGTAGTGCTCGGCCGGGATCTCCCGGTCGATCTCCACGGTGGCGTGGAGCGCCCGGGCGAGCGGCGGGTTCTCGATCACCGCGACGCCGTGCTCGGCCGCCACCGCGCGGATGCGCAGGGCGAGCGCGTCGACGCCCTTGGCGACGCAGACCGGCGCGGCCATGCCGGTCTCGTAGCGCAGCGCCACCGCGTAGTGGGTGGGGTTCGTCACCACGACGGTGGCGGTGGGGACCGCGGCCATCATGCGCTTCTTCACCCGGGCCATCCGGAGCTGCTTCAGGCGCCCCTTCACCTCGGGATTGCCCTCCGACTCCTTCATCTCCTGCTTGAGCTCCTCCTTCGACATCCGGTGGCGCTTGCGCCAGCGGAACCGCGCGTAGAGCGCGTCGCCGAGGGTGATCGCGAGGTGCATGCACAGCATGCCGGCGAGCAGCTTCAGGCTGAGGGACAGGATCGCCGGCATGGAGGCGGCCGGGTCCAGCTGGGCGAACACTTCCAGCCGGTCGCGGTCGTTCCACAGCATCACCGCGCCGACCACGCCCACGGCGGCGATCTTCGCGAGCCCCTTGCCGAACTGGAACAGGGCCTCGACGCCGAGGAGCCGCTTCACGCCCGCCATCGGCGAGAGGCGCGAGAATTTCGGCATCAGCGTCTCGGCGGAGAAGACCAGCGGGTGCTGCAGGAGCCCCGCGGCCAGCCCGGCCACGACCGCCAGCCCGACCGGCACCGCCACCGCCTGGAGCCACAGCCACAGGCCGCGCGTCATGGCCGCCTTCATGGCCGTGGCGTCGTCCGGGAGGGTATGGGCGTTGGCGAGGTAGGCCTTGAGCCCGTGCAGCAGGTTCGTGGCGATGGTCGGGGCCGCGACCAGCAGCGCCAGGGTGAACGCGGCCAGTATCGCGAAGGTGTTGATCTCGGTGCTGGTCGCGACGTCGCCGCGCTCGATCGCCTGATCGAGCCGTCGTTGGGACGGCTCCTCGGTCTTGTCCTCGTCGTCGGTATCGTCGGCCATCGCGCGTCGGGCTCAGAGCGTGGGCATCGTCGGGGTATGGGCGATCCGGCCGCTCAGCGGCCGACGTAATCCCCGAGATACCGGCCCAGGTCGTCCAGGAAGACGCCCATCATGACGCCGAGGCAGCCCATCAGCAGCAGCATGCCGATCAGCACCGAGGCCGGGACCGCCAGGAAGAACACCTGCATCTGGGGCATCAGCCGCGACAGCACGCCGAGACCCAGGTTGAACAGGATCCCGAAGGCGATGAACGGGCCGGCGATCTGCACCGCCAGGGTGAAGCCCCGGGCCAGCGCCTTCGTGGCCAGCATCAGCGCGTCCGAGAAGGACGGCACGCCGTCGGGGGGCAGCACCACGTAGCTGCGGGCCACGCCCTCGATGGCGAGATGGTGCAGGTCCGCGGCGAAGATCAGCGTGATCCCGAGCAACGACAGGAAGTTGCCGATCGCCACCTGCTGGCCGCCCTGGCTCGGATCCACCGTCATCGCGTAGGACAGCCCGACCTGCGCCGAGATGATCACCCCGGCGGTCTGAAGGGCGGCGAGGATCATCCGCACCGTGAGGCCGAGCACCAGCCCGATGATCGTCTCGCCGAACAGGAGCCCGATCAGCCGCGGGCCGGCCACGCCCTCCGTGCCGCCGAGAAGCGGGCGCACGGTCGGGAACAGCACCAGGGACGTGAGCAGCGCGAAGGCGAGGCGCAGGCGCGGCGACACCGTCTGCTCGCCGATCCCCGGCATCAGCATGATCAGCGTGCCGATGCGCGCGAAGGTGATCAGGTAGGCCGAGGCGATGCCGGGCAGGAGCAGGTTCATCGCGGCCCCTATGGCACGCGGGGGCCGCGCCTGTCCCGGCCGGCGGGCGCATCAGCCGCCGGCCGCGATGCGGGCGGCGATGCGGGTCATGTAGCCGGCCATGGCGTCGCCCATGAAGGGCAGCATCAGCAGGAGCGCGGCGAACACCGCCACGACCTTGGGCACGTAGATCAGCGTCTGTTCCTGGATCTGCGTCAGGGCCTGGACCAGGGAGACGGCGAGGCCGACCGCGAGCGCGACCAGCATCAGGGGCCCGGCCACCTTGAGGAACACGAAGATGCCGTCGCGGGCGATGTCGAGGATGGCGAGGCCGGTCATGGGGATGCGCTCAGTGCGGGGGGAGCGGGCGGGGAAACGGTCGGCCGGTCAGATCTGCATCCGCATGATCTCCTCGTAGGCGGAGATCATGCGGTCGCGCACCGCCACCATGGTCTGAAGGGCCGTCTCGCTCTCGGCGACCGCGGTGACCACGTCCACGACGTTGGCCTTGCCGGCGGCCGCGGAGACGGCCTGGGAATCGGCCCGACGGCCGGCATCGCCGACGCTGTCCAGGGTCTGCCCGAGCATCTGCATGAAATCGGTGCCGGTGCCGGTCGTCGGCTGCACCCGGGGGGCGGGCCGGCCGCCGGCGAGGCCCTGGACGGCCGCGTAGGCACCCGCCGCGAAGTTGCTCGAAGCCATCGCCATGCGTCCTTGCTAAGCGGTCCTGCCGCGGGCTTCGGGGGTCACTTCAGGATGCCGAGGGTCTGCGCCAGCATCTTGCGGGTGGCACTGATCATGTTGAGGTTCGCCTCGTAGGAGCGCTGGGCCTCCCGCAGGTCCATGTTCTCGATCAGCGCGTTGACGTTGGGCATCTGCACCACGCCCTGGGCGTCGGCCGCGGGGTTGCCGGGCTCGTACTTGGTCCGGAAGGCCGACGGGTCGCGCCTGACGCGCCCCGCCTCGACGAGCTTGGCACCGGTCTCGTCGTCGAGGTGGCTGGTGAAGGTCGGGATCTTGCGGCGGTAGGGCTGCGCCCCGGCGGAGGCCGGCGCGGAATCGGCGTTGGCGATGTTCTCGGCGATGATGCGCATCCGGCCCGACTGGGCCTTGAGGCCCGCGGCCGCCACCGCCAGCGACTTCGTGAATTCCATGGCTCAGGACCCTCCCGCTGCCGCGACCCCGCGGCCGTCGGCGCTCCACATTCGGCCGTCGCGCGTCAGCTCTTGCCGATCGCGATCTTCAGGGTGGTCAGGCTGTGCTGGTACAGCGAGGCGGCGAGCTGGTAGTCCGCCTGGTTCTCGCCGGCCTTCATCATCTCGTCCTCGAGGTTGACGCCGTTGCCGCTGGGCCGGACCTCGAAGCCCTTGGCGCGCTTGGAATCGGCGCCGACCGTCAGACCGGGCGGCGCCATGTGGCCCGCGCTCGTGAGCGTCAGGCCGGAGCCGCTGGTGGCGAGGGCGCCGGTCGCCCGATCGAAGCGCGGCTCCACGAGGTCGCGGGGCTTGAACCCCGGCATGTCGGCGTTGGCGACGTTCTCGGCGATCACGCCCTGGCGCGCCTGCGCCCATTGCATCCGCGTGCGCAGCATGCTCAGCACGGGCAGATCGGTGAGGGCCATGGTCGCCTCCGGGATGGCGTGGCCGCGCCGGGACGAGCGGGCTCGGCAAAATCTGCCGCCTGCATGGTTAACGGCGCGTTAAGCCCGATCTCCGGGTCGGCCGGTGCCCGCGTCAGCTCGCGCCGCGGGGGAGTGAACCCCCGGTTCGGCCGGGCCGGCGGCGCAGTCCCGACCTATTGTCTTGCGCGCGCTCAATTAAAAGGTCTGTTAACGAACTCTTAACGTCGTTTGCCTTGCCGCCCCTCCGGCGTGGTATGGATCAAGTCCGTGCCGGCGCGCACCCGCGGCGGTCGGAACGTGCGAGTGCGTAATCTTGCGATGGCTGCAATCCGTGTTCGGCTCTGACGGCTCCCCCATCGTCCAGTATATCGTGATCTTCGCCGTCATCTTCACGGCGCTCGCGGCGATCGTGTTCACGGTGCGCCGGCTCACCGGCCGGAGCCTCGCCCTGCCGGGGCGGTCCGGGAGCCGCGGGCGCCAGCCGCGGCTCGGGATCGTCGACGTGTACGAGCTCGACCGGGCCCGGCAGCTCATCCTGCTGCGCCGGGACAATGTCGAGCACCTGCTGCTCGTGGGCGGCCCCAACGACGTTGTGGTCGAGCGCAATATCCAGCGCGGCCAGCGGCCCCTGCCGGAGGCGGCGATCCGGCCGGAGCTGGCGTCGGAGCCGCTGGACGAGCCGCTCCCGGACCCCCTCGTCCAGGGCGGCCGCCTGCCCGAGCCGCCCCGCGGTCTGCCGGAATCCGGCGGCCGGCGTGCGGAACCGCTGTTCGATCCGGGCTTCGCGATGCCGGTGGTGGTGCCGTCGCCGGTGCCGCGCTCGGCCTCCGCTCCGCCCGTGACGCTGCCCCTCGATCCCGGGCTGTTCGGCGGCGACGAGCCCGGCCAGGACGTCACCGCACCTCTGAGTGCCGCGCCGCCCGCGCCTCAACCCCCGGCGCCGCCCGCGCCCGAGCCGGTGGTGCCGCCGCCGATGGTGTCGCCGCCGATCGCGCCGCCGGCGGTGGAGCCGCCCGCGCCCCCGCCGCGCGAGCCGGTCGCGCCGCGGCGGATCCTGAGCCGGACCGCGCCGCCGCTGATCGAGCCGCGGCCCAACCCGGCCTCCGAGCGCAAGCCCGAGCCGGCACCGGCGGAGCCGGAGCCCGCCCGTCTGGCCCCGAGCCTCGCGGTGCCCTCCGAGCGCAAGTCGGTCGATCCGGTGGTCCTGTCCGACATGGCCCGGCAGCTCCAGGCCGCCCTGTCGCGCTCGTCCTCGGCCGTGACGCCGCCGCCGCAGCCCGCGCCCGCCCCGCCGGCGCCCGAGGGCGTCGATCCGCTGGCCGCCGCGATGGCGAGCGTCCCGGTCGAGCCGGTGCCCGCCCCCGCCCCGGTCGACGAGCCGGAGGCCCCGCCGCCCCCATCTCCGCCTCCGCCTCCGGCCAAACCCGTGCCGCCGCCGGCGATGCCCAAGGTCGAACCCCCTCCGCCCGTGCCGGCCCCGCCGCCGCCGTCCGCGCCCACGCCCGACGCGAAGGGATCCGGCAACCCGTTCTCGGTGGAGGAGATCGAGGCCGAGTTCGCCCGCCTCCTCGGTCGCCCGCTCGACAAGCGGAGCTGAGGAGCTCCGCCCCCGCCGAGCGGGCGCGTCGGGACCGCGTCCTCGATCGCGAGAACCGCGGTTTACCGACGGTTAACCATCTTCCGGGACGTTCCGGCCCGGAGGACGTCGCTATGCTCGCGCTGGATGCTGGAACGGCTCACCGGAGCCGCGCTTACAGGGCCTTCCGGCTCGACCGGGCGGGCCGCGTCCGCGCGGCCGAGATCCTGTCGGCCGAGGACGACACGCAGGCGCGCCGCCGCGCCCGGGCGATGGTCGGGCGCGACGCGATCGAGCTGTGGGAGCGGACGCGCTTCCTCGGGCGCTTCGAGCCCACCGTGGCGGCGGCTCAGGATCGCGCCGGCCGCTGAGGCCGGCGGCGCCCGCCCGTCCCGTCAGCGGCCGGCAGTCTCCGGCATGGCCAGCACGGCGAGGAAGCTGAGGATCGCGGCCCCCGCTAGGTAGAACCCGACGAAGCCGATGCCGCCGTAGGCCGCGAGCTGCTGCGCGATGTAGGGCGCCCCCGAGGCCCCCAGGATCCCCGCGAGGTTGTAGGTCACCGAGGCGCCCGTGTAGCGCACCCGCGTCGGGAACAGCTCGGGCAGGACGGCGCCCATCGGTCCGAACACCCACCCCATTGTCAGGAGGCTGAGGCACAGGAAGCCGAGAACCGGCGGCCAGGTGCCGGTGCCGGCGGCGTGGCCCAGCATCGGCCCCATGAGGAAGCCCAGCAGGAACGTCACAGCCATGCCGGAGAGCAGCACAGGCCGGCGGCCGAAGCGGTCGGCTGCGGCCCCCGACACGACGGTGCCGAGCGCCATGAAGCAGACCGCGATGCACTCGAACAGCAGGAAGGTCGGCCGGCTGTAGCCGAGGGTGCCGGTGCCGTAGCCCAGGGCGAAGACGGTGGAGAGATAGAAGACCGCGTAGACCGCCACCATCGCGAAGGTGCCGACCAGGACGGCGTGTCCGTGCTGGGTCAGCATGGTGGCGAAGGGCACGCGCTCCGGCCGCGCCTGGCTGAGCGCCGCCTTGAAGGCCGGCGTCTCGGTGAGTTTCAGGCGCACGTAGAGCCCGACGCCGACGAGCGCCGCTGAGGCCAGGAACGGCAGGCGCCAGCCCCAGGCCTGGAAGCTCTCGGGCGTCAGGCCGAAGCTGAGGGCGAGGAAGCCGAGATTGGCCAGGACGAAGCCGACCGGCGCCCCGAGTTGCGGGAAGATGCCGTACCACGCGCGCCGGCCCGGCGGCGCGTTCTCGACCGCCAGCAGCGCCGCGCCGCCCCACTCGCCGCCGAACCCGATCCCCTGCCCGCAGCGCAGGATGCACAGCGCCGCTGGCGCCCACCAGCCGACCGACGCGTAGGTCGGCAGGCAGCCGATCAGCACCGTGGAGATGCCCATGATCAGCAGCGACGCCACCAGCGTCGCCTTGCGGCCGACCCGGTCGCCGAAATGCCCGAACAGGGCCGCGCCGACGGGCCGCGCGATGAACGCGATGGCGAAGGTCGCGAAGGCGCTGAGCTGCTGCACGCCGGGCGCGCCGGCGGGGAAGAAGACCGGGCCGATCACCAGGGCGGTGGCGGTGGCGTAGATGTAGAAGTCGAAGAACTCGATCGCCGTCCCGACGAAGCTCGCGGCGAGGATCCGCCGAGCACTCGGGGGGGCGCTCGGGGTGGCCTGCGAGGGGTCTGCGGTGTTGCCCGCGGGGTCGATGGTCTGCAGCATGATCGGGATGGGGGGTCCGGGTCGGTCGCGGCGCTTTCGCACGGGCCGCCGGGGGCCGATACCCCGCTCCGGACATGGGCATCCGCCCTGGACGCGGAGGTCGCTGTGCGGTGCACCGACGGCGGCCTTGCGTTCCCCTGTCCCCTTCGCCAAGCTGAACGGCCATATTCCGCGACGGTCGCCGGCCGCGGCGCCGTCCCTATCACTTGAGTATTGCGATGAGAGTCACTGTCGAGCGCGCGGCCCTGCTCAGGTCGCTCGGCCACGTGCACCGGGTCGTCGAGCGCCGCAACACGATCCCGATCCTGTCGAACGTGCTCCTGCGCGCGGAAGGGTCGGGTCTCCAGCTCCGGGCGACGGATCTCGACATCGAGGTGACCGAGAGCGTGCCGGCGGACGTGGCGGATGCGGGCGCCACGACCGTGCCGGCGCACGTGATCTACGACATCGTGCGCAAGCTCCCCGACGGCGCGCAGGTTTCCCTGGAGACCGGCGGCGAGTCCGGCCAGATGACGATCCGGTCCGGACGCTCGCGCTTCGCCCTGGGCGCCCTGCCGGAGGGCGACTTCCCGGACCTCGCCGCCGGCGAGATGCCGCACGGCTTCGAGATCGCCGCCGCCGACCTGAAGCGGCTGATCGAGAAGACCCAGTTCGCGATCTCCACCGAGGAGACCCGCTACTACCTGAACGGCATCTACCTGCACACGCTGGAGACCGAGAACGGCCCGGCGATGCGGGCGGTGGCAACGGACGGCCACCGGCTCGCCCGCGTCGAGATCCCGGCCCCGCAGGGCAGCGTCGGCATGCCGGGCGTGATCGTGCCGCGCAAGGCGGTCGCCGAGATTCAGAAGCTCCTCGACGATGGCGGCGAGACCGTCGCGGTCGACCTGTCGCCCGCGAAGATCCGCCTGCGCTTCGCCGGCGGCCTGACGCTGATCTCCAAGCTGATCGACGGCACCTTCCCGGATTACCAGCGGGTGATCCCGGCCAACAACGACAAGCGGCTGACCGTCGAGCGCGACGCCTTCGCGAAGGCCGTGGACCGGGTCTCGACGATCTCGTCGGAGCGCGGGCGCGCGGTGAAGCTCGGGCTCGCCGAAGGGCGCCTCGCGCTCTCGGTGAACAACCCGGATTCCGGTAGTGCCACCGAGGAACTCGACGTCGACTACGAGGCGGCCGGCCTCGATATCGGCTTCAACGCCCGCTACCTCCTCGACATCACCGCGCAGCTCGAGGGCGACACCGCCCTGTTCAAGCTCGCGGATCCCGGCTCGCCGACCCTGATCCAGGACCGCGAGGGCGCGCCGGCGCTGTACGTGCTGATGCCGATGCGGGTGTGAGGCGGCCGCGCGGATCCCGGTCCCGCCCTCGTCCCGAGGTGCCGGAGCGCAGCGGGGGCCGCGCGGGAGGTCCCCGGACGGCGATGTGGTTTCTGGAGCCCGCCCGCGCGGCCCGCTGACGCGGGCGCCACGGGGCGAGGTGGTTGGATGGGATGTCAGACAGCAAGGGACGGTTGAGCGCGGCGCGTCTCGGCCCCTCGGTTCACCCCTCGGTTCACCGATGAGCGACATCCGCGATCCGCGGGACGAGCTCGACGGGTCGAGCCTGCGCGTCACCCGCCTGATCGCCCGCGATTTCCGCAACCACGCGGACCTCGAACTGACGCCCGAGGCCCGCTTCGTCGCGCTGGTCGGGGAGAACGGCGCGGGCAAGACCAACCTGCTCGAGGCGCTCTCGCTGTTCGTACCGGGCCGGGGCCTGCGCCGGGCGGAGTTCGCCGCCATGGCGCGCAGCGGCGGCCCGGGCGGATTCGCGGTCTCGCTCACCCTCGACCGCGACGGCGCCGAGCACCGGCTCGGCACCGGGCTCGAGCCGCCGGGTCCCGACGGGCGCGCGAGCCGGCTGTGCCGGATCGACGGCGCCACCGCGGCCTCGCCGGTGGCGTTCAGCGAGTTCCTGCGGGTCGTCTGGCTGACCCCCGACCTCGACGGCCTGTTCCGCGGGGCGGCCGGAGACCGGCGACGGTTCCTCGACCGTCTCGTGCTGGCGGTCGACGCCGCCCACGGCGCCCGGGTCTCCGCGCTGGAGCGGGCCCTGCGCTCGCGCAACCGCCTGCTGGAGGAGCGGCCCGACGACGACCGCTGGCTCGACGCGGTGGAGCGGGAGGTCGCGGAGCTCGGCGTCGCCGTGGCGCTCGCCCGGCGCGAGACCGCCGAGCGCCTCGACCGGCTGATCGCCGAGACCCGGGACGACGCGCAGCCCTTCCCCTGGGCGGCCATCCGCCTCGAGGGCGACCTCGACGATCTGGTCGCGGTCTGGCCGGCCCTCGAGGCCGAGGACCGCTACCGCATGGCGCTCCGCAACGGCCGCAACCGGGACCGGGCCGCCGGCCGCACGCTGATCGGGCCGCAGAGCAGCGACCTCGTGGTCCGCCACGGCCCGAAGGACGTGCCGGCCGGGACGGCGTCCACGGGCGAGCAGAAGGCGCTGCTCATCGGCCTCGTCCTCGCCCACGCGCGGCTGGTGCGGGCCATGAGCGGCATCGCCCCGCTGATCCTCCTGGACGAGGTGGCGGCCCACCTGGATCCCCGCCGCCGGGCCGGCCTGTTCGAGGCCCTCGAGGCCCTGCCGGGGCAGGTCTGGATGACCGGCGCCGACCCGGACGCCTTCGCGCAGGCCGGCACCCGCACGCAGGTCCTGCGGGTCGGCGGCTGATCGGCCTCAGGCCGCCCGGACCGACCCGAGGAAGCGGGAGACCTCGACGCCCAGATGCTCGGACTGGCGCGACAGCTCGCCGGCTGCCCCCAGAACCTGGGCTGCCGCGGCGCCGGTCTCTTCCGAGGCCCGCGCCACGCCGGCGATGTTGCTCGTCACCTCGTCGGTGCCGGCCGCCGCCTGCGAGACGTTGCGGACGATCTCCTGCGTGGCCGCGCCCTGCTCCTCGACCGCCGCCGCGATGGTGGCGGCGACCGCGTCGATCTCGCGGATACGGGCGGCGATCGTGTCGATGGCCGAGACCGCCTGGCCGGTTACACCCTGGATCTGGCCGATCTGCTGGCTGATCTCCTCGGTGGCCCGGGCGGTCTGGCCGGCGAGCTCCTTGACCTCGGCGGCGACGACCGCGAATCCGCGGCCGGCCTCGCCGGCCCGGGCCGCCTCGATCGTGGCGTTCAGCGCCAGCAGGTTGGTCTGCCCGGCGATGTTCGCGATGAGCCCGACCATGTCGCCGATGCGCGTCGCCGCCTGGCTGAGCGCCTGAACGAGGTGCTGGGTCTCGTCCGCCTCGCCGACCGCCGCCTGCGCGAGGTTGGCCGAGCCGAGGACCTGCCGGCCGATCTCCTGCACGGAGGTGCCCAGCTCCTCGGCGGCGGCCGCCACGGTCTGGACGTTGGCGGAGGCCTGCTCGGCGGCGGCCGCCACCGTGGTGGACTGGCTGGCCGTCTCGGTCGCGCTCGACGTCATGGTCTGGGCCGTGGCCTGCAACTCGGTGGCCGAGGACGAGACCATCCCGACGATGCTCCCCACGGCCCGCTCGAACCCGTCCGCGAGTTCCACCATGGTCCGCCTGCGCGCGGCCGCTGCCGCCTCGTCGGCGCGGCGCTTCATCTCGGCTTCCTCGGCGGCGTTGCGGGCGACCATGACCTTGATGCCCTCGACGGCCTTGCCGACGGCGCCCACCTCGTCCCTTCGGGCGGCCTCGGTGATCTCGGCCTCGACCTCGCCCTGCGCCATCCGCTGCAGGACCTTGACCAGCCGGTCGAGCGGCCGCGTGATCCCGACCGTGGCGATGAACACCGCCGCCAGCAGCCCCGCCAGCATGCCGAGACCGCTGACGATCATCAGCGTCCGGCGGGTCTCGTTGGTCTGATCGGTCAGGTCGCCCGAGCCCTTCTGCATGTACGTATCGATGTCCTCGGCCATCCGGTTGCCGTCGGTCAGCAAGCCGGAGAACGTCGGGTCGATCGCCGTGTGGATCAGCGCGATGGCTTGCTCGTTCTGATTGGCGGTGCCCAGCCGGCGGACCTCGCTCACGTCCCTGAGATAGCGCTCGATCCGCGCGGCCTGCTCATCGATGCGCGCGGCGAAGGTCGGCGCGTGCGATCGGAGGCTCGGAAGGAGCGCCCTCACCGCGGGCAGCGCGGCCTCGAAGCCCCCGTTGGCGGCCTGCATCTGGCCCTGATCGGTCTCCGCGATGATCCGGTAGACCCAGTAGTTCAACTCGATCACCAGGCGGTTCAGCCTGCGTGCCTCCGCCACCGCCGTCGCCTCGCGGGCGAGGAACTCGCTGTAGCGGTCGTCGATGACCGTCATCCGCGCCTGAGCGTACCAGATACATCCGCCGACAATCACGCTTATCAGCGCGATAACGGCAGCAATTTTTGGAAGTATATTGATATTGGATAAGCGCATCACTGTCTTGAAATCCCTTCACTCGATCGATGATCGGCCTCATGATCTCATGGGATTCACTTTGGTCGTCGAGGTCGATAAAGCGTTGGAAGTGCGATTGTGTCAATGAGAAATATCATTTTGCGGTTTGATTTTGTGTCTCCGAACCTTTTGCGATATCTTATATCAGCATGGCTCATCATATATTGACTCCAATACACTCCTTAGAACGATTTAAAGAACAGATATTGATCTAGGATATGCAATATGGGATCGGTCTATACGGGCCGGGTTCTTCGACAGCTCGTGGCCGACGTCCCGGGGCGCGACCCCGGCGCCGCGCCACCGGCCTTTTCGCGGCTGCGGATCGCGCCACATAGGGGGCGCTGCACGCCGCCGGCGTGCCCACGGAACTCCGCGCGCATGTCCAAGCCCGTCCACGCCATGATCCGCGTCCTCGAGGAAGAGCGCGCGCGCGACTACTATGCCCGTGCCTTCGGTCTCGCGGTGTCCGGCCGGTTCGACTTCCCGGACTTCACCCTCGTCTACATGCGGGATCCGGACTCGCCGTTCGAGCTGGAGCTCACGGTGAACAAGGGCCGCGACAAGCCCTACGATCTCGGCGACGGCTACGGGCACATCGCCTTCGTGGTCGACGACGTGGAGGCCGAGCACGCCCGGCACCGGCGCGAGGGCTTCACGGCCACCGACGTCAAGACCCTCAAGCACGGGGACGACGTGCTCGCGCGGTTCTTCTTCGCCACCGACCCGGACGGCTACAAGATCGAGGTCATCCAGCGCGGCGGCCGCTTCGCGTGACCGGTCCGGTCCGCCATTCCCTCTCCGGAACGTCTTCGAGATCCATGCAGGACAAGACCCGCATCGTCTGCATCCGCCACGGGCAGTCGACCTTCAACGCCGCCCACCGGCACGGGGGCGGCGATCCCGGCCTGCCCGACGCCCGCCTGACCGAGCTGGGCCAAGCCCAGGCCCGGGCGGCGCGGGAGCGGCTCCGGCCGATCCCCTTCGATCTCGTGGTGGTCTCGCCCCTGACCCGCGCCATCGAGACCGCGGCGATCCTGTTCGGCGAGCATCCGAGCCGGCCGCGGGTGCTGGTCGAGGTGCTGCACCGCGAGTGCCAGGAGAGCAGCTGCGATGTCGGCCGGGCCGCCTCGGAGATCGCCGCGGACTTCCCCCACCTCGATGTCGGGCACCTGCCCGAGGTCTGGTGGCACGCGGAGCCGGGCTGCGAGGTCGGCGGCTACCCGGTGGAGCCCCGCCCCCTGTTCGACGCCCGGGTCGCGGCGTTCCGCGACTGGCTGCGGGCCCGGCCTGAGACCACCATAGCGGTGGTCGGCCACGGGACGTTCTTCTACCACCTCACCGGCACGTTCCTGGAGAATTGCGGCACCATCGATTTCGATCTCGACGCCGCGCCCGCGGCGGCCTGATCAGGCCGGCACCCGGGCGCGCGCCGCGTCCATGCGCTGTCGGGCGCCGGCGACGGCGATCTCCGGCGCCTGCCGGCCGATGGCGAGGGTCTCCGCGAGGATCGTGCAGGCCTCGGCCCAGGTTCCGGTCAGGAACGGCGCCGCCCCCTCGGCCACCTCGGCGGCGCAGCGCGCGTCCTCGCCGGCGCGTTCCGCCGCCGTCGCGGTGCGGGACACCGCCGCGGTCAGCGCGCCTTCCCGCCAGCGCCGCGCCTGGGCCGCCGCCTGCGCGCGCGCCCCGCCCCGCCACGCGGCCGCGCGGGCCGCCGCCAGGGCCGCGGGCCAGTCCGGCGCGCCGGAGCAGGCTTCCGCGTCCTCGACCATCCCGGCGACCGCGCAGAGCGGCGCCAGAATGCGGCGGACGCTCTCCAGCGCCAGCTGCCGGGTGCGGGCGGCCTCGATCTCCGCCGTGTCGGCGCTGCCCGACAGGCGCAGGACGAAGGCCATCAGCTGCGGCCGCACCTCGTCCGGCATGGCGTCGTTGAGCCCGAGGGCGTAGGCGGCGGCCGGCCGCGAGAAGCAGGGTGGGCAGTCCGCGCTGGAGCGGATCGCCCGGTAGGGCAGGCCCGCGGCCACCATCGCGGCCTCGTTGATGCAGGTCCCGCCGTCTGGCCCGGGGAAGGGATGCGATCCGGCGAGCAGACGCCAGTTCAGGATCGTCGCGAAGTCGGGATGCATCGGCGCGCGCTCCGTCTCGGTCGCGCAGCGTGGCACGCCGCGCCCCGGAAGGCGAGGCCCTTCAGCCGCCGAGGCTCGGGGCGAGGCCCGAGAGCATCGCGGCGCCCAGGACCAGCACGAAGGCGGCGGCGACGAGTTCGAGGCCACCGAGCGCCAGGAGGCCGGCCTGTCCCCGTCCGCCCGCGAGGCGCAGCGCCATCCGCTTGGCGAAGACCGCGAGGCAGGCCAGGGCCGTCGTGGTCAGCGCGGTGCCGAGCGCCATCGCCAGGACCGCCAGCACGCCCGCGCCGGGCACGCCCTGCGACACCGCGAAGACGAGGACCAGCACGGCGCCGGCGCAGGGGCGTGTCCCGGCCGCCAGCACCACCCCGGCCCGCTCGCGCCACGTGTCGAGGGTGTCGAGGGCCCGCGGTTCCGGCAGGTGGCTGCAGCCCGGGCCGCAACCCGCGCCGAGATTGGCGAGGCGACCGGCTTTGCGCCACGTCAGGACCAGCCCGATCAGGGCGACGAGGGCGAAGCTCACGGTCTCGATCAGGGTGCCGGCCCGGGTGATGCCCGCCGCCGTGGCGTTGAGGACCAGCGTGCCGAGGCCGACGATCGCCCCGGCCACGCAGGCCTGGAGCAGCGCGGCGCACACGCTCAGCGCGGCGCCGCGCCGGAGCGCCCGCTCCCCCGCCAGGATGTAGCCGGCGATCACCGCCTTGCCGTGGCCCGGGCCGGCGGCGTGGAACACGCCGTACGCGAAGGCGAGGCCGATCAGAGGGGTCCAGCTGCCGCCGCCCCGCAGCGCGCTCACCGCGGCGTTGAGGCTGCGGGAGAAGCTCGCCTGCAGCGCCAGGATGACGCCGCCGAGACCCGTGGCGGCCGGCGCGGCCTCGCGGAAGCCGATCCCGAAGGGCGAGCGCGGCGGCGGCGCGGCGAGGCCGGGCGCGACCAGCCACGCGATCGCGGCCGCGAGAAGCGCGGCCAGCGCGATGGCCGCGGCCATGAGGCCGAGCCTCAGCCCCAGCCGTCCCGCCCCGGCGGGGGCGACGATCCCGATGCCTACGGACATGCCACGAGAACCCGGCTGGCGAACTGCACCCCGTAGGTCGAGGCGGCGGTGAGCGCCTCGAAGAAGGCCTCGGTCATGCCCGGCGACCCGGCATCGGCCGTCTTCGGCTGCTCGGTCTTCGGCCGGGTGACCGTGGCGGCGCAGCCCTGGGGCGCACCCGCGAGGGTGGCGGCGTCCGCGCCCTCGGCGAACGAGAAGGCGACGAAGTAGGTCGGGTCGTAGACCTCCAGCGCGGCGACCCCCCGCCCCTGCTGGACCGGGGTCTTCAGGGGCAGCAGGAAGGTCATGACCAGCGCCCGGTCGTCCATGTGCGCCGCCGGCTCCTTCGGATCGCCGAAGGCCTGCTCCTTGCCGCCGACCTTCAGCTTCGTGAAGTAGCCGAACTCGGCGAGGTTGGCGGTGTTCTCGGCGGCGAGCCCGGCGAGTTCCTCCGGGCTGAGCTTGCCGTCCTTGTTGGTGTCGAGGCCCTGCGTGACGAAGGCCGTGTACTCGGGATCGAAGCTCCACGTGTCGCGGACGCCGACGAGCTTGCCGTCCGCGTAGACGAGCTGCGCCTTGGCGGTCACCCAGACGTGCGGGTGGGCGGTGGCCGCCGAGGCGGCGCAGCCGAGGGCGGCGGCCAGCGCCAGGGCGAGCGGTTTCGGACAGGGCGCGGCGATCAGCATGGACGGTGGCACGCTCGCGGCGGGAGGGAAGCGATCAGGTCGCGTCTTCCTCGCGTGCCGGTTGGGCGAAAGCGAGGCGCCGTCCGGTCGTCGCGCCTGTCCCCGCGCCGATCACTCGCCCCCGTCGAGGCCCATCAACTGGAAGCTGACCCGCAGGTCGTTCGACATCGGGATGTCGAGGCGTTCGCCGTTGGGCAGGCGCTTGAGGAACCAGCGCTCGTAGGTCCAGCGCAACGCCCGCGACTCGGCGAGCCGCGTGAAGGTCTGCTGCACGAGGCCGGCGAGTTCCGGATCGTCCTTGCGGAACATGATGCCGTAGGGCTCGTAGGAGAGCTTGTCGGGCAGCACCGTGTAGTTCGCCCCGTCCTTCGCGTCCGTGGCGATCAGCCCGTAGAGCAGCACGTCGTCGGTGGCGAAGGCGTCGGCCTTGCCGGCCTTGACCATCGCGTAGGAGGCGGCGTGGTCGGGCGCCGTCACCACCTGCGCGTCGATCTTCAGGCGGGCGAACTGGTCGCGCACGGCCTTCTCGTTGGTGGTGCCGGCCGTGACCACCACGGTCTTTCCGCCGAGATCCCGGTAGGAGGCGATGCCCGATCCGCGCTTCACCAGCAGCTGCGTCGCGCTGATGTAGTCCACCGGCGAGAAGGCGACCTGCTTGCGGCGCTCGGCATTGGCGGTGGTCGAGCCGCATTCGAGGTCGATCTTGCCGGAGGTCACCGCCTCGATGCGGCTCTCGGCCGTGACCGGTGCGTAGCGGATCTTCACCGGCCGGCCGATCGCCGCCTGGATGTCGTCCGCGATCTCGCCGCAGAGGTCGATGGCGTAGCCGATCGGTCGGGGGCTCCCGTCCGACTGCTTGCCCTCCACGAAGGAGAACGGCACCGAGCTCTCCCGGTAGCCGAGGACGATCTCCCCGCGCTCGGCGACGCTCCTGAGCGTCCCGGTGAGCACCTCGACGGCGGAGGCGGGCGTCGCCGCCAGCGCCAGCGCCAGAACCGCGACGAGCCGCATCGTCATCACTCCGCCTCCGAAGGGCACCGAACAAGCCACGCCGCGATTCAGGGCACCCGTGAGAGCGCTCATCAGAGCGGCCGTCCTGCGCCCGCCATCGCGGCGCGCGCAGATTTCCCCGGACCGGCCCCTACTCCGCGGGCGAGGCCACCGTGCCGACATGGTCGAGGCGCTGGTCGGTGGTGCTGAGCTGGCCCTCCCACTTGGCGACCGCCACGGTGGCGACGCTGTTGCCGAGCACGTTGGTGGCCGACCGGCCCATGTCGAGGAACTGGTCGATCCCGATGATCAGCAGCAACCCGGCCTCCGGGATGTTGAAGTGCGACAGCGTCGCCGAGATCACCACCAGCGAGGCGCGCGGCACGCCGGCCATGCCCTTCGAGGTCACCATCAGCAGGAGCAGCATCGTGAGCTGCTGGCCCCAGCTCAGCGGGATGTTGTAGGCCTGCGCGATGAACATCACCGCGAAGGTGCAGTACATCATCGAGCCGTCGAGATTGAACGAGTAGCCCATCGGAAGCACGAACGAGGTGATCCGGTTCGGCACCCCGAACTTCTCCAGGTTCGAGAGCATCTTGGGGTAGGCGGCCTCGCTCGACGCCGTCGAGAAGGCCAGCACGAAGGGCTCCTTGATCAGGTTGAACAGGCGCATGATGCCGCCGCCCCCGAGCAGCAGGAAGCCGACGCCCATCAGCAGCGTCCAGAGCACGCCGAGGCTGATGTAGAACTCCACGAGGAACTTGCCGTAGGTCACGAGCACGCCGATGCCCTGCGTGGTGATCGTCGCCGCGATGGCGGCGAACACCGCAACGGGGGCGAACATCATCACGTAGCCCGTCACCTTGAGCATGACGTCGGCGATGCCCTCGATGCCCTGCGCGAGCAGGCGGCCCTTCTCGCCGAGGGCGGCGAGGCCCACGCCGAAGAAGATCGAGAAGACCACGATCTGCAGGATCTCGTTGTTGGCCATCGCCTCGACAGCGCTCTTCGGGACGAGGTGCGTGACGAACTCCTTGAGCGAGAGCGAGGCCGCCTTGAGCCCGGTGCCGGCCCCGGCATCGGGCAGCGGCAGGTTCAGGTTGTGGCCGGGCTGCATCAGGTTGACCATGATGAGGCCGAGCATCAGAGAGCAGAAGGAGGCGCCGACGAACCAGAGCAGCGCCTTGCCGCCGACCCGGCCGACCGAGGCGGTATCCCCGAGATGGGCGATGCCGACGACCAGCGTCGAGAACACCAGCGGCGCGATGATCATCTTGATCAGGCGGAGGAACACGTCGGAGACCAGCGCGATGTAGCCGGCGATCTCCTTGGCGGTCTGCGGATCGGGCCAGGTGATGCTGCAGGCGTAGCCGACGGCGATGCCGAGGAGCATGCCGATGAAGATCATCGTCGTGAGTCGCGACCCTGCCATCGGTACTGCTCCTCGCCTGGGCCCGGGATGATCGAGCATTGCAATTCGTTAACGTGTCGCAGGAACTGCGCCACACGCAAGCCCGGCCAGGGGGCGTTACTGGCGTGGTCGACTGTTTTCACGCGACGCTCGGGCGGCGATGAAACCGGTGGCCGGTGTGCTACGGCTGCGGTACGAGACTTGCCCCGCCAAGCTGCCTGCGCTCTCCGTAGGCGGCCCAAGCAACCTGCGCGCGAGAGTTCATGGACGTCTTCGTACAGCAGCTCATCAACGGGCTGACGCTCGGCTCGATCTACGGCCTGATCGCGATCGGCTACACGATGGTGTTCGGCATCATCGGCATGGTGAACTTCGCCCACGGCGACGTCTTCATGGTCTCCTGCTTCATCGCGCTCATCACCTTCCTGCTGCTGACGGTCTGGCTCGGGGTCAGCTCCATCGCGCTGGCCTTCCTGGTGGTGCTGGTGGTCGCCATGGTGCTGACCGCCCTGTGGGGCTGGGCGATCGAGCGGGTGGCCTACCGGCCGCTGCGCGGCTCGTTCCGCCTCGCGCCGCTGATCTCGGCGATCGGCGTCTCGATCTTCCTGTCGAACTTCGTGCAGGTCGTGCAGGGCGCGCGCAACAAGCCGACCCCGCCGATGCTGTCGGGCGGCATCACGCTGTTCGAGCGCGACGGCTACGCGGTGTTCCTGGCCTGGAAGCAGGTGCTGATCATGGCGGTGACCGCCGTGCTGCTCACCGGCTTCTGGTACCTCGTGCAGCGCACGCCCTTCGGCCGGGCGCAGCGCGCCTGCGAGCAGGACCGCAAGATGGCGGCGCTGCTCGGCATCGACGTGGACCGCACGATCTCGCTGACCTTCGTGCTCGGCGCCGCGCTCGCGGCCGTCGCGGGCGTCCTCTACCTCATGTACTACGGCGTCGTGTCCTTCTCGGACGGGTTCGTGCCCGGCGTGAAGGCGTTCACGGCGGCGGTGCTCGGCGGCATCGGCTCGCTGCCCGGCGCCGTGCTCGGCGGCCTGATCATCGGCCTGATCGAGACCTTCTGGTCGGCCTATTTCTCCATCGAGTACAAGGACGTCGCCGCCTTCTCGATCCTGGCGATCGTGCTGATCTTCATGCCGTCGGGCATCCTGGGCCGGCCCGAGGTCGAGAAAGTCTGATGGCCGCCTCGCAGAACGCTCTCCCCGGCTCCGCGATGGCCGGCATCCTGCGCGACGCCGCCCTCTACGCCCTCGTCACCTTCGGCCTCTGCGTCCCGATCATCGCCTACCGGACCGATCCCGGGCCCGGGAGCGAGCTGGTGCTCGTGCCGCGCTGGGGGCTGGTGGCGGCGCTCTGCGCGGCGATCTTCGTGCTGCGCCTCGTCCAGCGCCTCGTGCTGCTGCGCCGCGACGCGCGGCGGGCGCTGACCCCCTCCCCGGCCCAGGCCACCGAGGCGGTGCACGGCGAGCCCGATGCCGGGCAGAAGACCTCGAAGGTCGGTCTCTGGCTGTTCATCTTCGTCGCGCTGACCCTGCCGATGATCTCCGCGCTGGCGACCGGCGGCCTGTCCTCGGCCCGCTACTGGATCGATCTCGGCATCCTGATCCTGACCTACGTCATGCTCGGCTGGGGCCTGAACATCGTGGTCGGCCTCGCGGGCCTGCTCGACCTCGGCTACGTCGCCTTCTACGCGGTCGGGGCCTATTCCTACGCGCTGCTGTCGACGACCTTCGGCCTGTCGTTCTGGGTCTGCCTGCCGCTGGCGGGCCTGTTCGCCGGCCTCTGGGGCATGATCCTCGGCTTCCCGGTGCTGCGCCTGCGCGGCGACTACCTCGCCATCGTCACCCTGGCCTTCGGCGAGATCATCCGCCTGGTCCTGATCAACTGGACCGACGTCACCGGCGGCGGGGCCGGCATCTCGTCGATCCCGCGGGCGACCTTCTTCGGCATCCCGTTCACGGCGGGCGAGGGCGGGTTCGCCGCCACCTTCGGCATCCCGTACGATTCGATGCACCGGCTGATCTTCCTGTACTACCTGATCCTCGGGCTGGCCCTGATCACCAACTTCGTCACCCTGCGCCTGCGCCGCCTGCCCATCGGGCGGGCCTGGGAGGCCCTGCGCGAGGACGAGATCGCCTGCCGCTCGCTCGGCATCGACACCACCGCCACGAAGCTCACGGCCTTCGCGCTGGGCGCGGCCTTCGGGGGCTTCGCCGGCTCGTTCTTCGCCGTGCGCCAGGGCTTCATCAGCCCGGAGAGCTTCAACTTCCTGGAGAGCGCCATCATCCTGGCGATCGTCGTCCTCGGCGGCATGGGCAGCCAGGTCGGCGTCGCGATCGCCGCGGTGGCGATGGTCGGCGGGCCGGAGATGCTGCGCAACCTCGGGTTCCTGAAGGCCGTGTTCGGCGAGGGCTTCGACCCCAGCGAGTACCGGCTGCTGCTGTTCGGGCTCGCCATGGTCGCCATGATGGTCTGGCGGCCGCGCGGACTGATCTCGGAGCGGATGCCGTCCGTGTCGCTCGGCCAGCGGCGCGCGGTCTCGGGCGCCCATGTCAGCGAGGGGCACGGCTGATGGCGACGTCCCCCCTCCCCCCGCCGGTGCTCACGGTCGAGCACCTGACCATGCGGTTCGGCGGCCTCACCGCCGTCTCCGACCTGTCCTTCGAGGCGCGCCGCGGCGACATCACCGCGCTGATCGGCCCGAACGGGGCCGGCAAGACCACGGTGTTCAACTGCATCACCGGCTTCTACAAGCCCACCGAGGGCATGCTGACGCTGGCGCACGCCGACGGCACGGCGCACCTGCTGGAGCGGCTTCCGAACCACAAGGTGAACCGCACCGCGCGGGTCGCCCGCACCTTCCAGAACATCCGCCTGTTCCAGGGCATGACCGTTCTGGAGAACCTGCTCGTCGCCCAGCACGCGCCGCTGATGCGGGCCTCGGGCTACACGATCCTCGGGCTGCTCGGCCTCAAGACCTACCGGGACGCGCAGGCCGCGGCGATCGAGCGGGCCAAGGCCTGGCTCGAGCGCATCGACCTGATGAAGCGGGCGGATGATCCGGCGGGCGCCCTGCCCTACGGCGCGCAGCGGCGCCTGGAGATCGCCCGGGCGATGTGCACCGACCCGGTGCTGCTCTGCCTCGACGAGCCGGCGGCCGGCCTCAACCCGCGGGAATCGGCCGAGCTGAACGGCCTCCTGCGCCACATCCGCGACGAGCACGACACCTCGGTGCTGCTGATCGAGCACGACATGTCGGTGGTGATGGAGATCTCCGACCACGTGGTCGTGCTCGATTACGGCGTGAAGATCGCCGACGGCTCCCCCGCCGATGTGCGGGCCGACCCGAAGGTGATCGCCGCCTATCTCGGCGTCGAGGACGAGGAGGTCGAGGCCGTGGAGGCCGAGGTCGGGATCACCGTGCCGCACGGGGACGCGGCGCACACGGGAGCGTCGGCATGAGCGTCGCCGGCATCAACGTCCTCGTCGAGGAGACGCGGGCGATCCAGGCGGGACGGAAGCCGCCGCTCCTCGCGGTGCGCGACGTCTCGACCTATTACGGCAGCGTCGCGGCCCTGCGCGGGGTCGACCTCGACGTGGCCGAGGGCGAGATCGTCACGCTGATCGGCGCCAACGGCGCCGGCAAGTCGACCCTGATGATGACGATCTTCGGCAGCCCCCAGGCGCGCTCGGGGACGATCACCTACGACGGCCGCGACATCACCCGGCTGCCGACCCACGCGATCGCCCGGCTCGGCATCGCCCAGTCGCCGGAGGGGCGCCGGGTCTTCCCGCGCATGACCGTCTACGAGAACCTCCAGATGGGCGCCGCGCTCCATGACGGGCGCTTCTTCGCCGAGGATCTGGAGAAGGTCTGCACCCTGTTCCCGCGGGTCAAGGAGCGCCTCAACCAGCGCGCCGGCACCATGTCGGGCGGCGAGCAGCAGATGCTGGCCATCGCCCGGGCGCTGATGAGCCGCCCGCGGCTGCTGCTGCTCGACGAGCCGTCGCTCGGCCTCGCGCCGCTCGTGGTGAAGGGCATCTTCGACGCGATCCGGGAGCTGAACCGGACTGACGGCATGACGATCTTCCTCGTCGAGCAGAACGCCTACCACGCCCTCAAGCTCGCCCATCGCGGCTACGTGCTGGTCAACGGGCGGGTCACGATGAGCGGGACGGGTCGAACGCTGCTCGACGATCCGAACGTCCAGGCCGCCTACCTGGAGGGGGGCCATTCCGGCCCGGTCGGGGCATGATGCCGTTCTCGGTTGATGCCATTGGCATCCCCGTCTTTGCGAGCGGAGCGAAGCAATCCAGGGCGGCGCCCCACCTTTCGAGGCTGCGCTGCCCTGGGTCACCTCGCTGCGCTCGCGATGACGGCGAGGGGCGCGTTAACCGAAGCAATCGACCGGACATCACATGAGCGTGCTGCAGGGGATCCTGTACGAGGAGCCGTCGGCCTGGCTGTTCCTGCTGGTGACCGTCGTGATGGGCGGGTGGGCCGGATGGATGGCGGCCCGCGGCATCGCGCGGGGCTGGCGGCCGTTCTCGCACTGCGCCCTGGCGCTGCTTCTGGTGGCGGCCGCCGTGCGCTTCATCCACTACGCCCTGTTTTCGGGCACGCTGCTGTCGCTGCACTACTATGCGGTCGACGCGGTCGTCGTCATGATCATCGGCGCGGCGGGCTTCCGCTACACGCGGACGCGCCAGATGACGAGCCAGTACCGCTGGCTCTACGAGAAGACCTCACCGCTGACGTGGCGCGCGCGGGCGCCCGACGCGGGCGAGGTCCGATGAGTGCGGCCGGATCCGCACGTGCGGTCCTGACATTGAGGGGAAGTACGCGATGAGATCGATTCTGCTGGCCGGGCTCGCCCTCGGCGCGATGGTGGCGGCCGCGCAGGCGGCCGAGGTCAAGCTCGGCGTCGCCGCGCCGATCACCGGCAACAGCGCCGCCATCGGCGCGCAGCTCAAGAACGGCGCGAGCCAGGCGGTCGAGGACCTCAACAAGGCCGGCACGCTGAAGGGCACGACGCTGACCGTGACGGTCGGCGACGACGCCTCCGACCCGAAGCAGGGCGTCTCGGTGGCCAACAAGTTCGCCAGCGACGGCGTGAAGATGGTCGTCGGCGACTACAACTCGGGCGTGTCGATCCCGGCCTCCGACGTCTACCTGGACGCCGGCATCATCCAGGTCACGCCGGCCTCCACGAACGTGAAGTTCACCGAGCGCGGCATGTGGAACACGTTCCGCACCTGCGGCCGCGACGACCAACAGGGTGCCGTCGCCGGCAACTACCTGGCCGATCACTTCAAGGGCAAGAAGGTCGCCTTCGTCCACGACAAGACCCCCTACGGCAAGGGGTTGGCCGACGAGACGCTGAAGGCCTTCAAGGCCAAGGGCGGCAAGGAGGTCATGTCCGAGGGCATCAACCCGGGCGAGAAGGACTACTCGGCGCTCGTCTCCAAGCTGAAGTCCGCCAACGTCGACGTCGTCTATTTCGGTGGCTACTACACCGAGGCCGGGCTGATCCTGCGCCAGATGCGCGATCAGGGCCTGAAGGCGCCCATGATGGGCGGCGACGGCATGGTCGACCGCGAGCTGGTGGCGATCGCCGGTCCCGCGGCCGAGGGCACGCTGACCACCTTCCCGCCGGACGCCCGAAAGAACCCGAACGCCAAGGCGGCGCTCGCCGCCTTCAAGGCCAAGAACATCGATCCCGAGGGCTACACGCTCTACTCCTACGCGGCCGTGCAGGTCCTCGCGAAGGCGATGGCCGAGACCGGCTCCAGCGATGGCAAGAAGCTCGCCGAATGGCTGCACCAGGGCAAGCCGGTGGACACGGTGGTCGGCCCGATCGCCTACGACAAGAAGGGCGACATCACCCGGCCCGACTACGTCATGTACGAGTGGAAGAAGGGACCCGACGGCAAGATCGACTACAGCGGCAATGAGCTGACGAAGTAAGCCGCGGTCACGAACCGGGATTTCAGTCCGACGCCGTCTCCCGATACCGCGGGGGGCGGCGTCGTCGTTTTCTATACCGTGGATTCGTCAGCTTTCCGGGCGGATCCGTCCTCCGCACCGCGTGCGTACGCCTAAGAAGTGTGCATGATGCCGCCGGCGCGAGCGTGAGGCCGGCTCAGCGCTTGGGAGGAGGCCATGAGGACGGCAGGGACCGCATCTGCGGACGTGCGCAGAGGCTTGGCCGCAACTTGTCCGTACTCAGCCGCAGGCTCGCGCGGCGCTTCGCCCCTTCTCCCGGCACCATCATTGCAAAGGCGTCGCCCGAGCGGGCGGGCCCGCGTACCCCGCCGCCGGCCGATGTCGTTCGGCCCGATCCAGGAGTTCCGTACCGATGCAGTCTGATATCGCTCGCCGCGGCGCCGCCGCGGCGCTGGGCCTGACCCTCGTCCTCGCTCCGATGAGCGTCGGGGCGCAGGAGCTGACCGGCACCCTCAAGAAGGTGAAGGACGCCAACGCCATCGTCATCGGCTACCGCGACGCCTCCGTGCCGTTCTCGTATCTCGGCGCCGATCAGAAGCCGATCGGCTACGCGATGGACATCTGCTACAAGATCGCCGACGCGGTGAAGGCCAAGCTCAACCTCCCGAACCTCGAGGTGAAGCTCAACCCGGTCACCTCCGCCACCCGCATCCCGCTGATGGCGAACGGCACGATCGATCTCGAGTGCGGCTCGACCACCAACAACGCCGAGCGCGAGAAGCAGGTGTGGTTCACCAACTCGCACTTCCTGACCGCGACCCGCTACGTCTCGAAGAAGTCGGCCAACCTTCACACGATCGAGGACCTGAAGGGCAAGACCGTCGTGTCGACCTCGGGCACCACGAACATCAAGCAGATCAACGAGGCCAACACGGAGCGCAAGCTCGGCCTGACGATCCTGCCGGCCAAGGACCACGCCGAGGCGTTCCTGATGGTCGAGACCGGCCGCGCCGCCGCCTTCGTGATGGATGACGTGCTGCTCGCCTCGCTCGCCGCCTCGTCGAAGGACCCCTCCGCCTACGAGATCTCCACCGAGGCCCTGTCGAAGCCCGAGCCCTACGGCATCATGCTCCGCAAGGACGACACGGAGTTCAAGAAGGTCGCGGACGACGCCACCGCCAAGCTCTACACGAGCCCCGAGGGCAAGGCCCTCTACGAGAAGTGGTTCACCCAGTCGATCCCGCCGCGCAACATCAATCTCAACCTGCCGATGAGCGCGGAGATGAAGAAGCAGTTCACGACCCCGATCTCGAGCCCCGATCCGGCGGCCTACTGAGACCCGTTCGGTCCGGTTTCATGCCAAGATGCGCACCGCGGGCTCCGGCCCGCGGTGCGTCTCTATAAGCTCACAGTAGAAGCGGCGCGATGAACTACAACTGGAACTGGCGGATCTTCTTCGACGCCTCGCCGGAGGGCAACGGCACGTATCTCGACATGCTGCTCTCGGGGCTCATGTGGACGATCACGACCGCGCTCTGCTCCTGGGTGATCGCCTTCTTCCTGGGCTCCCTGGTCGGCGTGATGCGCACCCTGCCGTCGAAGCCCGCGAACGCGATCGGCACGGCCTATGTCGAGCTGTTCCGCAACGTGCCGCTGCTGGTGCAGATGTTCCTCTGGTACTTCGTGCTGCCCGAAGTGGTCCCGACCCGGATCGGCGACGCGATCAAGCAATTGCCGGACGCGCCGTTCTACACGGCGGTGGTCTGCCTCGGCTTCTTCACCGCGTCGCGCGTGGCCGAGCAGGTCCGCGCCGGCATCCAGTCGCTGCCGCGGGGCCAGCGCATGGCCGGCACCGCCATGGGCTTCACGACCTATCAGACCTACCGCTACGTGCTGCTGCCCAACGCCTACCGGATCATCCTGCCGCCGATGACCTCGGAATTCCTCAACAATCTCAAGAACACGTCGGTGGCGCTGACCATCGGCCTGCTGGAACTGACCGCCCGGGCCCGCTCGATGCAGGAATTCTCGTTCCAGGTGTTCGAGGCCTTCACGGCCGCGACGATCCTCTACGTGATCATCAACCTCGTGGTCGTCACGGCGGCGACCTTCCTGGAGAAGGCGGTCGCCATCCCCGGCCAGCGCTGAGGGCCGCCCGCTTCCGCTCCGCCACCCCGCCCGACGGCCACCGGTAACAGGCCCCGATGCTCTCGAATTTCGACTTCTCCGTCATCGTCTCGTCCCTGCCCTACCTGTTCGGTCAGGGCATGGTCTTCACCGTGACGCTCACCGCCATGGCCGCCGTGGGCGGCGTCATCATCGGCACGCTGCTGGCGATGGCGCGCCTGTCGGGCATTCCCGGCCTGTGGCACGTCGCCAAGGCCTACGTCGAGCTCTGCCGCTCGCTGCCGCTGGTTCTGGTGATCTTCTGGTTCTACTTCCTGGTGCCGTATATCGGCGCCTACCTGACCGGATCCTCGACGCCGATCCAGGTCGGCGCCTTCCCGTCGGCCCTGATCACCTTCATGGCCTTCGAGGCGGCCTACTTCTCGGAGATCATGCGCGCCGGCATCCAGTCGATCCCGAAGGGTCAGACGGCCGCCGCCCAGGCCCTCGGGATGAACTACTGGCAGACCATGGGCAACGTGATCCTGCCCCAGGCCTTCCGCAACATGCTGCCGCTGCTGCTGACCCAGACCATCATCCTGTTCCAGGACACGTCGCTGGTCTACGTGCTCTCGCTCACCGACTTCATGGGTGCCGCGTCGAAGGTCGCCCAGCGCGACGGCCGTCTCGTCGAGATGTATGTCTTCGCCGCCGTGGTCTATTTTGCGATCTGCTTCTCGGCCTCGTACCTCGTGCGCCGCCTGCAGCGCCGCGTGGCCATCATCCGCTGACCGACACTGGAGACCGTGTCATGACCTCGTCCCCGATGCCGGCCCCCACCGCCGCCGAACCCGTCGCCGATGCCAGCCACGCGCCGAAGGATGCCGGCCTGCAGCCGGGCAGCCTGATCTCCGGCGCCCAGGCGGTGGCCCCCGGCGAGACGATGATCGCCATCGACAACATCAGCAAATGGTACGGCGACTTCCAGGTGCTGACGAACTGCAGCACCCAGGTTGCCAAGGGCGAGGTCGTGGTCGTCTGCGGTCCCTCGGGCTCGGGCAAGTCGACCCTGATCAAGTGCGTCAACGCCCTGGAGCCCTTCCAGAAGGGCCAGATCACGGTGGCCGGCACGAAGGTCGCCGACAAAGCCACCAACCTGCCGAAGCTCCGCTCGCGGGTCGGCATGGTGTTCCAGCACTTCGAGCTGTTCCCGCACCTGTCGATCACCGAGAACCTGACCATCGCCCAGCGCAAGGTGCTGGGCCGCAGCGGCGAGGACGCGAAGAAGCGCGGCCTCGACCTGCTCGCCCGCGTCGGCCTGGGAGCCCACGCGAACAAGTTCCCGGGCCAGCTCTCGGGCGGGCAGCAGCAGCGCGTCGCCATCGCCCGGGCCCTCGCCATGAACCCGGTGGTGATGCTGTTCGACGAGCCGACCTCGGCGCTGGACCCCGAGATGGTCGGCGAGGTGCTCGACGTGATGGTGGAGCTTGCCAAGGAGGGCATGACCATGATGGTCGTGACCCACGAGATGGGCTTCGCCCGCAAGGTCGCCGACCGGGTGATCTTCATGGATCGCGGCGAGATCGTCGAGGACGCCCGGAAGGACGAGTTCTTCGGCAGCCCCCGCTCCGAGCGCGCGCAGACCTTCCTGTCGAAGATCCTGCAGCACTGACGGCGAGCCGTCAGGCCAGCGCCTCCTGCGCGGCCCGGTATTCCCGGCCGTGCCGGCAGTAGCCCTCGACGATGCGGATCATCATGGCCCGCTTCTCGGCGTCGAGGGGCCCCAGGATGCGGGCGGGGCGGCCGCCCCAGAGGTAGCCGGCCTCCAGGATCTGCCCGGGATCGGTGGTGGCCCCGGCCGCCAGCATGACGTCGTCGGCGATGAGGGTGCCGGCCGCGATCGTCGCGCCGATGCCGATCAGCGCCCGCGCCCCGATCCGGCAATCGGCGATCCGGACATTGTGGGCGATGGTCGTGTCCCGCCCGATCACCACCCCGTCCGCCCGGGTGCGGATCACCGTGTTGTCCTGGATGTTGGTGTCCGCGCCGACCACGATCGGTCCGACTTCCGCGTTGAGGTCGCAGCAGAACAGCACGCTCGCGCCGGCGCCGAGGCTCACCCGCCCGCGCAGGCGGGCGGTGCGCGCCACGAAGACGCTGTCCTCGACCTCCAGCGCCTCCCCGGCCGGGAGCGCCGGCCCGTCGCCCATCCGCTCGCGCAACCGCTCGGCCCGCTCGGCGACCTCGTCGGATCCGATCGCGCGGCTGGGGCGGGCCGGGCTGCCCGCGTAGGCGAAGCCGCCGGGCAGCGTCGCCCGGGGGAAGACCGTCGCGCCGGCCTCGAGGACCGCGCCGTCGCCGACCTCGGCGCCGTCGAGGATCACCACGTCGTCCTCGACGACGACGTCGGAGCCGAGCGTGCAGGCGTGGACCACGCTGTTGCGCCCGACCGTGACCCGGTCGCCGCACCGGGTGCCGTGCGTCGCGGTGGCGATGTGCACCGTCGAGCGGTGGCCGAGCCAGAAGCGGTCGCCGAGGGTGACGGTCTGGCCGTCCGCGCGAATCACCGCCTCGTCGCCGATCCAGGCCTGCGCGCCGATCCGGGCGGCGCCGATCACCGTGCTGCCGCGGCCGCACCAGACGGGGCGACTGGCGAAGTCCGGCTGCTCGCCGTCGTAGGGCAGGATCAGGTCGGGGGTCACGCGGGTATCCTTCTCCAGCGCCGTCCGGAGCGCGCGGGGACATCCGGACGATGGCGGGCCGCGCGCCGGGCCGGCAGGGCGCGACGGACCGTGTCATATAGAGGCGGGACCGGGTGTGACAGGGACGGGGCTGGTCCGCGAAGCCGGGGACTCCTATGGATCGGGCCATGAGCGCCCCCGTCCCGAGCGTCGGCATCCAGGCCGAGCCCTTCGACACCGCGGCCGAGATCGCCGGCCTGAGCGCCGCGCTGGGCGGCCGGGCCGGCGCCGTCGTGACCTTCACCGGCCTGTGCCGCGACGAGGGCGGGCGGCTGACCGCCCTCGAGCTGGAGCACTACCCCGGCATGGCCGAGGCCGAGATCCGGCGCGTCGCCGACGAGGCGATGGCGCGCTGGCCGCTCCAGGCCCTGCGGGTGATCCACCGGCACGGCCTGGTCCGTCCGGGCGACGGCATCGTGCTGGTGGTCACCGCCGCCAGCCACCGGGTCGCGGCGTTCGAGGCCGCGGACTTCCTGATGGACTACCTCAAGACCCGCGCCCCGTTCTGGAAGCGGGAGCACCTCGCCGACGGCACGACCGGCGGCTGGGTCGAGGCGGCGGCCCACGACGAGGCCGCGGCCGGCCGCTGGGCCTGATGGCCGTGCCCGGGGTCGCGCTCAGGCTGCCCCAGGGCGCTCGACGATCGGTGCGGCTCCCGGCTCCTGACGGCCGGAGCCTGCGGTCCGGCGACGTGCGCGGACGACGCGCGGACGCGCATCCCCACCCCGGATTGCACAGAAGCCGGCCGCCGGACTTGACCCCTGAGAGCCCGCGGCGTTCGTGAGCCCGCGGTTTAGGAGCGACGATGTCGGACAGCAGCCTTCAGGAACTGGACGGTCCCGTCGGGCCCTGGCGCGGGGCCGCACCGCTGGCGGCCTCGGGGATCGCCGTGGTGTGCTTCGTGGTGGCGCTGGCCCTGGCCTGGATGTCGGCCGGCACGCTCCTCTTGATCTTCGCCGGGGTGCTCCTCGGCGTGTTCCTCGACGGCCTGACCCGCGGGCTCGGCCGCGTCCTGCCCCTCCGGCGAGGATTGCGGCTGTCCATCGCCAGCCTCGCGGTCGCCGCCGCGGTGATCGGCTTCGGGAGCTACGGCGGCGCCACCATCGTCCAGCAGGGCCGCGACCTCGGGACGACGATCAAGGATCAGGCCGGAACCGTCACGGGCTGGCTGTCGGAGCGGGGCATCGACGTGCCGAGCCTCGCGCCGCAGGGCGGTGGCAAGGACGGCTCGACGGATGCGGGCCAGAGAGAGGGGGGGCTCGGCGGCCTCGCCAACGGCCTGCTGAAGGGCAGCAGCTCGATCGTCTCGGATGCCGGCAGCGTCCTCGGACCGGCCGCGGCCGTGATCCTCGGCCTGTTCGACGCCCTCGGCAACCTCCTGGTGATCGCCTTCCTGGGGCTCGCCTTCGCGGCCGACCCGAAGGCCTACCGGGACGGGGTGGTTCGGTTCGTGCCGCCGGCGAAGCGCTGGCGGGCCAGCCAGGTCCTCGACGGGGCCGGCGAGACCCTCCGCCACTGGCTGTTCGGCCAGCTGATCATCATGGCGGTGATCTTCCTGTGCACCTGGGCCGGCCTCGCCTTCCTGGGCATCGGCGGCGCGCTGATCCTCGGCCTGCAGGCGGGCCTGCTCGCCTTCGTGCCGACGGTCGGGCCGCTGGTGGCGGGCCTCGTCATCGTCCTGGCCGCCCTGGCCTCGGGCACGAAGGCGGTGATCGGCGCGATCGGCGTCTATCTCGCGGTCCAGTGCCTGGAGAGCTACGGCCTGACGCCGTTCATCCAGAAGCGGGCGCTCGACATCCCGCCGGCCACGATCTTCGCCGGCCAGCTGATCCTGGGCGTGATCTTCGGGCTCTGGGGCATCGCCCTCGCCCTGCCGCTGATGGCGGTGATCAAGGTCCTGCTGGAGCAGCTCTACGTGGAGGACACGCTCCACGAGCAACCGAGCAGCTGAGCGCCCCGGGCGCCCGCGCCGTCGACGGGCGCGGGCGGCCGGTCAGCCGCGCAGCGCGGCCTCGATCATCCGGGCGACCGCCAGGGCCCGGCCGTCGTCGCCGAAGCGGCCGATCACCTGGACGCCCACCGGCAGGCGGTGGCCGGGCACCGGCACGTTCACGCAGGGCACGCCCATCAGCGTCCACAGCTGGTTGAAGCGCGGGTCGCCCGTCGAGGCCAGGGTCGCGGGCGCCGGGCCCGGCGCCGAGAAGGTCAGGATCGCGTCGTAATCGGCGAAGAGGCCCTTCAGCACCCGGCGGGCGTGATGGCCGTGGCGGCGCCCGTCATCGTACTGGGCCGGGCTGATCGTCGCCCCGTCATCGAGATGGGCGCGGGTGCGCGGCGGCAGCGCGTCGGCCTGCGTGTCGTACTCCCAGGCCAGCGCCAGCCGACCCTCGTAGTTCTGGATGAGGCGGTGGCGTTCCCAGGCCTGCGCCAGCTCGGTCGGCAGGGCGAGGTCGCTCACCCGCGCCCCGGACCGCTCGGCCGCCTGCCGGGCGCGGGTGAGCGCCGCCTCGGCCTCCGGCTCGGGGGCGCCGGCGAAATCCTGCCGCACCACGGCGATGCGCGGCGCCGAGCCCCCCTCCGCCCGCTCGATCTCCGGCCGCCCGGTGACGAGCGCGAGGGCGTGGGCGACGTCCGCGACCCCGGCGGCGAACAGCCCGACCGTGTCGAGGGCCCACGAGTAGGTCTTCACGCCGACCGTGGGGATCAGCCGGAACGACGGCTTCACCGCCGCGCAGCCGCAGAAGCTCGCGGGCCGGATCACCGAGCCCGCCGTCTGCGTGCCCAGGGCCAGCGGCAGCATCCCGGCGCCGACGGCGGCGGCCGAGCCCGCCGAGGAGCCCCCCGGCGTGTGGCCGGGATCGTGCGGGTTGACCGTCTCGGTCGGATCGCTGCTGGCGAAGGCCGTGGTGGTGGTTTTGGCGAGGGCGACGGCACCGAGCTGCTTCAGCCGGCTCACGACCGCGGCGTCGCCCCGGGGCTTCCAGCCCGCGTAGATCGGCGAGCCCATCTGGGTCGGCAGGCCCGCGCTGTCGATGATGTCCTTCACGCCGACCGCGATGCCGGCGAGCGGCCCGGCCTCGGGGATCGCCGGCGCCGCGTCGAGGGTGACCAGCGCGCGCAGGTCCGGCTCCCGCGCGGCGATCGCGGCGCGGCTCAGGTCGATCGCGCCCGCGGGCGTCAGGGTGCCGGCTTCGATGCGGGCGCGGAGGTCGAGAAGCGAGAGCATAATGCATTCAGTCCGCGGTCCGCGGCGCTGTCAACCGAGACGCCACAGCCGACGGCATTCCCGAAACGCCGTTGACGAACGCTTTACGCGACCGTGCGCATCGTCCGGGTCATGTGGCGTGGCGTATCCCTGTTCTCGGCCCTGGCGCTGTTCGGTGCGGGCCTCACCGCGTGCTCGATCAATCATTTCGAGCGACGTGAACCGTGGCGCGATCAGGCGGAGCAGGTCTGCCTGGCCAAGAAGCTCGTCGAGCCCTCGGAGTACATCACGCCCATCGCGGCGATGGATGGCCCGGGGCCGTGCGGCATGCAGCAGCCCTTCCGGGTGACGCGGCTCGGCGGCGGCTCCGTCCTGCTGAAGCAGCGGATGACGCTGGGCTGCCCGGCGCTGGCCGAGGCCGAGGCGTGGCTCGCCGACACGATCCAGCCGGCCGCCAACCTCTACTTCGGCGTGCCGGTGGCCGAGATCAACGCCGGCTCCTATTCCTGCCGCGGCCGCAACAACCAGCCCGGCGCCAAGCTCTCCGAGCACGGCTTCGGGAACGCGATCGACGTCATGTCGATCAAGCTCGCCGACGGCCACGTGATCACCGTCAAGGGCGGCTGGCGCGGCACGGAGGCCGAGCAGGGCTTCCTGCGCGAGATCTTCCTGGGCGCCTGCCAGCGCTTCACCACCGTGCTGGCGCCCGGCTCGAACGTGTTCCACTACGATCACATCCACGTCGATCTCGCACGGCACGACCCGCGCGGTCTGCGCCGGATCTGCAAGCCGCTGATCAAGTTCACGCCGCAGCTCGGCACCGGGGCCGAGCGGCCGCTGAGCCGCCCGATCCCGCCGCAGCGCCAGCCCGCCGGCCCTCAGGCGCCGGTGGACGTCGAGGAGGACGATCCCTACGGCGTGTCGCCGATGTCGAAGGCCGGGAGCGCGACCCAGGTCGCCCGTGCGCCCGCCCGGCCCCTCGACCGTCCGGCCGCGGCCTCGGCCTACACCGCGACGGCGCCCGTGCGGCCGGCACCGCGGGTCGCCGCCGCCCACGACGAGCCCGCGCAGGAGTACGACGAGCCGCTGCAGCTCGGCGCGCCGCCGAGCGCGGAGCCGATCTACTGAGAGACGGGCGCGACCCGCGGCACTCGCGCCGGGCGCCGCTCCCGCGCCGCGCCCCAAGCGGGACTGTAGCGGCCGCGCCGCACAGGCTGGCAAAGCGCCGGGGCGGGACTGCCGGAGCTTGACTGGCGGCGCGGCGAAGCCATCGTTCGCGGATGCAGGATCGCACATCCGTCGAGGCACGCGCCATGCGCCCGGTTCTTCACGGCTTCGCCCTCGGGCTGGCCCTTCTCGCCCTGGCCCAGCCGGCGCTCGCCCGGTCGGCCCGGGAGGACATCGAGCCCGCCGAGGAGCGGATCTTCCCGTTCGACGCGCAGATCCCGGGCTGCCAGGACCCGTCGGTGCTGGAGCGGGTCTCGACCAACTTCGCCGAGAAGGAGGCGAAGTTCTGGAACTCGTCGATGACGATCCTGTCCTTCGACACGATCGAGCGCACGGCGTGGCGGCCCTGGGGCCTCGACACCTATCCGCGCCGGTTCTGCACCGCGACCGTGACCACCTCCGACGGGGTCCGCCGCAAGGTCGACTACTCGGTGCGCGAGAGCCTCGGCATCATCGGCGCGACCTGGGGCGTCGAGTTCTGCATCCACGGCCTCGACCGGGACCTCTCCTACGCCTACGCCACCGCCTGCCGGATGGCGCGTCCCTGACCATGCGCGGGCGCGCCGCCGGCCTCGCCGGCCTGCTCCTCGCCGCGTCCGTCGCCGGCCCGGGCGCCGCCCAGGATTACGGCGGCTTCGGCCGCCGCGGTACGCCCGGCGACTTCGATTTCTACGTCCTCGCCCTGTCGTGGTCGCCGACCTACTGTGCGGGGCCGGGCGCCCGCCGGGACGACGTCCAGTGCGCCCCCGGGCGCGGCCTCGGCTTCGTCGTCCACGGCCTGTGGCCGCAATACGCGAGCGGGTACCCGCAGAACTGCTCGGCGGTGAACCGCGCGCCGACCCGACAGGCCATGGAGGTCGCCGGGCAGGTCTACCCGAGCGAGGGTCTCGCCCGGTACGAGTGGCGCAAGCACGGCACCTGCTCGGGCCTCGATCCCGCCGCCTACTTCGCGGCCGCCCGCGCGGCGCGGCTCGCGGTGACGATCCCTGACGGGCTCAAGGGCAGCGCCCCGCCGCAGACCCTCGCGCCGATCGAGATCGCGCGGCAGTTCGTGGCGGCCAATCGCGGCCTGCGCCCCGACATGATGGCGGTCACCTGCACCCGCGGGCAGCTGCAGGAGGTCCGGATCTGCTTCGGCAAGGACCTGCGCGGCTTCACCCCCTGCCCCGAGGTCGCCCGCGGCAATTGCCGGGCGCCCGAGGTGAGCCTCGACGCCGCGCGCTGAGTTTTTTCCGCCTTTCGCGCGCCGGCCCCTGGACCCGGCGCCCGGGATCGGCTTCAGCGCGCTGCCATGAACTATCGGCACGCCTTCCACGCCGGCAACCACGCCGACGTCCTCAAGCACCTCGTCCTGGCGCGGGTGCTCGACCACCTGCGCCTCAAGGACAAGCCGTTCCGGGCGCTGGACGCCTTCGCGGGCCTCGGCGTCTACGATCTCGAGGCCGACGAGGCGGCCCGGACCGGCGAGTGGCGGGACGGCTGGGGCCGGCTGGCGGCGCCCTTCGCGCCGGAGGTGGAAGCGCTGCTGGAGTCCTACCGGGCCGCGGTGGCGGCGGTGCGCGCTCGACACGGCACCACCGCCTATCCGGGCTCGCCGGCCGTGATCCGCGAGGCGCTCCGCCCCGGCGACAAGGGCGTGTTCGTCGAGCTGCATCCGGCGGACGCCGCGACCCTGCAGGACCGCTACGCCCGCGATCCCCGCACCAAGGTGATGAACCTCGACGGCTGGACCGCGATCAACGCGCAGATCCCGCCGCCGGAGCGGCGCGGCCTCGTGCTGATCGACCCGCCCTACGAGGTGCCCGGCGAGATCGAGCGCCTCGGCGCCCATCTCGCCCGCGCGGTGGCGAAGTGGCCGACCGGCCTGTTCCTGGCCTGGTACCCGATCAAGGACGTTGCGGCCCTCGACCGGATGGTCCGCGATCTCGGGGCCGCCCTGCCCCGCCCCGCGCTGCGCCTCGACCTGCTGATCGACCGGCCGGACGACCCGACGCGGCTGACCGGAAGCGGCCTGATCGTCGTCAACCCACCCTGGCGCCTCGCCGATGAGGCGATGCTGTTCCTGCCGGCGCTCGCAGAACGTCTGGCCCGGCAGGACTTCGGAGGGTTTCGCTGCGATCTGATCGGCCCGGCCGCCTGACTCGGTAGAATTGGGGCGCCGCGCGGAAGACCTCCGGGCCTGCGCGGAAGGAAAAGGCCGGGGTTCCGATACAATTGTGGCGGCAAAGTCACATTTCCGCATCGAACGTGATCAGCGATACGGAACTGCCCAAAAATTATGCAACTGCTCTATGTTTGATTTTGTGTCAATCGCACTGCGATGTCAGCTTGGCCGTCGACGAACCCGAACGAGCTGCGACACCATGCTGAAGCGATCCACCCTGGCCGGACTGGCCACCGTGCTGCTGTCCTCGACCAGCATCCTCGCGGCCGACCTGTCGGCTCCGGCGCCGGTTCCGGTCGCGCCCCCCGCCGAGCCCTGCAAGGCAACGCTCCTCGGCCCGGCCTACGGCGGCGTGATCAAGGCCAACCCCAATCCGAGCTGCTTCTCGGCCGGACCGCTCGGCGACCTCTACGTGGGCGGCGCCATCACCGGCTACGGCTACACTCAGTCGAACCCGTTCGCGTCGTTCTCGACCCCGGCGGCGCCCAACGACCGCGACCGCGCGGCCCGGTTCGACTTCTCGAACGTGCAGGGCATCATCCAGAAGCCCGAGGGCGCGTTCCAGTTCTACATCCAGGCCGGCGGCTACTCGATCCCGCAGCTCGGCTTCCCCACCCTCAGCACCTTCACCCAGACCGACCTCCTGTTCGGCCCGGTCCCGGTCGCCTACGGCAAGATCCAGATCAACGATGAATGGTCGGTCCAGGGCGGCCGGATGTTCACCATGATCGGCACCGAGCTGCTGTTCACCTACCAGAACCTGAATATCAACCGCGGCCTCCTGTTCGTGCAGGAGAACTTCATCAACCAGGGCGTGCAGGTCAACTACAGCAGCGGGCCGCTCTCGGTGTCGGTCGCCGGCACGGACGGGTTCTTCTCCAACGAGATCTCGTGGTTCACCGGCAACGTCGCCTACAAGCTCGACGACTACAACACGATCGGCGTCAACGGCGGTCTGAACCTCGGCCGGACCAACGCCCTCGACCGCAGCCCGCGCTACCAGTTCGCGACGCCGAACCTCCAGCAGAACAGCGGCATCTTCAACATCAACTACACCTACGCGAACGGCCCGTGGATCATCTCGCCGTACTTCCAGTTCACCAACGTCGAGCGTGACCTGCGCGTCGGCATCGCCAACTCGGCCTCGACCTACGGCGGCGCGCTGCTGGCGGCCTACTCCTTCACCGACAACTTCGCCCTGGCCGGCCGCGTCGAGTACACCGAGCAGACGGGCGTCCGCGGGTCGGGCGGCACCAACCTGCTGGGCTTCGGCGCCGGCAGCAACGCCTTCTCGGTGACCGTCACGCCGACCTTCACCTTCGACCGCTACTTCTTCCGGGTGGAGTACGCCCACGTCGAACTCGGCGGGATCACCCGCGGCAACCTCGCGGAGGGCACGCTCGGCACAGGCTTCGGCCGCACCGGCAACCGGACCTCGCAGGACCGCTACATGGTCGAGACCGGCATCACCTTCTGATCGGACCGCCCGGTCCGGCTCAGGACGCCTGTCAGCGAGCCCCCGGCCTCAGGCCGGGGGCTTTTTCGTGGCCGCGCGCCATCGGTCCCGGCCCGGCACGCCCTCCCGGGGTTAGGCTCTCCTGAGCAGGCGCCGGCCCGGCCGGTGGCCCTCCTCGCCGGTGTCGCGGAAGCCGAGCTTCTCCAGCAGGCCCCAGGAGGCGACGTTGGCGGGGCGGCACTCGGCCACGACGACGCGCGCCGGGAAGCGCCCCCCGAGGAGATCGAGGATCGCCGACACGGCCTCGTAGGCGTAGCCGCGCCCGCGGGCGGCGCCGCCGACCCAGTACCCGATCTCGATCGTGCCGGCGCCGCGCAGATGGGTGCCGAAGACGCCGACGAGCGCGCGCCCGGCCGGATCGGGCGCGCCGTCCCGCGTCCAGGCGCCGAGGAAGCAGTCCCGGCCCCGGGCGCAGCTGCGAATCAGGTCCTCGGCATCCTGCAGGGTGAACGGCGTCGGCAGGAAATCCACCGCTGCGGTGATGGCCGGATCGTCGGTGAGCGCGCGGACGGCCGGCGCGTCGGCAGGCCGGAGGGCGGCGATCGCGAGGCGCGCCGTCTCGAGCGCCGGCAGGTCGGCCAGGGTGTCGCGCGCGCCGCGGATGGTAAACATGGATGCGATGTGGGGTGCCGGCCGGTTACGAAAAGGGACGATCCCGCGAGCGGGAATCATCCTCGGGGCCGCGCGAAAACCTTGCACCTACCTTCGCTCCAGGGTCGCAGACCGCCGGAACGGGAACGGTTGCTTAACCTGAATCCGTCTTCATTGGCGCATCAGGTTGCGTCAGGCAAACGGGTGCGTCGATGCGGGTGCGCGGTACGGGTCAGATGTTGCGGACGCTGTCGCGCGTCGCGCTCATCGGCATCATCGGCGGTGCGGCTGCCGCCTGTTCGTCGGACGCGTCGCGTCTGACGAACCCGTTCTCGAACCCGTTCGACTCGGAACCCTCCGCGACCGGCAGCCTGCCGGACGGGAGCCTCAAGTCCGTCCCGCCGGTCCGGACGGGCCGCATCCAGTCGGAGGCGCTCGGCGCCCCCGCCGCCGCGCGGCCGTCCGCCGCCGCGACGCCGGTTCAGACCAACGCCGTCGCCCCCGCGACCCGCGTCGCATCGACCGGCAAGGTCGGCTGGAGCGCCGAGGGTGGCACGCAGATCACCGTGTCGCGCAACGACAGCCTGAACCAGATGTCGACCCGCTTCGGCGTGCCCGCTTCGGCGATCCTGGCCGCCAACGGCCTGAGCAACGCGAACCAGATCACGCCCGGCCGCCAGATCGTGATCCCGGTCTACAACGCCTCCGGGCTGAACCCCGCCGCGTCCCCGATGACCGCCCGGCCGGCCCGGGCCGCTGAGGAGAAGCGCGAGGACGCCAAGCAGGTCGAGAACAAGATCGCGACCAAGCGCGAGGAGGCCAAGGAGGCCGCCAAAGAGGCCGCCCAGAAGCTGGCCGAGGCGAAGGCCGCCAAGGAGGCAGCCCAGAAGGCCGCCGCCGCCGAGAAGGAGGCGGAGCGCAAGGAGGCACTCGCCCGCGACGCCGCCGCCCGCAAGGTCGCCGACGCCAAGACCCGCAAGGACGTCGCCCTGAAGGAGGGCGAGAAGCCGAAGCACGTGCGCCCGGGACAGGTCGCCAAGGCGGACGAGAAGAAGGCCGACGAGAAGAAGGCGGATCCGAAGGCCGAGGCCAAGGCGAAGGCCGAGGCGAAGGCTCAGGAGGCCAAGGCCGAGGCGAAGGCCGCCGCGAAGGCGGAGGCCGCCCAGAAGCTCGCCGAGGCGAAGTCCGCCAAGGAAGCCGCCCAGAAGGCCGCCAAGGAGGCTGCCGCCGCCGAGAAGGTCGAGAAGGTCGCCGCCAAGGAGGCGCCGAAGGCGGCCCCGGTCGCTGCCGCGCCGGCCAAGCCCGAGCCCGCCGCCACCGGCTCGGTGGCCGAGGCGACGGAGAACTTCCGCTGGCCCGCCAAGGGCCGGGTAATCTCCGGCTACGGCACCTCCGGCAACGAGGGCATCAACATCGCCGTGCCGGAGGGTACTCCGGTCAAGGCCGCCGAGGAGGGCACGGTCGCCTATGCCGGCTCCGACGTGAAGGGCTACGGCAAGCTGGTCCTCGTGCGCCACGCCAACGGCTACGTCTCGGCCTACGCCCATAACGGCGAGATCGACGTGAAGCCCGGCGAGAAGGTCAAGCGCGGCCAGACCATCGCGAAGTCCGGCGCCTCCGGAAACGTGACCTCGCCGCAGCTGCACTTCGAGATCCGCAAGGGCGGCGCGCCCGTGGATCCGATGTCCCAGCTCGCCAGCAACTGAGACGGACCGCGCGGGGCCGAGGCCGGCCCGCGCGGCACCGAACGAGACGGCAAGATGCGGCGGCGGTCCCGGACGGGGCCGCCGTTTCGCGTCGTCCGCCGTCCGGCCGCCCCGGCTCGCGACCCGCGCCGGCTGTCCTAAGCCTTCGGCGCCTGCAGCGTCCCCTCGGGGCTGTGACGGTCGACGGTCTCGGGCAGGGCCTGCGCCAGGGTCGGGAACAGCTGATCCATCGGAACGCCGAGCTTCTCCGCCATCTGGCGCACCTGCTCGTTGTCGAGGACCTTGCGCAGATCCTCGGCCGTGATCGGCTCGTTCGGGCCGCGGCCGAGCCAGGAATTGACCTGGCTCTCGTAGCCGGAGCGCCGGAGCTGATCGAGCAGCGCGTTCAGTCCGCCGGGCAGCACCTGCTGGATCACGCCCGGCAATGCCTTCAGCACGATCTGCCCCAGCGAGCCGCCGAGAGTGTTGAGCAGACTCATGTGGACCCCCGTCGAATGGTCAGTGGCGCGAGGCTAGAGCAATCTCCGCGAAGCGGGAGAGGCCGGTGGTCCGCGACGCGCCGGTGTGAACCGCAATTTAGTCGACAGCGATCGGCCTCTGGCCCGGAATGCCGTCCGGGACATCGGTCCGCGGTCGGCTCTCATGAAATCCCTGGCGCTGTCATGTGTGCTCGCGCTCGCGTCCGTCTTCGCGGCGTCGTCCGACGCGGAGACGGCGCGCCCGGCCCAAGAGCGCCCGCTGGCGGATGCCGTCTTCGTTCGGCCGCTCTACGGGACGTACCGCCATTGTGGCGGCTCCTGCCTGAAGAGCGGCGAACTGTCGTGGTTCTGCTTCGCCAGGCAGAGCTGCCACCTGAGCTGCGCGACCGCGCCGCCGCAGATGAAGTGCGCCGCCCCGTGAGGTGGGCGATCAGCGGACCTGGGTACTGAAATTCGGCTGCGGCTTCAGCGTGCCGTTCTCGCTCTGGTCGGCGACCGCCGCGGGCAGGAACTCCGCCAGCACTGTGGGGACCCGCGCCTCCGGAACGCCGAGATCGTACGCGAGGCGCTCGGTCACGCCCTGCGGCAGGCAGGCCGCGATGGCGCTCTCCGGCACCGACTGCCGCGCGCCCGAGCCGAGCCAGGATGTCACCGCCTCCCCGTGCCCGGTCTCCCGCAGGCGTTCGAGGAAGGCCGGGAGGCCGCCGGGATAGAACTTCGCCAGCGACAGGGCGAGCTTGCCGCTGCCGGTCTCCTCCAGGGCCCGGTCGGCCGCCGCAACCACATCGCCGATCAGGGTCTTCGCACCGTCGAGCAGGCCCATGGTTCTCCACCGTCGCGCTTCTTCGTCGCAGGGTGAAGTCGGGCGCCAACCGGCGACGGCAAGCGCGTGCGGCAATTGCGCGGCGAACCGGCTAGGATCCCGGCATCGCGAACCCGGGAGCCATCGATGAAGCGCGTGCGGGCCGGCGTCCTGGAGGTCGCCTATCTCGAGTCCGGTCCGGCCGGCGGGCCGACGGCGGTGCTGCTCCACGGCTTCCCCTACGACGTTCACGCCTGTGCGGCCGCGGCCGCGCAGCTCGCCGCCGACGGCGTGCGCTGTCTCGTGCCGTACCTGCGCGGCTACGGGCCGACGCGCTTCCTGGATGCCGCCACGCCGCGCTCAGGCGAGCAGGCGGCACTCGGGGCCGACCTGCTCGCCTTCCTCGACGCCCTCGGCGTCGGGAGCGCCGTGCTCGCCGGCTACGATTGGGGCGGCCGGGCCGCCTGCGTGGTGGCGGCGCTCTGGCCGGACCGGGCCCGGGGCCTCGTCAGCTGCGGCGTCGGCTACAACATCCAGAACATCCCGGCCGCCAGGCGGCCGGCCGCGCCGGAGACCGAGCACCGCCTCTGGTACCAGTACTATCTCCACGGCGAGCGCGGCCGCGCCGGCCTCGCGGAGAACCGGGACGCCTTCTGCCGCCTGCTCTGGCAGCTCTGGTCGCCGACCTGGGCTTTCGACGCGGAGACTTTCGCGCGGACCGCCCGCGCCTTCGACAATCCCGACTTCGTCGACGTGGTGGTGCATTCCTACCGCCACCGCTTCGGCCTCGTTCCGAGCGATCCGGCGCTGGTGGCGATCGAGGCGCGGCTGGCGGCCCAGCCGGCGATCGCCGTGCCGTCGATCGTCCTGCTCGGCGGCGATGACGGCGTCGGGCCGCCGCCCGCCACGGATACCGACGCCCGCCGTTTCACCGGCCCGTACCGGCGTGAGATCGTCGCGGGGGTCGGTCACAACTTTCCCCAGGAGGCGCCGGACGCCTTCGCGGCGGCCATCCGCGCCCTGCTATGAGCGCGCCGCCGATGCCCGGCGGTTCGGCGTTGCTTTCGGGAAGCCCCTGGCTATAGTCCGCGCGCTTTTCGACAGGTCTGCGGGCGCCACATCCGGCGGCAGGCCTGCGCGCCATTCGCAGGAGACGCTCGTTGATCACCCCCGCCTTCGCGCAAGGGGCCGGTGCGGCCGCTGGCGGAGCGGAGATCGCCTTTCAGGTGGTCCCGTTCGTCCTGATCTTCGTGATCATGTACTTCCTGATCCTGCGACCGCAGCAGAAGCGGGTCAAGGACCACCAGGCGCTGCTCAAGTCCGTGCGCCGGGACGACACGGTCGTCACCAACGGCGGCCTCGTCGGCCGTGTGACCAAGGCTTCGGACGACCAGGCCGAGATCGAGGTCGAGATCGCCCCGAACGTGCGCGTGCGGGTGGTCCGGTCGATGATCTCCGAGGTCCGCGCCAAGGGCACGGTGAAGGCCGCCTGATTCCCGGTTGAACCGGCCGGCGCCGCGCGCCGGCCCAAAAGAGAAAAAGACGGCCGATGCTGCGCTTCTCCCGTGCGAAGATCATCGCGACACTGGGCCTGATCCTGGTGGGGCTGATGCTCGCCGTGCCGAGCTTCTTCTCGCCCGAGCAGCGCAAGAGCTTCGTCGCCAGCCTGCCCCCCTGGTTCCCCAGCTGGGTGGTGCCGACGCGCGCGATCGTGCTCGGCCTCGACCTGCAGGGCGGCTCGCAGCTCCTGCTCGAGGTGGACCAGAACGAACTGATCGCCTCGCAGGCGAAGGCCCTGCGCGACGACGTGCGCCGCGTGCTCCAGCAGGAGAACGTCCGCGCCGACGGCGGCATCGGCCTGCTGCCGCGCGGCGTGCAGGTGAAGATCGACGACGCCGCCGCCCGGGCCAAGGTCCTGCCGAAGCTCCAGGAGCTGTCGCAGCCGATCACCACCTCGATCGGCCAGACGGCGGCCCGCACCCTCGACATCGCCGAGCAGCCGGGCGGGGTGATCCGCCTGACCCTCACCGATGCCGGCATCACCGACCGCACCCGCCGGGCCGTGAGCCAGGGCATCGAGGTCATCCGGCGCCGCCTCGACTCGACCGGAACCACCGAGCCGTCGATCCAGCAGCAGGGCGCGGACCGGATCCTGATCCAGGTGCCCGGCGAGCAGAACCCGGAGCGGCTCGAGAAGCTGCTCGGCTCCACCGCCAAGCTCGAGTTCCGCATGCTCGCCGACAGCCCCTCGGGCGACGTCGACATGCTGCCCTCCAAGGACGAGAAGGGCGCCAAGGTTCCGGTGGAGCGCCGGGTCATGGCCGACGGCGGCGAGCTGACCGACGCGCAGCCGTCCTTCGACCAGCAGTCCCACGAGCCGATGGTGAGCTTCAAGTTCAACCTGCGCGGCGCGCAGCGCTTCGGACAGGCGACCTCGGAGAATATCGGCCGGCGCATGGCAATCGTGCTCGACAACGAGGTCGTGTCGGCCCCGGTGATCCGCTCGGCGATCACCGGCGGCTCGGGTCAGATCACCGGCAACTTCACCGTGCAGCAGGCCAACGATCTGGCGGTCCTGCTGCGCGCCGGCGCGCTGCCCGCGAAGTTCACCGTGGTCGAGCGCCGCGTCGTCGGCCCGGGCCTCGGCCGCGACTCCATCGAGGCCGGGAAGCTCGCGACCCTGGTGGCGGCGGCCCTCGTCGTGACCTTCATGTTCGCGACCTACGGGACCTTCGGCTTCATCGCCAACATCGCCCTGATCGTCCACGTCGGGCTGATCCTCGGCCTGATGTCGGTGCTGGAAGCGACCATGACGCTCCCGGGCATCGCCGGCATCGTGCTCACCATCGGCACCGCGGTGGATTCGAACGTGCTGATCTACGAGCGCATGCGCGAGGAGCAGCGGGCCGGCCGCTCGCTGATCTCGGCGCTGCAGGCGGGCTTCGACCGGGCCTTCGCCACCATCATCGACTCGAACTCGACCATGGCGATCGCTGCCCTGATCCTGTTCTTCCTCGGCTCGGGCCCGGTGAAGGGCTTCGCCGTGGTCTTCATCCTCGGCATCCTCACCACGGTCATCACCGCGGTGACGCTGACCCGGATGATGATCGCGGTGTGGTACAATACGTTCCGGCCGAAGACCCTGCCGTTCTGATTAGTCTGGGAGGCCATCGAAGGAGCGCGGACGGCGCGACGTGACCCCCCTGTCCCGCACGGGAGAGGGGACCCGCGCCTCGACCGTCCTCCATCGCGATGTCCGCGAATAGAGTACCGACCATGCGCCTGCTCCGCCTCTGGCCCGATGAATCGCATTTCGACTTCATGCGATTCCGGCGCTTCACCTTCCCGCTCTCGGCGGTGCTGTCGCTCGCGACCGTGGCGCTGTTCCTGACGATCGGCCTGAATTTCGGCATCGACTTCAAGGGTGGCACCCTGGTGGAGCTGCAGGCGAAGTCCGGCACCGCGGACGTGGCGTCGATCCGGCACACGGCCGCGGGCTTCGGCTTCGGCGAGCCGGAGGTGCAGGAGCTCGGCAACCAGGGCACCGTGCTGGTCCGCCTGCCGCTCCAGCCCGGCGAGCAGGGCCAGACCGCGGTGATGAACAAGGCGCACGCCGCCTTCGACAAGGATTACGATTTCCGCCGCACCGAGACCGTCGGTCCGCGCGTCTCCGGCGAGCTCGTCCAGTCGGGCACGCTCGGCGTCGTGCTCTCCGTCGTGGCGGTGCTGCTCTACCTCTGGTTCCGGTTCGAGCGGGAGCTGGCGCTCGGCGCCATCGTGGGCACCCTCCACGACATCGTGCTGACCGTCGGCGTGTTCATCATCAGCCGCATCGAGTTCAACATGACCTCGATCGCCGCGATCCTGACGATCGTCGGTTACTCGCTGAACGAGACCGTGGTGGTGTTTGACCGGACCCGCGAGCTCATGCGCCGCTACAAGACCATTCCGACCGTCGACCTGCTCAACCTGTCGATCAACTCGACCATGTCGCGCACGGTGATGACGTCGATCTCGTCGGCGCTGTCGCTGCTGGCGCTGGTGCTGTTCGGCGGCGAGGCGATCAAGGGCTTCGCCGTGGTGATGCTCTGTGGCGTCCTGATCTGCACCTACTCGGCGATCTTCGTCTCGACGCCGGTGTTGATCTATCTGGGCCTGATGCTCTCGGGCGCCCGCGCGGCCTCGGAGCGGTCCGGCGTCCCGCAACCGGCGGAGTAGTCCCTTTTCCCAGATGGCCGATCAGCCAAGTCCGAAGAGCTTCGACTCCGGCTTCGTGCCGGGGCGGCACATCATCGACACCTACGGCAACGGCGGCTTCCGCTTCGCCGGGATGTCGCATCGCGGCTCGATCTTGCTGCTGCCCTCCGGGGTCCGCGCCTGGGAGGTGACGGAGCCGCGAGCCATCGACCGCACGGCCCTGCGCCCGGTTCAGGCCGAGGCCGGCGGCATCGAGCTGCTGCTCGTCGGGACCGGCCTCGACATCGCGGCGATCGATCCCGCGCTCCGTGGCTGGCTGAAGGATCTCGGCGTCGGCCTCGACGTGATGCAGACCGGGGCCGCGGCGCGGACCTACAACATCCTGGTGGCCGAGAACCGCAAGGTCGCCGCCGCGCTGATCGCGGTGGCCTGATGCCGGAGGTCGACGGCCAGACCGCCGAGACCGGGCTCGCCTTCGCGCAGTCCCACTGCGAGGGCCTCGTGCGGGCCGGCGACCCGGACCGCTACTACGCGACCCTGTTCGCCCCGGCCGCCGCCCGCCCGCACCTCTTCGCCCTCTACGCCTTCTCGTTGACCATCGCGCGGGTGCGCGAGGCCGTCTCGAACCCGATGGCCGGCGAGATCCGCCTGCAATGGTGGCGCGACGCCCTGCAGGGCGAGGCGCGCGGCGACGTGCGCGCCAACCCGGTGGCGGCGGCCCTGGAGGAGGCGATCCGGGTGAACCGCCTCGGCCGCCAGCCTTTCGTCGACCTGATCGACGCCCGCGTCTTCGACCTCTACGAGGACCCGATGCCCCGGGTGAACGACCTCGAGGGCTATTGCGGCGAGACCGCCTCGGCGCTGTTCCGGCTGGCGAGCCTCGTGATCGGCAACGGCACCGAACCGGGCGGTGCGGGCGCGGCCGGGCATGCCGGCGTGGCGTACGGCATCACCGGGCTCCTGCGCGCCGTACCCTGGCACGCCCGCGCGGGGCAAGTCTACCTGCCGGCCGACATCCTCGGCCGCTACGGCGTCACCCGCGAGGACATCGTCACGGGCCGCGGCGGGCCGGGCTTGCGCCGGGCCTGCGCCGACCTGCGCGCCCTCGCCCGGCAGCACCTGAAGGCCTTCGAGGCGGCCCGCCCGACCATCGCGCCCTCGGCGGGCGCCGCCTTCCTGCCCACGGCCCTGGTGGAGCCCTACCTCGCCGCCATGGAGCGGGCCTCCTACGACCCGCTCAACACGCCCGTCGAGCTGCCGCGCTGGCGCCGGCTGTGGCGGCTGTGGTGGGCGGCGCGGCGCGTCGGATAGCGGCGGCGTCTTTGCGAGCGGGGCGAAGCAATCCAGCGGCGCCACGCTTGCGGAGGGCGCGCGGCCACGGGTCGCTTCGCTGCGCTCGCGATGACGGAGGGCTGTCAGAGTACCTGCGCCAGTCCCGGCACCAGGGGCGCCAGACGCACCGGCGCGCCGAGTTCCGGCACGGCCTCCGGCGTCGCCAGCACCGCCACCCGGCAGCCGCCGTCGCCGCGCAGGCCCGTCACCAGCCGTCCGCCCGGTTCCAGGGCCGCGCGCCAGTGCGATGGGATCGTTGGGACGCTGCCGTGGACGAGGATCCGGTCGAAGCCGCCGTCCGGCAGGTCCGGAGCCAGGCCGTCCGCCCGGACCACATGCACCTCGGACAGGGCCGCGAGCCGCCGCGTCGCCGCCCCGGCCAGCGATGTGTAGCGCTCCAGGCTGAGCACCGCCCCGGCGCCCAGCTGGGCGAGCAGCGCGGTCACGTAGCCCGAGCCGGTGCCGATCTCCAGGACGCGCTGGCCGGGCTCGAGCCGCAGCTGCGCCAGCATCAGCGCCACCGTCGACGGCGCCGTCATCGAGGCGCCGCACGACAGCGGCAGCGCGATGTCGCGCCGCGCGTGCTCCCGATGCGGCGGCGGCGCGAAGGTGTCCCGCGGGACCTGCTCCATGGCCCGCAGCACCGCGGTGTCCCGCAGGCCGCGACCCCGGAGCGCCATCACGAAGGCCGCGTTGCCGGCAGCCTCCTCCAGGCTTCCCAGATCGATCGACGTCCTTTCGATCACTCGGCGAAGGCCTGCGCGAAGCGCGTCAGCGTCGGCTCGTCGGTGAGGTCGAGGCGCAGGGGCGTCACCGAGATCCGCTTCTCGGCGATGGCCTTGAGATCCGAGCCGTGGCCCGGCTCGAACCGGGCCTTGGCGAAGGCCAGCCAGAAGTACGGGTTGCCGCGCCCGTCGACACGCGCGTCGATCGACAGCAGCGCCTGGTTGCGGAAGCCCTGCGCCGCCACCGCGACGCCCTGCACCTCGGCCGGCTCGCAGTCCGGGAAGTTCACGTTGACCAGGATGCCGGGCTCGATCCCGGTCTCCAGGATCTTCCGGACGACCTTCGCGCCGTGCGTCCGGGCGCAGTCCCACTTGAGCGCGCCGCGCCCGCCGGCGCCGTAGGCCTGGCTCATGGCGATGGAGCGGATGCCGAGGATCGTCCCCTCCATGGCGGCCGCGATCGTGCCCGAATAGGTCACGTCCTCGGCGACGTTCTGGCCGCGATTGACCCCCGACAGGACGAGGTCCGGCCCGTGATCGCCCAGGATGTGGCGCACGCCCAGGATCACGCAGTCCGACGGCGTGCCCTTCACGGCGAAGCGCTGCTCCGAGACCTGCCGCAGCCGCAGCGGGTCGTTGAGCGAGAGCGAGTGCGACACGCCGGACTGGTCGCTCTCCGGCGCCACGACCCAGACGTCGTCCGAGAGCTCTTTGGCGATCTCCTCCAGGGTACTGAGCCCCGGCGCGTGGATGCCGTCGTCGTTGGTGACCAGGATGCGCATCAGCGGGTGCCCTCGATCCGGTTGAGCCCGCCCATGTAGGGGTGGAGCACCGACGGGATGGTGATGCTCCCGTCCGGGTTCTGGTAGTTCTCCATCACGGCGATGAGCGCGCGGCCGACCGCGACGCCCGAGCCGTTGAGCGTGTGGACATAGGCCGGCTTGCCGTCCTTGCCCCGGTAGCGGGCGTTCATCCGCCGGGCCTGGAAGTCGCCGCAGACCGAGCAGGACGAGATCTCGCGGTGGGTGCGCTGGCCGGGCACCCAGACCTCGATGTCGTAGGTCTTCTGGCTGGCGAAGCCCATGTCGCCGGTGCAGAGCGTCATCACCCGGTAGGGCAGATCGAGCTTCTTCAGCACCGCCTCGGCGCTGGTCAGCATCCGCTCGTGCTCGTTGGCGGATTCCTCCGGCGTCGTGATCGAGACCAGCTCAACCTTGCTGAACTGGTGCTGGCGCAGCATGCCGCGGGTGTCGCGCCCCGCCGCCCCGGCCTCGGCCCGGAAGCAGGGCGTCAGGGCGGTGAAGCGCAGGGGCAGCTCCTCCTCGCGGAGGATCGCCTCGCGCACGAGGTTCGTCAGCGGCACCTCGGCGGTGGGCACGAGCCAGAAATGCTCGTCGCTGACCGGCGCGGCATCCGCGCCCGCCTGCCCCTGCAGCGACCTGACGTAATCGAGGCCCTTGAAGACCGAGAACTGGTCGTCCTCGAACTTCGGCAATTGCGCGGTGCCGAACATGGCGGCGTCGCGCACCAGCACCGGCGGCGCCACCTCCAGGTAGCCGTGCTCCTGCGTGTGCAGGTCGAGCATGAACTGGCCGAGCGCCCGCTCCAGCCGGGCGAGCTGGCCCTTCAGCACCACGAAGCGCGAGCCGGACAGCTTGGCCGCCGCCTCGAAATCCATCAGGCCCGCGGCCTCGCCGAGCTCGAAATGCTCCTTGCCCTCGGTCAGCCGCTCGCGGGTCGCGGCGTGGCTGCGATAGAGGACGTTGCCGTGCTCGTCCGCGCCCTCGGGGACGTCGGGCTTCGGCCGGTTCGGGATCGCGGCGAGGCGGTCTGCCAGGGTCTTGTCGGCCGCGTCCTGCGCCGCCTTCAGCTGCGGCTCGGCGCCCTTCAGGGCCGCGACCTCGGCCATCAGGGCGGCGGCGCGATCTTCGTCCTTGGCCTTCTTGGCGCCGCCGATCTCCTTGGCCAGCGCGTTGCGCCGCTCCTGGTTGGCCTGCGCGGCCGAGACGGACGATTTCCGCGCCTCGTCGAGGGCGATCAGCTCGGCCGAGAGCGGCGCGAGGCCCCGGCGCTGGAGGTCGCGGTCGAAGGCGTCCGGGTTCTCCCGGATGGCGCGGATGTCGTGCATCGAGTCGGCTCGGGTCTTCTGCGCGGCGTCGAGCGCGCGGGTCCCGCTTTGCCGCATCGCGTCCGGTGGGACAAGCGCGCGGGAGCGTCCGAGCCGGCCGTCAGCCCTTCGGCGGCGCGAGCTTCAGCTGGTCGATCGCCCAGAGCCACGTGCCGTCCGCCTGCTCGCGGGCGACCTCCACCGAGAACGCGCCGTTGGACAGCCGCGCGAAGGTCATGGCCAGCGCGCCGTTGCGCAGCGGCGGCGGCGTTTCCGGCGCCGGGAAGTCGGATTTGCGCGCCAGCAGGTCGGCGTAGAAGGTCCGGATCTCGGCGTGGCCCGTGGCGACGACGCGACCCGCCGCCAGCACCGCGTCGGGCTCGTAGAGGGCGACGAGGCCCTCGACGTCGCCGGCATTGGCGCGCTGATTGAACAGGGCGGCGAGCGCCTCGGGGGCGCGGGCGGGCTCTCGCGTCTGGTCCTGCATGGCGTCTCCTCACTCCGGGCATTGCGGCCATTGCGGCCATCGCGGCCGTTCGGTGCTGCGGCAATGCGCCGGGCGGCCGATCTTTCCCCGACGCGCGTCATTTCAGGCGCGTGCCGTGGCGGTCGGCCACCGACACGGCGACCGGAATCCCGGCCTTCACGCTCTCCGAGACGGTGCAGAACCGCTCGAACTGCTCCAGCACCCGGTCGATCCGCGGCATGTCGGCGGCGGCGGCGCCGAGCTGGATGTGGACGCCGATCCCGGTGAGGCGCAGCCGCCCTCCGGCGTTGCGCTCCACCCGGCAGGACGCCTCGGCCGCGACGCCGCGCGCGTCCTGGCGGAACTTGCCCAGGGCGAAGACGAGGCTGGCGCAGAGGCAGTTCGCGACGCCGGAGATCAGGAGCTGCTCGGGAAACGGCCCGGTCCCGTCGCCGATCGGGGGCGCCTCGTCGGTGCGCAGCGCCGGGAGGGCCGCGCTGAAATCGACCGTGAAGACGTAATCCGCGACCTGGGTGATCCGGATCGTCGGTTCCGCTTCCATCGATACTCCCCGGAGGACGTTTCGGCGCGACCGGCCGGGTATACCAACGCTCGATCCCGGTTCGCGTTCGGGAGGACCGCGCCATGCGTCCGGAAACGGATGATTTCCCCGGTTCTTCCCCGTAGAACCGGCCGCCTGACCTACCCGCACGCGAACCCCCCGATCCGATGACGAGCCCCGCCACCCTCGACACCCTGATGCCGCTCCTGGAGCGCATCGCCACCGCGCTGGAGCGGACCGCGCCCGCCGTCCCGCCAGCCTTCGACCCGAGCGCTGCCGACGCGTTCCTGTGGGGGCCCGAGCGCCGGCTGACCCCGGTGCCGCAGGTGGCCCGGGTGGAGATGGGCCTGCTCACCGGCATCGACCGGGCGCGCGACACCCTGGTGGAGAACACCGAGCGCTTCGCCCGCGGCCTGCCGGCCAACAACGCCCTGCTGTGGGGCGCCCGCGGCATGGGCAAGTCCTCGCTGGTCAAGGCGGCCCACGCCGAGATCAACGCCCGTCGGCCCGCCGGCAGCCTGCCGATGAAGCTCGTCGAGATCCACCGCGAGGACATCGAGGCGCTGCCCGACCTGATGGCCCTGCTGCGGCCGGACCCGCACCGCTGGCTCGTCTACTGCGACGACCTCTCCTTCGACGCCGACGACACCTCGTACAAGTCGCTCAAGACGGCGCTCGACGGGGGCATCGAGGGGCGGCCGGGGAACGTGCTGTTCTACGCGACATCGAACCGCCGCCACCTGCTCGCCCGCGACATGGTGGAGAACGAGCGCTCGACCGCCATCAACCCCGGCGAGGCGGTGGAGGAGAAGGTCTCGCTCTCGGACCGGTTCGGCCTCTGGCTCGGTTTCCACAAGTGCAGCCAGGACGAGTACCTGGCGATGATCCGCGCCTACGCCGACCGCTACGGCCTCGCCGTGGCGCCGGACCAGCTGCGCGCCGAATCCCTGGAATGGGCCACCACCCGCGGCTCGCGCTCGGGCCGGACCGCGTTCCAGTTCATCCAGGACCTGGCCGGGCGGCTCGGCAAGACGCTGGACTGAGGGGCGCCGCCGAGCTCCTGTCGTCATCCGCGTCCTGGTTGATGGCGTCGGCCCCGCCGTCTTTGCGAGCGGAGCGAAGCAATCCAGGCAGCGCCACGCCTGGCAATGTCGCGCTGCCCTGGGTCGCTTCGCTCCGCTCGTGATGACGGAGGGCGCGCTAGCGCCCGCTCGACCCGAACCCGCCCGCGCCCCGCTCCGAGCCGGGGCCGGGCGCGCCCTCCAGCACGGTCAGCGCCGGCCGCGTGATCCGCGTGAAGACGAGCTGCGCGATCCGCTCGCCCGGCTCGATCCGCACGGGCTCGGATGCGTCGCGATTCCAGGCGGAGACCAGCAGCGGACCCTCGTAATCCGCGTCGATCACACCGGTGCCGTTGCCGAGCACCAGACCGTCCCTGTGTCCGCGGCCCGAGCGCGGGAAGATCAGCCCGCACCAGGCGGGATCGCGGATCAGCACGCTGACCCCCGCCGGGATCAGGACCGCCTTCCCCTGAGGCTGCAACTCCAGGGGCGCGTCGAGGCAGGCGTGCAGGTCGAGGCCGGCCGCGGCCGACGAACCCCAGCGCGGGAAGCCCCAGCCCGGAAGGCGCGGGTCGAGCAGCCGCAGCCCGACCTCCGGCAGGTCGCTCACGCGGTCATCCGCGCGATCGCCTCGGCCATGGCGAGCGTCCGCCGGGCGGCCTCGACGTGGAGGCGCTCGACCATCTTGCCGTCCACCGCGATGACCCCGCGCTCGCGGTTCTCCGGCGCGTCGAACACGTCCATCAGCCGGCGGGCCTGCGCGATCTCCTCGGCATCCGGCCCGAAGGCGGCGTTGGCCGGGCCGATCTGGCTCGGGTGGATCAGCATCTTGCCGTCGAAGCCGAGGTCGCGGCCCTGCGCGCACTCGGCCTCGAACCCGGTCGCGTCCTTGAGGTCGGTGAACACGCCGTCGATCGCATCGATCTCGTAGGCCCGGGCGGCGGCCAGGACGTTCATCAGCCAGGGCAGCAGGGCGGCCCGCCCCGGCGGCCGGATCCGCGACGCCTTCAGCAGGTCGTTCGGGCCGATCACCAGGGCGCCGAGCCGGCCGTCCACGTCCCGGGCCGCGCCCGCGATCTCGGCGGCGTTCACCACCGCCATCGGCGTCTCGATCATCGCCCAGACCCGCGTCGCCAGGGGCGCGCCGAGGCGGCGCAGGCGGGAGCCCACGGCGATCAGCGCGTCGGAGGTCCGGACCTTCGGTACCAGGATCGCGTCCGGGGCGGCCGGCGCGAGCGCCACGAGGTCGGCCTCGCCGTCCTCGGTCTCCGGCGGGTTGATGCGGACCACGACCTCGCGCGGGCCGAAGCCCCGCGCGGCGACCGCGGTGGCGACCTGGGCGCGGGCCGCCGCCTTCGCGGCGGGGGCGGTGCCGTCCTCGAGGTCGATCAGGATCACGTCGGCGGGGAGCGACCGCGCCTTCTCCAGCGCCCGGGCGTTGGAGCCCGGCATCGCCAGCACGCTGCGACGGGGACGGATCTCGCTCATCACGCTTCTCCCGGGCCGGCGGCGCCCTCGGCGACGCGGATAGCTTTCCGCGCGCATCCCGGCAAGAACGCGAGCAAGAACGCCCGGCGAGAACAGCGGCCGCGCGGACGGCGGCGGAGAAACGGCATGGCGCGCTGGATCGCGGGACTGGACGGCTGCCGCGGCGCCTGGGCGGGCGCGCTCCTCGACCTCGACGACCCCGACCGGCACCGCTGCGCCCTGTTCCCCGACGTCGCCGCGCTCCTCGACGCGCCGGAGCGGCCCGGCATCGTCGGGATCGACGTGCCGATCGGGCTGCCCGACCGGATCACCGGCGGCGGCCGCGGCGCCGACCGGGCCGCGCGCGCCCGGCTCGGGCCGGCGCGGGCCTCGGTGTTCCCGATGCCGCCGCGGAGCGCGGTCTACGCCCCCGACTACGCCGCCGCGAAGGCCGCCTCGCGGGCCGCGAGCGACCCGCCCTTCGCGCCGTCGATCCAGGGCTACAACATCTTCCGCTACGTCCGCGCGGTCGACACGCTCCTGCGGGAGCGCCCGGAGGCGCGCGCGCGGGTCCACGAGGTGCATCCCGAGGTGGCCTTCCACGCCCTCAACGGCGGCCGGCCGCTCGGCCTGCCCAAGAAGGGCAGGCGCGCCCGCGAGGGGCTGGACCTCCGGCGGGCGCTCCTCGCAGCGGCGGGCCTGCCGAACGCGCTGATCGGGTCCCGGGTCAAGGGCGTTCCGGAGGACGACCATCTCGACGCGCTGGCTGCCCTCGTGGTGGCCCGCGACATAAGCCTCAGACAGGCCGTGCCGCTGCCGGATCCGCCCGAGCGCGACGCCTTCGGGCTCCCCGTCGTGATCTGGGCACCGGCGCCCCGCCCGCCGTCCTGAACCGGCGCCCCGCACCTCCGCCGGGCGCGTCGGCGACCGCAACGTGCTGTTTTGCACGCAGGCCCGCGCGCGGCCGGTGTCCGTCCCCGGCGCGCGCTCTAGCTCTGGCTGCATGAGCGCCGCGAACCCCCTGCCCGTCCGACACATCGCCCGCGCGATCGTCCTCGATCCGCGGGACCGGATCCTGCTCATCGCCTACACGTCGGTCCACGCGAGGGGGCCGGACGGGGCGCCGCTCCGGTTCTGGTTCATGCCCGGCGGCGGCCTTGAGCCCGGCGAGGACCACGTCACCGCCTGCCGGCGGGAACTCGAGGAGGAGATCGGCCGGGGCGACGCCGCGATCGGCCCGCAGGTCGCGGCCTGCGACGGCCCGTTCCACCTGTTCCGTCAGGCACGGGACGCCCGGGAGCGCTACTTCCTCGTCCGCCTGCCCGACGACCGGGTCGACACGAGCCGGCTCGCCGAGACCGAGGACAACCCGCTGATCGGGACGCGCTGGTGGCCGCTCGACGAGTTGCGCGCCAGCGGTGAGCACGTCGAGCCGGCCGGTCTCGCGGATCTGGCGTCGGACCTCGCGCGCGGGACTATTCCGGCCCAGCCGCGCGTTCTTGCTTGGCGAGGACTTTGATTTCACTCCCGCTGTCGCGGATTTGTCTAACTGGAGACGACTTTATGTTCCCCGTCTACCTGACCGAAGGCTACCGGTCCTTCCTCCTCGACCGCTTCCCGACCGAGCGTCGGCGCTTCGCGCAGCTCGCCTCGACGCAGAATCCGGAGATCCTGGTCATCAGCTGCTGCGACAGCCGGGTCTCGCCCAGCGCGATCTTCAATGCCGGCCCGGGCGAGCTGTTCACGATCCGCAACGTCGCCAACCTCGTGCCGGTCTACCAGCCGGACGGCCAGTATCACGGCACCTCGGCGGCCCTGGAATTCGCCGTCCAGGCCCTGGAGGTGAAGCACATCGTCGTCCTCGGGCATGCCACCTGCGGTGGCATCAAGGCCTGGGCCAACAAGGCGAAGCCGCTCTCGCCCGGCGACTTCATCGGCAAGTGGGTCTCGCTCGTGGGTCAGGCCGAGGACAAGGCCGGCGATCCCGCCGCGCCGAACTACCTGACCAAGCTGGAACATGCCGTGGTCGTCCAGAGCATGGAGAACCTGCTGACCTTCCCGTTCGTGAAGGAGCGGGTCGACGACGGCCGCCTCGAGATCCACGGCGCGCATTTCGGCGTGGCCAGCGGCTCCCTGCTGGTGCGCGATCCGCAGTCCGGCGAGTTCAAGCCGCCGATCGACACGACCGGCCAGTCGGTCCGTTCCGTCGCCGCCATCGCGTGCGAGTGAGCGCACGGCGCGGGCGCTGAGATTCGGGACCGGTCGGCCGGTCCCGGATCCGATGATGCTGGGACGCGCCGGCGCGTCCGCGAAGGTCGTTCGCCGCGGTCGGCCGGCGATCATCCTGGCTCGAACAGCCATCGACATGAGAAAGGCGGCGGGCTCGCGCCCGCCGCCTTCTCGTTCGGCCCGGCCGAGGCCGGGCCGCCGAAATCCGTGCCGCTTACATGGCGCCCGGGAGACGCTCGGCCTGCTGCAGGTGCATCTGCAGGGCCGGCAGGGCCTGCTGGGCGTAGTTGCGCAGGGCCGGGTTCGGGCCGCCCTGAGCGTAGGCCTGGGTCATCGCGATGGTCATCTGATGGGCCTGGATCTGCTGCGACGCGTACAAGCGGTCGAAGCGCGCGCCGGCCGGGGCGGCCGAGAGCTGGGCCAGCATCGCCTGCTGCTCCGGGTTCGGCGGGACGATCGTCGAGGCGCCGGTCGCCATCACGTCGCCGCGGCCGATCTGGCCACCCGCGGCGGCGCCGCGCGCCGCGCCGGCACCCGCGCCCTCGAGGCCGCCGACCGGGCCGCCCGCCAGGGTGCCGCCGACCACGCCGGTCGCCGCGCCGACGCCGGCGCCCACGGCGCTGCCCGCCACCGCGATCGGGGCGGTGACCAGGCCACCGAGGCCCGGATCGCCGGCGACGCCGTTCATCTGGCCGCCGGCCAGGGCGACGTTGGCGGCGCGGTGGTCACGGAGCACCTCCTGGGCGTAGGAGCGGATGCGCGGGTTGCGCGACTTGGACAGGGCGATCTGCGAAGACTGGATCTCGAAGGCGTTCGCCTGCATCGACTGCATGCGGAAGTCGTTGGCGCTCTGGGCCATGGCCGGGGTCGACAGCGCCAGGACGAGCGCGGACGCGGCAGCGTAGTTCTTCAGCATCGGGACCTCTGTTCGAGATGGGCACGCGAACCGCGGAAGGACGCCGCATGTGCAGCACGGACGCCTCGGCATACGACGTCGCAGGCAACTCGGAGCCGGCGGGTTCGCGAATTGGTCCGTCAACGAGGCTATCGGCTTATGGTTCCTGCCGTTTTCGCATCGGACAATACGGTTCCCGAGCGGATCTAATCCGGCGCGCGTGCCCTCTCGGTGGATCCCGCAGGATGCCGATCGCGCTCCTCCGGGACGGTGGCCTCGGCGGGTGGGTCCTTCCGGCCGCACCTCCGGGCAGGGCTCGAAGCGCGACGCGCGCGGGCAGCCCGTGATCGTCGTCGCCGTCCAGATCGTCCGCGCCGCCGCCGCCCTCATGGTGGCATGGCACCACGCGCGGCACGAGGCGGGCCTCCTCGCTGACCGGGGCGCCGGCCCGGCGCTCGATCCCGCGACGCTGCTGCCCTGGTGGGGCGGGGTCGACCTGTTCTTCGTGATCTCCGGCTTCGTCATCGTCCATGCCGGCGGCCGGCTCGCGGGCCGGTCGGGCGGCCGCGCCCGCTTCCTCGCCCACCGGGTCGCCCGGGTGGTGCCCCTCTACTGGCTGGTGAGCCTGCTCTACCTCGTCCTGGCGCTGGCGCGGCCGGACCTCCTGGGCGAGGCTGCCGCGCTGGTGCGCGACCCGGTCGCCCTCGCGGCGAGCTTCCTGTTCTGGCCGGCGGCCCGCCCCGACGGCACCGTCCAGCCGCTCTACGGCCTCGGCTGGACCCTGAACTACGAGGCGGCCTTCTACGCACTCTTCGCCGCGGGTCTCGGCTTCGGGCGGCGCGGCGCCGTCGCGTGGCTGTGCGGGAGCTTGGCCGTCCTCGTGGCGGTCGGCGCCTTCGTGCCGGGCCTGCCGGTGCCGCTGCGCTTCTGGTCGGATCCGATCGTACTCGAATTCGCCGCCGGCGCCGGTCTCGCCCTCGCCTGGGGCGCGGGGTTCCGGCCGGCCCTCCCCCTGCGGGTCGGGCTCGCGGTGCTGGGCGTGCTGGGGCTGATCCTGGCCGCGCGGGTGCTCGCGGGTCTCAGCGAGGCCGACGGGTTCCTGCGCCCGCTCCTCGTCGGCGGGCCGGCCGTCCTGCTGGTGGCGGCCGCCCTCGGGCCACCCCGCGACGCGGCCGCGGTCGCGCGGCTGCCGTCCCCCGTGCGCGGGCTCGTCGCGCTCGGCGACGCGTCCTACGCCCTCTACCTCGTGCACCCGTTCGCGCTGCGCCTCGTGCGCGAGGCGCTGCTCCGGCTCGGCCTTGCCCCCGCCCTGCATCCCTGGGCCAGCATGGCGCTGATGCTCGCGGGCAGCGCCGCGGCCGCGCTCGTGGTCCACCGCCTCGTCGAGCGGCCCCTGACCCGGGCCCTCCGGAGGTGGCTCGATCCGGGCGCGCCGCAAAACCGTGTGCGCGCCGTGCCGGCCCCGGTTCCACCGCGCGGCCGGGAGGATTAGCCTCGCCTGCCCGAGGAGAAGGCCAGCATGAAGACCCTGCTCGTTCCCGTCGCGATGCACGACGCCCTGCCCTCCGTCTTCGAGACGACCCGGCTGGCGGCCGCGCGCTTCGGCAGTCTGATCGAGGGCGTGTCCCTGCGCCCGGCGCTGGCCGAGTACGTGCCGGTCGACATGGTCGGCGGCATGACGTGGCTGCGCGACGAGGAGGCCGACCGGGCCGAGGCCGAGGAGGCGGGCGGCCGCTTCGTGGCCTTCATGGACGGCGCCGGCATCCCGCGGCACGCCCGCGACGGGCTCTGCATACCGGACCGGGTGCCGGATGCCGGACCGCGCTACCGCTGGCGACAGGACGTCCCCACCGGCGACGCGTTCCTCGGGCAGTACGCGCGGCTGTTCTCGGCAACGGTGGTCGGGCGTCCCGGCACCACCGATAACGCCCCGCGCATGACCACGTTCGAGACGGCCCTGTTCGAGAGCGGCCGCCCGATCCTGCTGGCGCCGCCTACGGCACCGGCCAGCCTCGGTGACGCCGTGGTCATCGCCTGGAACGGGTCGACCGAGACCGCCCGGGCGGTGGCTTTCGCGATGCCGTTCCTGCGGCGGGCCGAGCGGGTGCTCGTGCTCAGCGTCGAGGGCGGCATGGTGCCGGGCCCGACCGCGCAGGACCTCGCCCAGGCCCTGGCCTGCGAGGGTGTGGACGCGTCGCACCGGGCCCTGCCGGCCGGCCGGCGCGTGCCCGGCGAGACCTTTCTGGCGGAGGCGAAGGCGTTCGGCTGCGATCTTCTCATCAAGGGCGCCTACACCCAGAGCCGCCTGCGCCAGATGATCTTCGGCGGCGTCACCAGCCACGTTCTCGCCCACGCCGACATGCCGGTGCTGATGGCGCATTGAGCGCTCCGCGAGCCCGGCCGACGGATTGCGGCACCGCACGTCCTTCGGCGCCGGGAACCCTGCCCGGTCCCCGGCGTTCGGGTCCCGCAGCCGGACGGCACGCCCATTGTCCACACGCTCGGAAAGGAGCCCCGTGAAGAGCCCCGTGAGACGTCTCTTCCTCGCCGGCCTTCTGGCGATCGCGACCATCCCCGCCGCCCGCGCTGAGCCGGCGACCGTCCGGTTCCGCGGCACCGTGGTCCAGGCCGATTCGGAGCGCGTGGAGATCCGCCGCACCAGCGGCAGCACCCTGGCCGTGCGGATGGGCCCCCGGACCCGCATCTACGCGGTGAACGGCGCCAGCCTGCGGGCGATCAAGCCGGAGAGCTACGTCAGCGTCCTCGGTGCGTCCGATTCCGAGCCGCGGCAGGCGACCGCCGTGACCCTGTACTCTCCGTCCGAGCGCGGGTTCGAGGCCGGCAGCCAGCCCTGGGACACCGCGCAGGGCGCGCGCCTCACCGCCGGCTGGGTGGCCGACGTGCAGCGGGGCGCGCCGATGCGTCTGACCCTCGCCTATAACGGCGGCCATTCGTCCTTCGCGATCCCCGACGACACGCCGGTGACGCAGTTCTCGCCTGGTGAGAAGGCGATGCTCCAGCGGGGCGCCGCCGTGACGATCTTCGCGCGCCCGGACGAGGACGGCGGGCTGATGGCGGGGACGATCGCGGTGGGCCGCCAGGGCGTCGTGCCGGGTCTCTGAGCCGATCGGGCCGCTGCGTCACCGACGGCGCAGCAAACCCGCGCGCCGACGCGGAAGCTGCGCTACACCGGTCGGCGATGACCGAGCCCGCCTTCACCCTCGACCCGCGCCTGTCGGCTGACACCGCCGAAGTGGGCGACCTCGCCCTGTGCCGCGTGCTGCTGATGGACGATGCCCGGTTCCCGTGGCTGATCCTAGTGCCGCGCTGCCCGAACCTCACCGAGATCACCGACCTCTCCGAGACCGATGCCGCGGCGCTCTGGAAGGAGATCCGCCTCACCACGGGGGTGATGCAGGCCCTGTCCAAGCCCGACAAGGTGAATGTCGGCGCCCTGGGCAACGTAGTGTCGCAGCTCCACGTCCACGTGGTCGGCCGCTTCCGGTCGGATCCCGCCTGGCCGGGGCCGGTCTGGGGGTTCGAGACCCGCAAGCACTACCCGCCCCACGCCCGCGCCCAGCTCCTCGAGCGCGCCGGCGCCCTCTTCTCCGCGGCCTGACCCTCGCATGACCGATCCCCGCGACACCCTCGGCTTCGTCCGAAACCGCCTCGACCGGCACTCGGCCGAGCAGCCCGAGGAGGCGGTGCCCGCCTTCGACACGCCCGAAGCCCGCCTCGTGCTGATCTGCGGCGACCGGATCGTGCTGCGCGGGGAGACCGCACTGATCGCCGTCGCGGAGGCGGCGGACCTCGCCGGCGGGACGCGCATCTTCCTCGGGCACCGGGACGGGCAGCCCGTCTTCGCCGCCGCCGCGCCGGCCGAGGCCGCGGAGCGCTTCTCCGAGGGGCCGGCCCGTACCCTCGACCTGAGGTCGATCGCCACCGACTCCGCCGTGGAGGCCGAGGAGCTCGGCCTGCTCGCCGTGGCCAAGTCCATGCTCGACTGGCACGCCCGCCACGGCTTCTGCGCCAATTGCGGCACCGCCACCGTCTCGAAAGCCGGCGGCTTCCGCCGGGAATGCCCGAGTTGCAGCGCCCACCATTTCCCCCGGGTCGACCCGGTGGTGATCATGCTGGTGCGCCGGGGCGACACCTGCCTGCTCGGCCGGGGTCCGCATTTCCGCCCGCACATGTATTCCTGCCTCGCGGGCTTCCTGGAGCCCGGCGAGACGATCGAGGACGCGGTGCGCCGCGAGGTGTTCGAGGAGACGCAGATCCGCGTCGGCGCCGTCACCTACCGGACGTCGCAGCCCTGGCCGTTCCCGTCGTCGCTGATGATGGGCTGCGCCGCCGAGGCGCTCGACGAGGTTATCGTGACCGATCCCAGCGAGCTGGAGGATGCGCGCTGGTTCAGCCGGGCCGACGTCGCGGCCATGCTGGCGGGAACGCATCCCGAGGGGATCCTGGCGCCGCCGCCCATGGCGATTGCCAACTACCTGATGCGCGCCTTCGTGGCCGGCGAGACCTGATCCGGATCAGCCGGACGCGCCGGAGCCGCTGATCTGCAGCTCCCCCGCCGCGCCCGCGTCATCGGCCTCAGACCGCCACGCGGGCCTGCTCCGCCTGGGCCGGCAGCGCGCCACGCATCTCCGAGAAGGCCTCGCCCACCATCAGCAGCGCCGGCCCGTCGAGGCCCGCCGCCTCGACCCGGTCGGCGAGGTCGGCGGCCGTGCCGCGCAGGGCCTGCTGGTTCGGGCGGGTGGCGTTGAACACCAGCAGCGCCGGCGTCGTGGGCGCCAGCCCCTCCTCCACGGCGCGCGCCAGCAAGGCCCGCAGGGTCCGCTTCGGCATGTAGACGACCGTGGTGACGCTCGGATCGGCGAGAGCGCCCCAGTTCAGGTCGTCCGGCAGCGCCCCGCGGCGGTCGTGGCCGGTGACGAACTGGAGCCGGCGCGCGGCGTCACGATGGGTCAGGGACAGGCCGAGGGACGCCGCCGCACCCTGTGCGGCCGAGACGCCCGGCACCACGGTCACCGGGATGCCGGCGGCCCGGCAGGCCTCGATCTCCTCGCCGGCCCGGCCGAAGACCAGCGGGTCGCCGGATTTCAACCGCACCACCTGCTTGCCGGAGCGGGCGAGCTGCACCATCAGCGCGTTGATGTCGTCCTGGCGGCAGGACGGGCCGTGGCCGGTCTTGCCCACCAGCATGGTGCGGGCCTCGCGGCGGGCGTAGTCCAGGATCTCGGGTGCGACGAGGTCGTCGTAGAGGATCACGTCGGCGTTGCGCAGCGCCCGCAGCGCCTTGAGCGTGAGCAGCTCCGCGTCGCCGGGGCCGGCCCCGACCAGCGTCACGGCGCCGCCCTTCGGGGCGGTCTCGGTCTCGCCGAGCAGCTCGGCGAGATCCCGGTCCGACGGCGCCCGGTCGGGCTCCGCGAAGGCCCGGTCGGTGAAGCGCTCCCAGAAGAACCGCCGGTCGGCGAAGCCGTGGAAGCGGGCCGTGACGCCGTCGCGCCAGTCGCGGGCGGCCGCGACCCAGCGACTGAACCCGCGGGGCAGCATCGCCTCGATCCGGGCGCGCACGGTCTGCCCGAAGACCGGGGCCGCGCCCTCGGTCGAGATGCCGACCACGAGCGGCGAGCGGTTGACGATGGCGCCGAACTTCACGTCGCAGAGGTGTGGCCGGTCCACCGCGTTGACGATGGCGCCGGCGCCGCGGGCGGCCGCCACGAAGGCGACGCACTCGGCCTCGTCCTCCATCGCGCCGATGCAGAAGGCCGCGCCCCAGAGATCGTCCGGGCTCCAGGGGCGTTCGTGCAGGACCACCTGCCCGTCGACGATCTCGCCCGGCACGGCGCGCAGCTCCTCGCCGGGCTCGGGCGCGTAGACGTCGACATGGGCGCCGGCGGCGGCCAGCACCTTCACCTTCCAGGGGGCGCCGCCGGACGAGCCGGCGAGCACCACTCGCTTGCCGCGCAGGGGGACGAAGACGGGCAGCACCGCCAGCGGCTCCAGGCCGGCAGCCTTGGTCTCGCGGGGGGCGCGGGCTGCGCGCAGGGGGGTCTCGGTCACGGGCCTGTCCTGAAGCGTCCTGATCCGGCCGGTCCCGACTGCCCCCTCATCCTCGGGTACCGGAGCGGAGGCCTCGAAGGAGGCTCCAGTCGGCCGCGATCCCTGGAGCTCTTCTTCGAGGACCGCTGACGCGGGCACCTCAGGATGAGGTGATCTGACAGGAGAAGCCGATCCATCCTCGCCGGCGAGTGTATCAGAAAATCACGCGGCGCATGCGGTCTGCCCGGCCAGCATCTTGCGGATCTCCGGTATGCACGAGCCGCAATTCGTCCCGGCCTTGCAGGCGGCACCCACCGCCTCCACGGAGCCGGCGCCTCCGGCGATGGTCGCGGCGATAATGTCCGCGCCGACGCCGTGACAGGCGCAGACCACCGGACCCGCCGAGGCGGTCGCCGCGCGGCCCGAGAGCAGCGCCCGCCGCTCGGCGGCGTCGGGCGCCTCGGCGGCGAACAGGACCTTGGCGGCCTCCCAGTCCGGCCGCTCGGCGGCGGGGGCGTAGGCGAGGCAGGCGACGAGGCGGTCGCCGTCGTAGACCGCGCAGCGGTAGCGATCGCGGGCGTGGTCGGCGTATTCCGCCAGCTCGCCGCCCGGCAGCGCCTCGCTCTGGATCAGCCCGCGCACCATCAGCGCCACGGCGCGGGAGCTGTCGGCGGTGGCGAACTGCGCGCCCCAGCCGCCGGTGATCGCGGCGCGTGCCCACCACCAGCCCTCGGGCAGCGCCACCTGTCGGCGCGTCAGCAGGAAGCCGCGGGCGCGGTAGCCGACGGACTCGACCGCCGCGGGGGTCGCCTTGAGCTCGGGCTGACCCGAGACCGGGTCGGTCATGCCCCGCACCAGCGCGCCGACCCGGGCCCGCGACGCGAAGGCGCCGCCCCAGTGCATCGGCATGAACAGGCTGCCCGGCACCACCGTGTCGGTGACCGTCACCTCCAGCTCGGCCGCGCCGTGCGCGGTCGTGAGCCGGGCGATGTCGCCCTCCGCGAGGCCGTGGGCCGCCGCGTCGTCCGGATGGACCTCGACGAACGGCACGGCCCGGTGCGCGGAGAGCCGCTGGCTCTTCCCGGTGCGCGTCATCGTGTGCCAGTGGTCGCGGACCCGGCCGGTGTTGAGCATGAGCGGGAACGCCGTAGAGGCCGCGAGCGCGAGGGCCGGCGGCTGCACCGCGACGAAGCGGGCGCGCCGGTCGAAGGTGTAGAACCGGCCGTCGCCGAACAGCCTCGCCTTCCCCTGCGGGGCGCCCCGGAAGCCGGAGCGCTTCGGGATCGGCCACTGCACCGGCAGGGCCGCCTCGTAGGCGGCGTCGCCGATGTCCGCGAGCGCGCCGAGGTCGAAATCGCGGGTGCCGTTGTTCTCGTAGGCCGAGAGCCCGGCATGCTCGCGGAAGATCGCGGCGGCGGAATCGAATGCGAAGGCCCGCCCGTGGCCGAGGCGGCGCCCGACATCCGCCAGCGCCGCCCAGTCCGGCCTGGCCTCGCCGGGGCTCGCGAGGAAGCGGCGCTGGCGCGAGATCCGGCGCTCGGAATTGGTGACCGTGCCGTCCTTCTCGCCCCAGGCCTGGGCGGGGAGAAGCACGGTGGTCTTGGCCCGCCCCCGCGCGGTGTCGGAATCCGCCACCGCCTCGGACACCACGTAGAGGTCGAGGCCGGCGAGCGAGTCCCGGATCGCGTCGGCCCGCGGCATCGAGACCAGCGGGTTGGTGCCCATCACCCACAGCGCCTTGATCTTGCCCCGACCGATCGCCTCGAACAGGGCCACCGCCTTCATGCCCTCGCCGGTGATGATCCGCGGGGCGCCCCAGTAGCGGCGCACCCGGTCCACCTCCTCGGGGGTGAAGTGCATGTGGGCGGCCAGCATGTTGGCGAGCCCCCCGACCTCGCGCCCGCCCATGGCGTTCGGCTGGCCGGTCAGCGAGAACGGCCCCATCCCGGTCTCGCCGATCCGGCCGGTGACGAGGTGGCAGTTGATGATGCTGTTGCCCTTGTCGGTCCCCTGCGCCGACTGGTTCACCCCCTGCGAGAAGGCCGTGACCACCCGGCGGGTGCCGGCGAACAGGGCGTAGAAGGCCGCGATGTCGGCCTCGGTCACGCCGGTGACGGCGGCGACAGCCGCGAGGTCCGGCGCGATCTGGCGGGCGCGGTCGAGGGCGCCGTCGAGGCCGGCCGTGTGGGAATCGATGAAGGCGCGGTCGCGGAAACCGTTGTCCGACAGGTAGACCAGCAGGCCCGAGAACAGGGCGGTGTCGGTGCCCGGCCGGATGCCGAGGAACAGGTCGCATTCCTGCGCGGTCTGGGTCCGGCGCGGGTCGATGACCACGAACTTGGTGCCGCGGCGCTCCTTGGCGTCGGCCATGCGGCGGAACAGGACCGGGTGGCACCACGCGGTGTTGGAGCCGACCAGCACGATCAGGTCGGCCTCGTCGAGATCCTCGTAGCAGCCCGGGACCGTGTCGGAGCCGAAGGCCCGGCGGTGGGCCGCGACCGCGCTCGACATGCAGAGCCGCGAGTTGGTGTCCACGTGCGGCGTGCCGATGAAGCCCTTCGCGAGCTTGTTGGCGACGTAGTAATCCTCGGTGAGGAGCTGGCCCGAGAGGTAGAAGGCGATCGCGTCCGGCCCGTGCTCGTCCGCCACCGCGCGGAGCTTGCCCGCGACCGTGTCGAGCGCGGCATCCCACGAGACCTGGGCGCCGTCGACCTGCGGGTGGAGCAGGCGGTTCTCGAGCGACAGGGTCTCGCCCAGCGCCGAGCCTTTCGAGCACAGGCGGCCGAAATTGGCCGGGTGCTCGGAATCGCCCGCGATGGTGGCGCCGCCCTGCCCGTCCGGGGTCGCGAGCACGCCGCACCCGACCCCGCAATAGGGGCAGGTGGTCCGCACCGTCGGCGCCGCCACTGGCTGGGTCATGGCTGAATCCTCGCAGGGTCGTCCTGGGCGGGAGCAAGCTTCGCGCCGCCGTTCCCCTCCCCCCTGTGGGGAGGGGTCAGGGGTGGGGGTGGTGCAGAAGGCACCGCCCGAGCCCCATCCTGCGCCACCCCCACCTCCGGCTCCTCCCCACAAGCTCGAGCGATCCCGGGCAAGCCCGGGGTCGCCAGGGGAGGAGAGCAAGTTGCGGTTCAGTACACGTCGGCCTGATACCGCCCGGCCTTCTTGAGCGCGGCGAGATAGGCCACCGCGTCCTCGGGGCTCTTGCCGCCGAACTGCGCCGCCACGTCGATGATCGCCCGCTCGACGTCCTTGGCCATGCGCTTGGCGTCGCCGCAGACGTAGAAATGCGCGCCGCCCTCGAGCCACTTCCACAGCTCGGCGCCGTTCTCGCGCATCCGGTCCTGAACGTAGGTCTTCTCCGTCCCGTCCCGCGACCAGGCCAGGGACAGGCGGGTGAGCACCTTGTCGTCCTTCAGGCTGTTCAGCTCGTCCTTGTAGAAGAAGTCCGAGGCCTGCCGCTGGTGGCCGTAGAACAGCCAGTTGCGGCCCGGCGCCCGCGTGGCGGCGCGCTCGCGCAGGAAGGCCCGGAACGGCGCGATGCCGGTGCCGGGGCCGCACATGATCACGTCCTTCGACAGGTCGGCCGGCAGGCCGAACCCGTGCGCCTTCTGGAGGTAGACCTTCACCCTGGTCTGCTCGGGCAGGCGCTCGCCCAGGTGCGTCGAGGCCACGCCCAGCCGCAGCCGCGAGCGGTGGTTGTAGCGCACCGCGTCCACGGTCAGCGACACGCGGCCGACATCCATCTTGGGCGAGGACGAGATCGAGTAGAGCCGCGGCTGCAACTCGTCCAAGGCCTCCAGGAAGACCTCGGCGTCGGGCCGCGCGCCCGGGAACTTGTGGAGCGCGCCGAGCACGTCGAGATAGGCGGCGTCGCCGTCCGGATCCTCGCCGGAGGCGAGCGCCTGCGCCTTCTTGCGCGCCGCCCCGGAGGTGAGCAGCGACAGCAGCTGGTACAGATTGTCGGGCGCCGCGCCGAGCGCGTAGTTGATCAGCAGGTGCTCGCGCAGGGTCCTTTCCCCGATCACCCGCTCGGGCCGGGCGCCGAGTTCCGCGATCACGGCATCCACCAGTGCCGGGGCGTTGGCGGGGAACAGGCCCAGCGAGTCGCCGACCTCGTACTGGATCGGCGTGCCGTCGAGCCCGATCTCGATGTGCCACGTCTCCTTCTCGCCGCCCGGATCGTTGAGGCGTCGGCGGGACAGGAACAGCGCCTCGACCGGGTTCTCGCGGCAGTAGCCGAGCGGGCCGAGATCGGCCGCCGCCTTCGGGGCGTCGTCCTCCGCCTTCGGCGCCGCGGGGGCGCCGCCTGCGGCGCCGAACTCCTCGTCCAGCTTCTTGAGCATGCGCAGGGTCTCTTTGCCGCCGGGCTGGCAAAGGTTCAGGCGCGCCTCGTTCTTGAGGAAGATGGCGTTGGCATAGTCGGCGCAGTTGTAGCCGCACTGGCCGCAATCCTGCTGGGCCATGGCGGCCATCAGCTTCTGCGGTTCGGGCCGGTCCTTCGCCATCGCCATCCGGTCGGCGATCGGCACGGACGGGTCGTGCCAGGGGGCGTCGTCGTTGTCGGCGAGTTTGGGGCCCGTGGCGGGGCCCTCGCCGGGCGCGAGCGCCGTCGCGCCCGCGACGGCGGGGCCGAGCAGGGCCGCGAAGTAGCCCGAGAGCCAGGCGCGCTGGTCCTCGTTGAAGGGCGCGGTCTCGGGGATCAGGACGAGGGGGGGCGAGACGTGCTGGGTCATGCGGCGGCCTTCAGGGCGGGCTGGTCCTCGGCGGCGTCGCGGAGCGCCTCCGCGCCGGTGCGGCTGGTGAAGGCCTGGAAGCTCTCCTCGGGGCCCTGTCGGAGGGCGAGGTAGGCGCGCAGCAGCGCCTCGACGCGGGCGGGCGCATCCTCGGCCTTCACGGCCTTCCAGATCTCGGTGCCGATCTTCGGGTTCTCGGCGAAACCGCCGCCGACCACGACGTCGTAGCCCTCGACGGTGTCGCCCTCCTCCGAGACGACGACCTTGGCGCCGATCAGCCCGATATCGCCGATGTAGTGCTGGGCGCAGCTGTGATGGCAGCCGGTGAGGTGGACGTTCACCGGCACGTCGAGGTTCGGCAGGGCCGTCTCGACGTGGTCGGCGATGATCAGCGCGTGGCCCTTGGTGTCGGAGGCCGCGAACTTGCAGCCCTTCGCCCCCGTGCAGGCCACGAGACCGGAGCGGATGCCCGCCGCCTTGGTGGTGAGGCCGAGATCGAGCACCCGCTGCTCAACCTCGGCGACCTTCGCGTCCGGAACCCCGGAGAAGATGAAGTTCTGCCAGACGGTGAGGCGGATCTGGCCGTCGCCGCACTCGGCGGCGATCTTGGCGAGCGCCCGGACCTGATCGCTGGTCATCTTGCCGACCGGCAGGACCACGCCGATCCAGTTGAGGCCGGGCTGCTTCTGGGCGTGGACGCCGACATGGGCGAACCGGTCGGTGGCCTTCCGCGGCGCGACCTGCTCCGGCGCGACCCGGTCGAGCTTGCGGCCGAGCTTGTCCTCGACGGCCGCGAGGTACTTGTCGAAGCCCCAGGCGTCGAGGACGTACTTCATCCGGCTCTTGTTGCGGTTCGTCCGGTCGCCGTTCTCGATGAACACCCGGATGATCGCGTCGGCGACGGCGTTGCAGTCCTCCGGCTTCAGCACGATGCCGGTGTCGCGGGCGAGGTCCCGGTGGCCCGAGATGCCGCCGAGCACGAGGCGCATGTAGATGCCGGGCGGCACGGCGGCGCCGTCCAGCACTTCCACGGCCTGGAAGCCGATGTCGTTGGTCTCCTCGAGCGTCGGCATCACGCCGCTGCCGTCGAAGGCGACGTTGAACTTGCGCGGCAGGCCGTAGAGCGAGCGGTCGTTCAGGATCCAGTTGTGCCAGGACTTGGCGAGCGGGCGCGTGTCCAGAAGCTCCTGGACGTCGATGCCGGCGGTCGAGGAGCCGGTGACGTTGCGGATGTTGTCGGCGCCCGCCCCCCGGGCCGTGAGACCGATATCGGTGAGCCCGTCGAGGAAGGGCTGGGCGTGCTCGGGATCGATCTCCCGCACCTGCAGGTTCGCCCGGGTGGTCACGTGGACGTAGCCGCCGCCGTGCTGGTCGGCGAGGTCGGCGATGCCGGCGAACTGCCAGTGGTGCAGGATCCCGTTCGGGATCCGCAGCCGGCACATGTACGAGACCTGGTTCGGCGCCACCCAGAACATCCCGTGGTAGCGCCAGCGGAAATTGTCCTCGGGCTTCGGCTGCTTGCCGGAGGCGGCTTCCCGGATGAGGCGGTTGTGGCCGTCGAACGGGTTCTCGGCGCGCTTCCATTTCTCCTGGTCGCAGAGCTTGCCGCCGTCCTTGACGGTCCGGTCCTGCGCCTTGATGTGGATCGCGTCCGGGCCTGTCGGCTCGGCCGGCGGCGCGGCCGCCCCCGCCCCGCCCGCGGCGAGGCCGCCGGTCAGGCGGACGGCGGCGATGCCGGAGGCGAAGCCCTCGAGGTAGCGCTTCTGCTCGGCCTCGAACGCGCCCGCGGCGGTCTGGGTGGTGGTCTCGGACATCCGCGCCTCCTCAAGCAGCCAGGGGCTCGGGCGCGGGGCGCCCGAACATCAAGTCGTCCACGTTCTCGATCGGGTCGCCGGAGCGGATCAGCCCCTTGCAGGCGCCCTGCTCGGCGATGTCGCCGACGAACACCGCGCCGATCAGCCGGCCGCCGCGCACCAGCAGCTTGCGGTAGAGGCCGGCGCCGGGATCAGAGAGCACGATCGCCTCCGCGTCGTCGGGCGTGTCCACGATCCCGGCCGAGAAGACCGGCAGGCCCGAAACCTTCAGGCTCGTGGACAGGGCCGTGCCCCGGTACTCGGCCGGCTCGCCCGAGAGGTGGCGGGCGAGCGTGTCGGCGTGCTCGTAGGCGGGCTCGACCAAACCGTAGATCTGGCCGCGGTGCTCGGCGCACTCGCCGAGCGCGAAGATCCGCGGGTCCGAGGTGGTCATCCGGTCGTCGACCGTGATGCCCCGGCCGATGGCCAGCCCGGCTTCCTGCGCCAGCGCCACCGAGGGGCGCACGCCCACCGACATCACCACGAGGTCGGCCGGGAGCGCGGTGCCGTCCGCCAGCACGAGGCGCTCGACCCGGGACGCGCCCTCGATCCGGGCGGTGTCGGCCTTGAGGATGACGCGCACGCCCCGCGCCTCCATGGCGCGCTTCACCAGCCCGGCGGCGTGGTGATCGAGCTGGCGCTCCATCAGCCGGTCCATGACGTGGAGCAGCGTGGTCTCGACGCCGAGGCGCGCGAGCCCGACCGCCGCCTCGAGGCCCAGGAGGCCGCCGCCGATGACGATCGCCTTCGCGTGCTGCACGGCTGCACGGCGGATCGCCGCCACGTCGGCGAGGTCGCGGAAGGTGATGACGCCCGGAAGGTCCATGCCGGGCTTCGGCAGGCGGATCGGCAGGGAGCCGACCGCGAGGACCAGCCTGTCGAAGGGCAGGACGTGGGTCTCGCCCACGATGACCAGCCCGTTCTCCCGGTCGATCCGCGTCGCCGGCGCGCCGGTGATCAGGCGGATGCCGTGATCCGCGTACCAGTCGAGGCCCCGGAAGGCGCAGGCCGCCTCGTCGACCTCGCCGCCGAGCAGCGAGGAGAGCAGGACCCGGTTGTAGGCGGCCGTGGGCTCGGCCCCGATGCAGGTGATGTCGTAGCGGCCGGGCGCGGCCTCGGTCAGCCGCTCCAGGAAGCGCAGCGAGGCCATGCCGTTGCCGACGACGACCAGCCTCTCGCGCGGCGGGCCGTTCCCGGCGCCCGCGTCGTGTCCGCGTGTGTCCATGGGGGATGTCGCCATCGCTCGATCGCGTCTGGAACCTCGAGTGCAGGGTCGTTGGCGGACCGCCCACGAAAAAGCCGCTGCCGGTCGTCTCCCGGCAGGCTTCAGCCCCAGGGAGAACCGGATCAGCGGCCTCGCTGACGGCGCTGTCCGTCGCCGTTGACGGACGGGGGGAGGTTTGCAGGTTCCATGCCAGACGCCGCGCGGTCCGCGGGCGCCGCGCGGACCCGCAGGATCGGTGGGGCGGCCGGGACGTTTCGGCCGTCGAGGCGGCGGCTTCGGCACTGCACAAAAACTGTGCGACCCGTCGCAAAAGCGATCACGGGCGGACCGGGCTTTCCGGCAGCGACAGGAAGGTCGGGACGTTTCCGGAGGCGCGTCGACGGGAGCCTACCGCGCGCACGCGATCGCCGCGTCGGCCCCGATGGGCGGACCGGCAACGCGCAGCTTCGGATTATGATGAACGTATTACGTCAGTTCTCGCGACTATATCGCCGCGAGTCGCACCGATTTTCGAGTTGTAGAATCGCAGGCGCGCAATGCCGGCGCCTGGAACGCGCCCGCATCGACGTCGCGGTCCGTCACAGGAGTGTCGACAGCATCGCCAGGAGCCCCAGCGTCGGCATCGCGCCGGCGGCCAGGACCCAGTACCAGGCGTGGTGCGATCCCGCCCGACGGTTGTCGTTGCAGGCGCGGGGCACGCGGCCGCCCCGCGTGACGTAGCGTCGAAGCTCGACCCGCCCGCGCGGATGCGAGATCAACGATCCAGTTTCGAGTTTGCGGCATCCGGGCATGGCTCAAGCACAACGGGTGAGCGTGCCCCGCGTTCCGCCGCTGTTCGCCGCGATTCCGCGCGCCGATGACGAACCGCGCGAAGTGTCGCCGTCGTCAGAGATCCGCCATCGCCGCCCGGTACAGATCCGCCCTGTAGACGGTCGCGATCGCCGCCGCGATGTCGAACTGCGCGGGCACCTGCTGCGACGCCCGCATCTGCTCCAGCAGCCACCGGGCCTGCGCGGCGCGCGGCTCCTCGACCGCCGCGCCGAAACGGATGCGCGTGCCGGGCCCGGCGGACGGGTCCGGATCGCCGAAGGCCCGGCCGACCAGGGCGGGATCGAGATCGAGATAGGTCCGGCGGGCGAGGCGATGGATCAGTTCGGTCCGGTTCTCCGGATCCGCGCACCAGCGTCCGGCCCGGGCGACCGCCCGCACCAGCGGCAGGATCGCGCCGTCGAGCCGCGCGGAGACGGCCAGCACCTTCTCGGTCGCGTTCGGCGCGAGGGCGCTGCCGTGGACGGCCACACGCCCGTGGCCGGCCGCGACCGCCACGTCGTTCCAGGGCGCGCCCGCGCAGAACCCGTCGACCAGACCGCGCGCCAGCGCCTCCACGCAGTGCTGCGGCGGGACCACGACGGTGCGGAACGCCGCCGCGTCGAGGCCGCCGGCCTCGGCGAACAGCCGCACTTGGTAGCTGTGGCACGAGAAGGGATGCACCGTGCCGAGGGTCAGCGGGGTGCCGGCGCGGTGCCGGGCCTCCGCCACGCCCGCGAAGGCGCGGGCGACATCCGCCAGGGCCTCGCTGGCCGGGTCCATCGCGCCCCAGAGCGTGTTGGACAGCGTGACGGCGTTGCCGTCGGTGCTGAGCTGGAGCGGCACGATCAGGTCGGAGGGCGGCCCCGACAGGGCGAGCCGGCTCGCCAGCGCCAGCGGCGCCAGCATGTGCGCGCCGTCGAGATGGCCCAGCGCCAGCCGGTCGCGCAGCGTCGCCCACGAGGGCTCGGCGGTGAGGTCGAGGTCGAGCCCCTCGGCCCGGGCGAAGCCGAGTTCGTGGGCCGCGATCAGGGGCGCCGCGTCGCAGAGCGGAACGTAGCCGAGCTGGAGCCTCATCCGAGCAGGTCCGCGGTGGTGACGATCGCCCGGGCGATGTCGGCGATCTTGCGCTTCTCGTTCATGGCCTTGCGGCGCAGCTGCTTGTACGCCTCGTCCTCGGAGAGACCCTTCATGGTCATCAGGATGCCCTTCGCCCGCTCGATCAGCTTGCGGTCGGCGAGTTCGCCCCGCGCCTCCGTCAGCTCGCGCTGGAGGCGCGCGAAGGCGTTGAAGCGCAGGATCGCGATGTCGAGGATCGACTTGATCCGTTCGGCCCGCAGCCCGTCCACCACGTAGGCGGAGATCCCGGCATCGACGGCGGCCTGCATCATGGTCGAGTCCGAGCGGTCGACGAACATCGCCACGGGCCGCTCGACCTGCCGGGAGACACCTGACATCTGCTCCAGGATGTCCCGGCTCGGGCTCTCCAGATGGATCACCACCACGTCGGGCTTGAGCGCGGCGACGCGCTCCATGAGGTCGGCGGTGTCGGGAATCACGACCACGCGCCCGATCCCGGCGGCGCGCAGGCCCTCTTCCAGGATGGCCGCGCGGGCGCGGCTCGGGTCGATCACGGCGACGGTGAGATTGGTTTCAGTCATCGTGGCCCGGTACGGGGCGGGTCTTCTTCTCGAGGCCGGCCCGGCGCGGGCCGCCGCGAGCTAAGCAAGGCCCGTGCCCGTGCTGGGCCCGCGGCGCCCGTTTCCGCGGAATCCCACCTTGCGGCACCAGTAACCGCTGCGCAAAGAAACGGTCCAGCTTCCGCCGCAATGCTGACCGCACTGTACAGGCCTCGCGGCGGTCAAGGAGATCGGTGATTCGGATGCGCAGGCCAGATCAGCCCGCCCTGACGGCCGCCGCCCACGGCCGCGTGTCCATGCCCTTCCTGCCGACGCTGGCCGTCGTGGCAATCCTGGGCGTGGCCTCGCTCTACTGCCCGACCTCGAAGCCGGGGCAGCCCGGCGCCCGGGTCGAAGCGGGCGTGTCCGCCGCGCCCGGACCCACGGATTTCGCGCCGATCGCCGCCGTCGCGGCGCCGGGCCGCCCGCCCGCCGTGATCGCGTTCGCCGAGCAGTATCCGCTCGACGCCGTGATCGCGCGGACGGGGTCCCTGCCCGCCCGTCCGGCCGTGGCCGCACGGGCGAACGCCCACGTCGCGGCCGCGGGCCGGCGCGCCTGCCCCGGCCGGCGCTGCCCCGAGACGCCCCGCAGCAACACCGATCCCATGGCGCCCGCCCGCGGGGCGGCCGATGAGGCCGAGGACGCCCTGCTCCCGTCGCAGGCCATGCCCTTCGCGGCCTCGGTGGTGGAGACCCTGGTTCCGGCCGCGCGGGCCGTCGGCGACGCGGCGAATCTCGTGCGCAGCAGCGCGAGAGTGGTCCAGGGCACGGTGGCCCTGGCGGTGGCCGACTGCCTGCGCTGACCGCGTCGGGCAGCGGGCACCCCGACCTCTGGATCTCGTGACCGGACGTCCTAGGTGCGTCGCAGCGGACGGCCCGGACTGCCGGCCGCGGACCGGGGCCGGGGCCGGATGGCTGCACGCATCGAGGATTACGCGCTCGTCGGGGATTGCCGGAGCGCGGCGCTGATCAGCCGTCAGGGCAGCGTCGACTGGTTGTGCTGGCCGCGCTTCGACGCGGCCGCCCTGTTCACCAGCCTCCTGGGAACCGAGGCGCACGGCTTCTGGAAGATCTTCCCCGAGGCCGAGCACGTCGAGACGCGCTGGTCCTACCGCCCGGGCAGCCTCGTGTTGGAGACCCGCCACACCACGCGGCAGGGTGAGGTCCTGGTCACGGATTTCATGCCGGTCGGCGACGGGTCCCATCTGGTGCGGCTCGTCGAGGGCGTGCACGGGCGCGTCGCCATGCGGATGGAGATGGCGGTCCGGTTCGATTACGGCTCGGCCGTGCCCTGGGTCTCCCGCTCGGAGCTGGGCGACCTGCGCGCCGTCTCGGGTCCGCACAAGGTCGTGCTGCGCACCGACGTCCATCTCAAGGGATCGGACGCGCAGACGACGGTGTCCGAGTTCACCGTCCATGCCGGTGACAAGCACCGGTTCGTCCTGAGCTACGGTCCCTCCCACGAGGAGGACCCGCCCCCGATCGAGCCGCGCAAGGTCCTCGAGATCACCGACCAGCACTGGCGCGAATGGTCGTCGCGCTGCGCCGGCGGCACGGGCTGGGACCGGATGCTCCAGCGCTCCCTCCTGACCCTCAAGGCGCTGATCTACGAGCCCACCGGCGGCATCGTGGCGGCGCCCACGGCCTCCCTGCCGGAGGGGCTCGGCGGGATCCGGAACTGGGATTACCGGTTCTGCTGGCTGCGCGACTCGACCCTGACGCTGATCGCCCTGATGGACGGCGGCTACATCGACGAGGCGCGCGACTGGCTGGGCTGGCTGCTGCGGGCCGTGGCGGGCAATCCCGAGCAGGCGCACATCCTCTACGGCATCGCCGGCGAGCGGCTGCTGCCCGAGATCGAGCTGGACTGGCTGCCGGGCTACGAGAACTCGCGGCCCGTCCGCATCGGCAACGCCGCCGCCAGCCAGTTCCAGCTCGACGTCTACGGCGAGCTGTTCGACGCGCTCTACCAGGCCCATGCCCGTGGCCTGCCGGTGAGCAAGGACGGCCTGCGGGTCGGCCTCGCGATCCTGAACCACCTGGAGACCGCGTGGCGCGAGCCAGACGAGGGGATCTGGGAGGTGCGCGGCGGGCGTCGCCACTTCACGCACTCGAAGGTCATGGCCTGGGTGGCGTTCGACCGGGCGCTGCGCATGCACGAGATGCACGAGAACGGCGCCACGCAGGAGCAGGCCGAGCGCTGGCGCGCCGTCAAGGACGAGATCCACGCCGAGGTCTGCGAGAAGGGCTTCGATCCCGCCCTCAACAGCTTCGTCCAGTCCTACGGCGCGAAGGCCCTGGACGCGAGCCTCCTGCTCATCGCCCATACCGGCTTCCTGCCGCAGCACGATCCCCGGGTGGTCGGCACCGTGGAGGCGATCGGCAAGGGGCTGATGCGGGACGGCTTCATCCTCCGCTACGAGACCGAGGGGCAGACCACCGACGGGCTGACCGGCTCCGAGGGGGCTTTCCTGCCCTGCACCTTCTGGTACGTGGACAACCTCATCGGCCTGGGGCGGCGCGACGAGGCCGGGGCACTGATCGAGCGCCTGATCGGCATCTGCACCGATCTCGGCCTCGTCAGCGAGGAATTCGACGTGCAAGCCAAGCGTCTTGTGGGTAACTTCCCTCAGGCGTTCACCCACGTCGCCCTCGTCAACACGCTCCTCAGCTATACGCGCGGCGAAGGGCCGGCGGATCGGCAGGGTGGTAAGGCCAACGGAGCTCCTCCCGCCGTCCTACGGCAGCGCGAAGCCGCGAAGCGGACCGCGCGAGGCGAACTGGAAGACGCGACATCATGAGCGGTGCTGACACTCCCGCCAAGGCGGCCCTCGCTGAGATCGATACGCTCAGCATCAACACGATCCGGACGCTCGCGATCGACGCGGTGCAGAAGGCCAATTCGGGCCATGCCGGCGCGCCCATGGCGCTGGCGCCGGTCGCCTACACGCTGTGGAACCGCTACCTGCGCTACGACCCGGCGCATCCGCACTGGCCGAACCGCGACCGGTTCGTGCTGTCCTGCGGCCACGCCTCGATGCTGCTCTACGGGCTGCTGCACCTCGCGGGCGTCGCCGAGAGCGACGGCGGCAATGCCCCGGCGGTGTCGCTGGAGGACATCAAGAAGTTCCGGCAGCTCGACAGCCGGACCCCGGGCCACCCGGAATACCACTTCACCACCGGCGTCGAGACCACGACGGGCCCGCTCGGCCAGGGCGTCGCCAACTCGGTCGGCATGGCCATGGGCAGCCGCTTCCTCGGCCAGCACCTGAACCGGCCGAACCTGCCGCTGTTCGACTACAACGTCTACGCCGTCTGCTCGGACGGCGACCTGATGGAGGGCGTCGCCTCGGAGGCCGCCTCGCTCGCCGGCCACCTGCGCCTCGCCAACCTCTGCTGGATCTACGACGACAACACCGTCACCATCGAGGGCCACACGGAGCTGGCCTTCGGCGAGGAGGTCGCGACCCGCTTCCTGGCCTACGGCTGGCAGGTGCTGCGCGTCGCCGACGCCAACGACGTGCACGCGCTGGCGGGCTCGATCGAGACCTTCCTGGCCACCAACGACCGCCCGACGCTCATCATCGTCAAGTCGGTGATCGGCTACGGCGCCCCGAAGAAGCAGGGCACCTCCAAGGCGCACTCCGACGCGCTCGGCGAGGACGAGGTGAAGGGCGCCAAGCGCGCCTACGGCTGGCCGGAGGACGCCCAGTTCCTCGTGCCGGACGGCGTGCAGGAGAACTTCCGGAACGGCATCGGCAAGCGCGGCGCCGGCCTCTACGATTCGTGGCAGGGCCTGCTCGCCAAGGCGAAGGAGGCGGACGCCGCCCACGCCGAGGACCTGAACGCCTTCCTGGAAGGCCGCCTGCCGGAGGGCTGGGACAAGGACATCCCGGTCTTCGAGCCGGATGCCAAGGGCCTCGCCACCCGCGAATCCTCCGGCAAGGTGCTGAACGCCATCGCCCAGCACGTGCCGTTCCTTCTCGGCGGCTCGGCCGATCTGGCGCCGTCCAACAAGTCCAACCTGACCTTCGAGGGCGCAGGCTCGTTCGGCCCGTTCTCGCCGGGCGGCCGCAACCTGCATTTCGGCGTCCGCGAGCACGCCATGGGCTCGATCGTGAACGGGCTCGGCCTCTCCGGGCTGCGGGCCTACGGCGCGACCTTCCTGGTCTTCGCCGACTACATGCGCCCGCCGATCCGGCTCGCCTCGCTCATGGAGCTGCCGGTCTTCCACATCTTCACCCACGACTCGATCGGCGTGGGCGAGGACGGGCCGACCCACCAGCCGGTGGAGCAGCTCCTGTCGCTGCGCTGCATCCCGGGCCTCGTGACCCTGCGCCCGGCCGACGCCAACGAGGTCGCCGAGGCCTACCGGGTGATCTTCACGCTGAAGAACCAGCCGGCGGTTCTCGCCCTCTCGCGCCAGCCGCTGCCGACCCTCGACCGCGCGAAGTACGGGGCCGCCTCCGGCACCGCCAAGGGCGGCTACGTGCTGGCCGACAGCGAGGGCACGCCCGACGTGATCCTGCTCGCCTCGGGCTCCGAGGTGCAGCTCTGCGTCGGTGCCTACGAGGCCCTGAAGGCCGAGGGGGTGAAGGCCCGGGTCGTGTCGATGCCGTCCTGGGACCTGTTCGAGCGCCAGGACGAGGCCTACCGCGACTCGGTGCTGCCCCCCGCCGTCAAGGCCCGGGTGGCCGTCGAGCAGGGCAGCGTCATCGGCTGGGACCGCTACGCCGGTTCCGAGGGCGCGATCATCGGCATGCACACCTTCGGCGCCTCGGCGCCGATCAAGGATCTCCAGACCAAGTTCGGTTTTACCCCCGAGAAGGTCCTGGACGCCGCGAAGGCGCAGGTGGCCAAGCACAGGAAGTAGCCTGGGAGCCTGCCTGCCCGATCCGGGCGGGCGGGCGCGTTCGGGCGAGAGTACGCGGTACGCGAGGCGAGGAACCGACATGAACGCGCTCAAGGCCCTGCACGACGAACAGGATCAAGCGGTCTGGCTCGACTTCGTGGCCCGCGGATTCATCGAGAAGGGCGAGCTGAAGCAGCTCGTGGAGCGCGACGGCCTGCGGGGCGTTACCTCCAACCCGTCGATCTTCGAGAAGGCGATCGGCCACTCGGACGAGTACGACGACAGCCTGAAGGCCGTGCAGGCGACCGGCGACAGCCGCGTCATCGACCTCTACGAGGGGCTCGCCATCGCCGACATCCAGGCGGCCGCCGACGTGCTCCGCCCCGTCTACGAGGCGAGCGACGGTGCCGACGGCTACGTCAGCCTGGAGGTCTCGCCCTACCTCGCCCTCGACACCGAGGCGACGCTGGCCGAGGCGCGCCGCCTGCACAAGGCGGTCTCCCGCGACAACCTGATGGTCAAGGTGCCGGCCACCCCGGAGGGGATCCCGGCGATCCAGCAGCTGACGAGCGAGGGCATCTCGATCAACGTCACCCTGCTGTTCTCGCAGGAGGCCTACGAGGCCGTGGCGCGCGCCTTCATCGACGGTCTCGACGCGCGCGCGAAGGCCGGTCACGACGTCTCGCGGATCGCCAGCGTGGCGAGCTTCTTCATCAGCCGCATCGACGTCCTGGTCGACAAGCTCCTCGACGAGAAGATCGCGCAGGCCAACGATCCGGACGAGAAGTTCGCCCTGGAGCAGCTGAAGGGCAAGGTGGCGATCGCCAACGCCAAGCTCGCCTACCAGCGCTACAAGACGATCTTCGCCGAATCCAAGTGGACGACCCTGGCCGAGAAGGGCGCCAAGGCGCAGCGTCTGCTCTGGGCCTCCACGGGCGTGAAGAACAAGGCCTATTCCGACGTCCTCTACGTCGAGGAGCTGATCGGACCGAACACCGTCAACACGATGCCGCCGGCCACCATGGACGCGTTCCGCGACCACGGCGTGGTGCGGGCAACCATCGAGGAGGACGTGCCCGGCGCCGAGGCCGTGATGGCCCGGCTCGCGCGGACCGGCATCGACATCGAGGTGGTGGCCGAGCAGCTGGTGAAGGAGGGCGTGCAGCTCTTCATCGACGCCGCCGACAACCTGCTGGGCGCCGTCGCCGGCAAGCGCGTCGCACTGCTGGGGCACCGTCTGGACGGGCAGAGCCTCGCCATGGACGACACCCTGGCGGCTGAGGCCAAGAAGGCCGTCGAATCCTGGCGCGCCAGCGGGTCGATCCGCCGGCTCTGGGCGGGCGACGCCGCGGTCTGGTCCGGCCACGACGAGGCGAACTGGCTCGGCTGGCTGCACATCGTCGAGGAGGAGCTGGAGAAGGCCGCCGACTACGCCGCCTTCTCCGACTGGGTGAAGGCGGAGGGCTTCACCGACGCCGTGGTGCTGGGCATGGGCGGGTCGAGCCTCGGACCGGAGGTCCTCAGCCTGACCTACGGTCAGCGCGAGGGCTTCCCGAAGCTCCAGATCCTCGACTCGACCCACCCGGATCAGGTGCGCGCCCTGGAGGCGAGCATCGACCTGGCCAAGACGCTGTTCATCGTCGCGTCCAAGTCCGGCTCGACCCTGGAGCCGAACGTCTTCCGCGACTACTTCCTGGCCCGCGCCAAGGACGTGCTCGGCGAGAAGGCCGGCGACCACTTCGTGGCGGTGACCGATCCCGGCTCCGACATGGAGCGCGCCGCGAAGGCGGACAACTTCAAGAAGATTTTCTACGGCGTGAAGCAGATCGGCGGGCGCTACTCGGTGCTCTCGGCCTTCGGCCTCGTGCCGGCCGCCGCCATGGGCCTCGACGTGAAGGCGCTCCTCGAGACCGCCCGCATCATGGTCCGCTCCTGCGGCCCGGCCGTGCCGCCGGCCGTGAACCCGGGCGTCCTGCTGGGCACGGCCATCGGCGCCGCGGCGCTCGCCGGGCGCGACAAGGTGACGATCGTCGCCTCGCCGGCGATCGCGAGCTTCGGCGCCTGGGCCGAGCAGCTGATCGCAGAATCGACCGGCAAGCAGGGCAAGGGCCTCGTGCCGGTGGACGGCGAGCCGGTCGGCGTTCCGGCGGTCTACGGCCACGACCGGTTCTTCATCTACCTGCGCCTCGACGGCAACGCCGAGGCCGCGCAGGACGAGGCCCTGCGCGCCCTGGAGCGGGACGGCCACCCGATCGCCCGCATCACCCTCGACTCGATCGAGCAGCTGCCGCAGGAATTCTACCGTCTGGAGATGGCGACCGCGGTGGCCGGCGCGGTGATCGGGATCAACCCGTTCGACCAGCCCGACGTCGAGGCCAGCAAGGTCGAGACGAAGAAGCTGTTCGCCGAGGCCGAGGCGAAGGGCGCCCTCCCCGCCGAGACGCCGCTCTACGAGGACGACTGGGTCGCGCTCTACGCCGATCCGCGGAACGCCGACGCCCTCAAGCCGGCCGCCGAGGGGCTCGAGGCCGCGATGAAGGCGCAGATCGGCCGCCTGAAGGACGGCGATTACCTGGGGCTCCTGGCCTACGTCCCGCGCGACGCCGAGTCCGCCGCGATCCTGCAGGAGCCGCGGATCGCCGTGCGCGACGCCCGCAAGGTCGCGACCTGCCTGGAGTTCGGGCCGCGGTTCCTCCACTCGACCGGCCAGGCCTACAAGGGCGGCCCGGACACCGGCGTGTTCCTGCAGATCACTGCGGACGCTGCGGAGGACCTGCCGATCCCGAACCGGAAGCTCGGGTTCAGCACCGTCGTCGCGGCGCAGGCGCGGGGCGACTTCGCCGTGCTCGCCGAGCGCGGCCGGCGGGCGCTGCGGGTCCACCTCAAGGGCGGCGACACGAAGGCCGGCCTCGTCCGGGTCGCGGCGGCCCTGAAGATGGCGGTCGTCTAGCCGCCCCGGACCGGCGGGGAGGCTTCCCGGCCCGCCGCCGGTCCGCCGCTGCAGATCGCCTGTGACGTCGGTGAAGCCGTAGGGGCCTGACCCTCGCCGCGCGGGGGCAATCGGTAAGGAAGGGCAGCAATGCAACTCGGCATGATCGGCCTCGGCCGGATGGGCGGCAACATCGTCCGGCGTCTCCTGCGCGACGGGCACACAGCCGTGGTGTTCGACCAGAACCCGGCGGCCGTCGCCGCCCTGGTCGAGGCCGGCGCGGTCGGCGCGTCGAGCCTGGAGGACCTGGTCTCGAAGCTCGAGGTGCCGCGCGCGGCCTGGGTGATGCTGCCGGCCGGGGCGATCACCGAGCAGACCGTCCAGGCGCTCTCGGGGCTGATGCAGGCGGACGACTGCGTCATCGACGGCGGCAACTCCTTCTACGGCGACGATGTCCGCCGCGGGGCCGCCCTGAAGGAGAAGGGCCTGCACTACGTGGATGTCGGCACTTCGGGCGGCGTCTGGGGCCTGGAGCGCGGCTACTGCATGATGATCGGCGGGGACAAGGAGGCCGTCGACCGCCTCGACCCGATCTTCAAGACCCTGGCGCCCGGCATCGGCGACATCCCGAAGACGCCGAACCGCGAGGGGCGCGACCCCCGCGCCGAGCAGGGCTACATCCACGCGGGCCCGACCGGCGCCGGCCACTTCGTCAAGATGGTCCATAACGGCATCGAGTACGGCCTGATGCAGGCCTACGCGGAGGGCTTCGACATCCTTCGCCACGCCAACGCGTCCGACCTGCCGGCCGAGCGCCGCTTCGATCTCAACATGGGCGACATCGCCGAGGTCTGGCGCCGCGGCAGCGTCGTCTCGTCCTGGCTGCTCGACCTGACCGCCCAGGCACTCGCGGGCGACGAGCAGCTCACCGACTTCTCCGGCTACGTCGAGGATTCGGGCGAGGGCCGCTGGACCATCAACGCCGCCGTCGAGGAGGGCGTCCCGGCGACGGTGCTCTCCGCCGCGCTCTACCGCCGCTTCCGCTCCCGCGAGCACGCGAGCTACGCCGACAAGCTGCTCTCGGCGATGCGCAAGGGCTTCGGCGGCCACCAGGAGCCGAAGGGCTGAGCGGGACGCCCGCCGGCCGACCTGTCCGACCCCCGAAGCCGCAGGGCCCGAACCCATGAGCCTTCCCGTCGGAACCCACGTCCTGAAGGATCCGGAGGCGGTCGCCCGCGAGGCGGCCGAGCGGATCATCGTGGCCTGCGGCGAGAGCCGGTCCGACCGGATCGCGCTCTGCCTCTCGGGCGGCTCGACGCCCAAGGTGCTGTACGGCCTGCTGGCCGGGCCGGACTACGCGGCCCGGGTGCCGTGGGAGCGGATCCACTGGTTCTTCGGCGATGACCGCGCCGTGCCGTGGGACGATCCGCGCAGCAATGTCCGGATGGTTCGGGAGGCCTTCGGGCACGGGTCCCGGATCCCGCCGACGCATCTCCACTTCATCCCCTCGGACGAGGGTCCGGAGGCGGGCGCCCGCGCCTACGAGCGGACGCTCCTCGACTTCTACGAGGCCGAGCGCCTCGATCCGGCCCGCCCGCTGTTCGACCTCGTGCTGCTCGGCCTCGGCGAGGACGGGCACACCGCCTCGCTGTTTCCCGGCAAGCCCGCCGTCGACGAGACCCGGCGGCTCGTCGTCGCCGTGCCCGAGGCCGGCCTGGAGCCGTTCGTTCCGCGGATCAGCCTGACACTGCCGGCGCTCGCGTCCTCCCGGCACGTGCTGTTCCTCGTCACCGGGGCCGGCAAGCGGGCCCCGCTGGCCCGGCTGGCCGCCGGCGAGACCTTGCCGGCCGGCCGCGTGACCAGCGCGGGCGCCGTGGCGTGGCTGCTCGACGAGGCCGCGGCCGGCTGAACCCGCCGCGCCGGCGTCAGCCGCGCGGGAATGATCGGGCGTGCGCAACACCATTTCCTACTCGGGCGTCTCCGAGCAATGGCATTGCCACGTCGCACGTGATGACGTTCGAGAACGCAACCCGTCATGGCCAGCCTCTGGGTATCCTTCGTGCAGCCTCGTGAAAGGGCACCGAAGGAGACCTGCCGATGCCGCAGACCACCATCCCGACCGACGTCGAGGCGATGCTGGCGAACCTCGCGCGCTCCGCGAGCCGCTCGCCGGAGGCCTATCTGGCCTCGGCCCGGGCGACCCTGGTGCGCCTGCTGGCCCAGCCGGATCTGCTCGACCCGTCGCGGCTGGTCGGCCGGGGGCCCGGCCTGAGCCGGAACCTCCTGTTCGGCACCGAGGCGATCAGCGTCTGGGCGATGGTCTGGGCGCCCGGCACGGTCACGCCGGTCCATGACCACCACTGCTCGTGCTGCTTCGGCCTGCTGCGCGGCAGCCTCCGGGAGACGTGGTACCGTCCGATCAGCGAGACCCACGCGGTGGCGACTATGGACGCCGTCCGCGAGCCCGGCTTCGTCGCCTGCATGATGCCCACGGGGCCGAATCTGCACCGGATCGCCAATGACGGGCCGGAGGCGGCCGTCTCGATCCACGTCTACGGCTACGACCACCGGGCGCAGGATTCGTCGATCCATCGGACCTACGCGGTGGCGGCGGGCTGAGCCCCGCCGCGGCGCGGCCGCGTCACGCCACGTAGATCGTCGGGACGGCGGTCGTGTACTTCATCTCCTCCATGGCGATGGACGAGGACAGGTTCGAGAAGTCGAGCTTGGCGATGAGGCGCTGGTAGACCGCGTCGTAGGCCTCGATATCGGGCACCACGATCCGCAGCAGGTAGTCGATCTCGCCGGTCAGGCGCCACGCCTCGACGATCTCCGGGAAGCCGGCGACCACCCGCCGGAACGCGTCCGACCAGTCTGCGGCGTGGCGCGGCGCCTTCACGGCCACGAACACCGTGGTGGGGACGTTGACCTTGCGGCGGTCGACCAGGGCGACCCGGCGGCGGATCACCCCGGACGCCTCCAGCTTCTTCACCCGCCGCCAGCACGGCGCCGCGCTGATGCCGACCTGCTCGGCGAGTTCGGCCACCGGGAGCGTCGCGTCCTGCTGGAGGAGATCGAGGATCTTCCGGTCCACGGCGTCCATGCGATCGATGCTCCCGTCGGCGCGTCCGGGCCGGACTACAGGGCGAAGTGCTTCGAGAGCTTGAGCCCCTGGGCCTGGTAGTTCGAGCCGGCCCCCGCCCCGTAGAGCGTCTCCGGCAGGTCGAGCATCCGCTCGTAGACGAGGCGGCCGACGATCTGCCCGTCCTCCAGAAGGAAGGGCACGTCGCGGGAGCGGACCTCCAGCACGGCCCGCGCGCCCGCCCCGCCGGCCCCGGCATAGCCGAAGCCCGGGTCGAAGAAGCCCGCGTAGTGGACGCGGAACTCGCCCACGAGGGGATCGAACGGCACCATCTCGGCGGCGTGGTCCGGCGGGACCTGCACCGCCTCCTTGGAGGCCAGGATGTAGAACTGGCCGGGATCGAGGATCAGGCTGCCCGATCCGTCGGCGGCGAGGGGTTCCCAGAAATCCGCCGCCCGGTGGCGACCGGGGGCGTCGACGTCGACGAGGCCGGTGTGGCGCTTCGCCCGGTAGCCGACGAGGCCGTCGAAGCCGGCGAGGTCGACCGAGACCGCCACGCCGCCCTGGAAGGACGGGCTGCCGGCGTCGACCAGGGCCGAGCGGGCGTGCAGCAGGCCGAGCTCGGCCTCGGTCAGCCGCGGCGCCCCGCGGCGGAAGCGGATCTGCGACAGCCGCGAGCCGCTGCGCACGAGGACCGGGAAGGTGCGCGGCGAGATCTCCGCGTAGAGCGGCCCGTCGTAGCCGGGCTCGACCTGGTCGAAGGCCTCGCCCCGGTCGGTGATGACGCGGGTGAAGACGTCGATGCGCCCGGTCGAGCTCTTCGGGTTCGCGGCCGCCGCGAGATCGGCCGGCAGGGCGAGGCTCTCCTGAAGCTCCGCGATGTAGACGCAGCCCGTCTCCAGGACGGCGCCCGGGCGCAGGTCGACGGCGTGCAGCGACAGCCGGTCGACGCAGGCCTGGACCGTCCGTCCCGAGCCGGGCAGGAAGCTCGTCCGCACCCGGTAGGCCCTGGCGCCCAGGCGCAGGTCGAGGCTCGCGGGCTGGATCTGATCGGCCGCGAAGGGGCTCGCATTCCGGATGCCGCCCGCCCGCGCGAGGGCGGCGATCGCCTGGGCCGGCAGGATGCCGGATCGGCCGTCCGCGCTCGACTCGGCGGCTCCCGTGGCTGCGCCCGCGTTCATCGCGCCCCTGACTCCCTCGCGCGCCCCGGCCGGTCCGCGTCACGCCGAGCAGCGTTGTCCGCCGGGACCCGCTAACGCGGGCTTAACCGCGTCCGGAGGCCTCGTGAGGCCGGCGCCGCGACCGGCGGCCCGCCGCGCCGCGCGAGGTAGTCCGCCGCAATTGACGGCGATTCCGCCGCCCACTACCACCGGCCGGGAAGCGCGTTCCATTCGGCTTCCGCGAGTCGTACCGTCCGAAGAAGGGCCAATTAGGGCGATGTACAAGGCCGAGACGCGGGGAATAAGTGTGACGGTCCAGTCTCGTTTCGTCGAGGAGGAGTCCTCGCCGACCGAGAGCCGGTACTTCTTCGCCTACACGGTCGAGATCGTGAACAACGGCAGCGAGCAGGTCCAGCTGCGCTCGCGCCACTGGCGGATCATCGACGGGCACGGGGCCTGCCAGGAAGTGCGCGGCACCGGCGTGGTCGGCAAGCAACCGGTGCTGGAGCCGGGCGAGTCCTTCTGCTACACCAGCGGCTGTCCGCTCAACACGCCCGACGGGTTGATGGCCGGCAGCTACACCATGGCGACGGTGGCCGGCGAGAGCTTCGAGGCCGAGATCCCCGCCTTCTCCCTCGACAGCCCGCACGTCCGCCGCAGCCTGCACTGAGGTCCCGGCCCGGGGCCTCGCCCCGGAGGAATCCATGTCCGCGACCGGCGAGCGGCTGAGCCCGCTCGACATGCTCGCCCGCCTCGTGTCCTTCGACACGGAGAGCGACAAGTCCAACCTCGCCCTGATCGACGCCGTCTGCGCCTATCTCGACGGCTGGGACGTCCCGTACCTGCGCCTCCCGAACGCGGCGGGCGACAAGGCCGCCATCCTCGCCACGGTCGGCCCGATGGTCGACGGCGGCACCGTCCTGTCCGGCCACACCGACGTGGTGCCGGTGGCGGGCCAGGCCTGGACCGGCGACCCGTTCACCCTGCGCGTCGCCGACGGCCGGGCCTACGGACGGGGCGCGGTCGACATGAAGGGCTTCGACGCGCTGGCCCTGGCGCTCGTGCCCGACATGCTCGCCGCCGGCCTGAAGCGGCCCATCCACATCCTGCTCTCCTACGACGAGGAGACGACCTGCCTCGGCTCGATGGACGGGATCGCGCGGTTCGGCGACGGCCTGCCCCGGCCGGCCGCGGTGATCGTCGGCGAGCCCACCGGGATGGAGGTGGCGGACGCCCACAAGAGCATCGTCACCTGCCTCACCACGGTCCACGGCCACGAGGCCCATTCCGCGCGCCCCGCCCTCGGCGCGAACGCCGTGGCGGCCGCCTGCGACCTCGTCGCCGGCCTCAACCGGATCGCCGACCTGATGATCGAGCGCGGTGACCCGTCCGGGCGGTTCGACCCGGCCTCGACCACGGTCCATGTCGGGACGATCCAGGGTGGCACCGCCCGCAACATCCTTGCCAAGGAGTGCCGTTTCCTCTGGGAGTATCGCGGCCTGCCGGATCTCGACCCGGCCGAGATCCCGCGGCTCTTCGCGGCCGAGGTCGAGCGGGTCACCCGCGAGCGCCTCAACCGCTACGGCGCGTTCGGGCGGATCGAGACGCTGGAGGAGGTCGACATCCCCGGCCTCGCCCCGGAGCCGGGCTCGGCGGCCGAGCGCCTCTGCCTGCGCCTCGCCGGACGCAACCACACCGTCGCGGTCCCCTACGCCACCGAGGCCGGGCGCTTCCAGGCGGCCGGTCTCCCGACTGTGGTCTGCGGCCCCGGCGACATCGCCCAGGCGCACCAGCCCGACGAGTTCATCACTCTGGATGCCCTGGGCCAGGGTGAGCACTTCCTGCGCGAGCTGATCGAGGCCAGTGCGTCATGAATGCGGTGACCGGTATCACCATCAAGCTGCGTCCGCTGGAGCGGGAGGACCTGCGCTTCGTCCACCAGCTCAACAATAACGACAGCATCATGCGCTACTGGTTCGAGGAGGCCTACGAGTCCTTCGCCGAACTGCAGCAGCTCTACGAGCGCAACATCCACAACCAGACCGAGCGGCGCTTCATCGTGGCCGATCCGAGCGGGGAGCCGGCCGGGCTGATCGAGCTCGTCGAGATCAACCACCTGCACCGGCGCTGCGAGTTCCAGATCGCGATCCACCCGAGCTTCCAGGGCCGCGGCTACGCGTGGCAGGCCACCCGGATCGCCATGGATTACGCGTTCAGCGTGCTCAACATCCACAAGCTCTACCTGCACGTCGACCGGGACAACGCCCGGGCCGTGCGGATCTACGAGCGCTGCGGCTTCCACCCCGAGGGCGTGCTGAAGGACGAGTTCTTCGTGAACGGGCGCTACCGCGACGCCGTGCGGATGTGCCTGTTCCAGCCGAACTACCTGAGGGCCCGCGGCGGAGGCGGCGACATCGCCGAGCCCGTCCTGAAGGTCTGAACCGGGTCTCGTCCGCCGCCGACGGGCGACGGACGAGCTCGAAACGACGCGGGGGCGGAGCCCGTCGGCCCCGCCCCCGCGCTCACGCCGCTCAGTTGCGGCCGGCACCGCCCGTCTGGCCGCCGGCCCGGCCGGCACCCTGGGCGCCGCCCATGGCGCCGTTGCCGCCCGCGCTGCCGCCGCTCATGCCGCCGCGCTCCGCGCCGCCCGTCCGGCCGCCCTCGGCGCCGGACTTCATGCCGCCCTGCTGGCCGCCGCGATCGGACGCGTTGCGGATGCCGTCCTGCTGGCCGCCGCGCATGTCGCTGTTGCGCATGCCGTCGTTCTTGCCTTCCTGCTGACGGGAGGCCTTGTCCATCCCGCGATCCTGGCCGCGGTCGTTCCGGTCCATCCGGCCTTCGTTGCGGCCCTCGTTCCGCGACGCGTTGCGGATGCCGTCGCGCTCGCCGCGGTTGTCGAAGCGCGCGCCGGCGCGCTGCTCGGAGCGGAAGCTCGCGCTGACCGCGCCGCCGCCGCTCAGGCGCCGGTACTCGGCGGAGCCGTAGCGCACCCGCTGGCCGCGGATCGTCACGAAGCGGTCCTCCTGGACGGAGACGAGGCGGCGGTACTCGGGGGAGCCGTACACCACGCGCTGGCCGCGGATGACGACGTAGCGCTCGCGCGGGCCGGTCTCGCGGACGCTGACGAGGCGGCGGTACTCGGGCGAACCGTAGAGCACGCGCTGGCCGCGGATCACGACGTAGCGCGCGCGCGAGCCGCGGTTCTCGGTGACGATCAGGCGGCGATACTCCGGCGAGCCGTACACGACCCGGCGGCCGCCGATGAACACGTAGCGGCCCTCGCGGCGGAAGCCGCCCTCGACCCGCTCGGACCGGACATCCGTCCGGCTCACGTCGGTCCGACCGCGGAAATCGGTCCGGTCGGCGCGGCGGTCACCGCGGCGGTCGCCGCGATCGGCACGCGCGCCGTCGCGATCCCCGCGCTCGTCGCGGTCGGCGCGATCACCGCGGCGGTCGCCCCGCTCGGCGCCGGCCCGGTCCTTGTCCTGAGCCATGCGATCCTGGCCCGTGCGGCCCTCGCCGCCGGCCTCGCGGCCCTGCGCGGACCGGCCTGCCTCGGCACCGGAGCGCTCGGACGCCGCCTGGCGGCCGCCCTTCATGTCACCTTGCATGCCACCCTGCATGCCGCCGCGCTCGCCGCCACCGGCCTTCATGCCGGACTCGGCGCCACCCTGACCGCCGCGACCGCCCGTCCCGGCGCCGCGATCGGCGCCACCCTGCTGGGCGTAGGCCGAGGTGCTGATCAGCAGCGCGGCCAATCCGATCGATAATTTCCGCATGGCGTACCCTCCAATGTTGAATCTGCGACGCAACGTCAAAGGTCGCGAAACGGTTCAGCCTGGAGGGATCAAAAATTTACGCAACGAATACCGATCTTCGTGCGTTTCGCGCGGAAAAGCTTGGCCGTAGACGCGGGCATGCTGGTCCGCAGGCCCGCTGTCCTGCGCTCTACTGGCCGGGCTGTCCGGCGATCTCGGCCTCGACCTCCTGGGGATCGAGGTCGTAGCGCCGGGAGCAGAACTCGCAGGTGATGACGATGCGCCCGTCATCCGCCACCATCTCGTGCCGCTCCTGCGGCGTGAACGAGCGGATCATGCCCATCACGCGCTCCCGCGAGCAGCGGCAGGTCTCCTGGACGGGCTGGCGGTCGAACACCCGCACACCGCGCTCGTGGAACAGCCGGTAGAGCAGCCGCTCGCTCGACACGTTCGGGTCGACCAGCTCGTGGTCCTCGATGGTCGCCACCAGCGAGCGGGCCTCGACCCAGGCATCGTCCTCCGGCGCGTCCCCCGAGAGGTGCGCGTGGCCCTCCGGGATATCGCCCGGGGGCAGGTCGGCGAGGCGCGCCCGGTCCACCGACTGGGGCAGGAACTGCACGAGCAGGCCGCCGGCCCGCCAGCGCCCGGCCCCCTCCTCCACGGCCTCGGCCACGGCGAGGCGCACCTGCGTGGGGATCTGCTCCGACTGGCGGAAGTACTGGTGCGCGGCCTCCTCCAGGCTCTGGCCCTCGAGGGCGACGACGCCCTGGTAGCGGCTCGCCGCTGTGCCCTGGTCGATGGTCATGGCGAGATGCCCGGTGCCGATCAGCTCGGAATCCTTGAGCGGGCCGGTCCCGAGGGCCGCGACCCGCTCCGGCTCGAACCGCGCGGTGGCGCGCAGCCGGTCCGGGGCCTCGAAATCGACCACGATCATCGCGACCGGACCGTCGGTCTTGGTCTGGAGCTGGAACCGGCCCTCGAACTTGAGGGAGGAGCCGAGCAGCACCGTCAGCGCCGCGGCCTCGCCGAGGAGGCGCGCCACCGGGTCCGGGTAGCCGTGGCGGCGCAGGATCGTGTCGACGGCCGGGCCGAGGCGGACGACGCGGCCGCGCACGTCCAGCGCCTCGACGGCGAAGGGCAGCACGGCGTCGTCGGCGCCGGCATGGCCGTTGCCGGCATTCGGGGCCTGCGGCTGGGATGGCGACTGGGGGTGCGACTGCGTTCCTGAGGTCATGCCCTCTCCGATCGATGCGTCCGGCGGCGCGTGCCGGCAAAGCGGGGATCCGTCCTCCCGGGGGCCGGGCGGCGTGAGGCGATGACCTTGGCGGAGCGATCGGATCCCTCACCCCGTCCAGCCCGGAGCGGGAGCGGCGGCGCAGCGCGCTCCGTTCGTCGCCGGGATGCCGCCTTCCGGCGGCCGTGATGGGGAGACGGGCAGCACGGGCCGCCCGCTCACGCCTATATGGTGCGCCGACCCCGCGAGCGCGAGGCCGGACAGTATGAGAGCGGGATCAGAGCCCGCTGGCGCCGAGGCACCAGGCCAGGATGCCCTTCTGCGCGTGCAGGCGGTTCTCGGCCTCGTCGAACACCACGGAGCGCGGGCCGTCCATCACCTCGGCCGTCACTTCTTCGCCGCGGTGGGCCGGGAGGCAGTGCATGAAGATCGCGCCCGGATTCGCCGCCGCCATCAGCTTGTCGTTGACCTGATAGGGGCTGAGCAGGTTGTGGCGGTGCGCCTCGTCGTCGTCGCCCATCGACACCCAGCAATCGGTGACCACGGCATCGACGCCGTCGACGGCCGCGAAGGCGTCGGTGGTGACGTGGACGTCGGCGCCCTCCTGCTGCGCCCAGGCGAGGAGCGCCGGCGGCGGCGCGAGCTCCGGCGGGCTCGCGACGTTGAGCGTGAAGTCGAACCGGGCGGCGGCGTGGACCCAGCTCGCCAGCACGTTGTTCGAATCGCCCGACCACGCGACCTTGCGGCCGCGGATCGGCCCGCGATGCTCCTCGAAGGTCAGCACGTCGGCCATGATCTGGCACGGGTGGGAGACCTTGGTCAGGGCGTTGATCACCGGGACGGTGGCGTACTCGGCCAGCTCCAGCATCTGACCGTGGTCGAGGATGCGGATCATGATCGCGTCGACGAAGCGCGAGAGCACCTGCGCGGTGTCGCCGATGGTCTCGCCGCGGCCGAGCTGCATCTCGGAGCCGGTGAGCATCAGGGTCTCGCCGCCGAGCTCGCGCATCGCCACGTCGAAGGAGACGCGGGTGCGGGTCGAGGGCCGGTCGAACACCATAGCGAGGGTCTTGCCGGTGAGCGGGCGCTCGGCCGCCAGCTCGCCCTTGCGGCGGCGCGCCTTGATGGCGGCGCTGGCATCGAGGACCCGGCGCAGCTCCGCACCGGAGAAATCCTTGAGGTCGAGGAAATGACGAGGGCCGGCACCGTTCAGGTGCCTGGCCGGGGCCTGTGCCCGGCCGTCAATCTGGGCTTTCATCGCGTCACAATCACTAGAGTCTGCTCACCGATCACCTGATCATGAACCGCACTCTACCTCCTGGCAGGGGCATCTCCGTCACGCGCGGCGGGATCGACCGCGCCCGGAAATGCTTCGGGCCGCCCTCCGGGGTCCGGGGGGCGGTGTTCTCAATCGCGCGGATCGATCCTACTCGGCCGCGCCGCGCACGGCCTCGAAGCCGGACGCCGCCGCGTCCAGGCGGCGGACCGCCTCGTCGATCTCGGCCTCGCCGATGGTCAGCGGCGGCAGCAGGCGGACGATGTTGTCGCCCGCCGGGATCACCAGCAGGTGCGCGTCCCGCGCGGCGGCGGCGAAGTCGGTGTTCGGCACGCCGAGCTTGAGGCCGAGCATCAGCCCCTCGCCGCGGATCTCCTGGATGACGTGCGGGTGGCGGTCGCGCAGGGCCGCGAGCTTCTGCTTGAGCAGCAGGCCGGAGCGGGCGACGCGCGCGAGGAAGCCCTCCTCCAGCACGACGTCCAGCACGGCGTTGCCCACCGCCATGGCGAGCGGGTTGCCGCCGAAGGTGGTGCCGTGCGTGCCGGCGGTCATGCCGCGCGCGGCCTCGCGGGTCGCGAGGCAGGCGCCCAGGGGGAAGCCGCCGCCGATGCCCTTAGCGACGCTCATGATGTCCGGGGTGATGCCGGACCATTCGTGCGCGAACAGCCGGCCGGTGCGGCCCACGCCGGTCTGGACCTCGTCCATGATCAGCAGGAGGCCGTTGGCGTCGCAGATCTCGCGCAGCCGGCGCAGGTCCGCGTGGGGGATCTCCCGCACGCCGCCCTCGCCCTGGATCGGCTCTATCATCAGCGCCGCCGTCTCCGGCCCGATCACCGCCTCCAGCGCCGCCCAGTCGCCGGCCGGGACCTGGTCGAAGCCCTCGACCTTCGGACCGAAACCCTCGATGTACTTCTGCTGGCCGCCAGCCGCGAGCGTCGCCAGCGTCCGCCCGTGGAAGGCGCCCGCGAAGGTGACGATCCGGTAGCGCTCCGGCTGCCCGCCGGCCGCGTGGTACTTGCGGGCGATCTTGATCGCCGCCTCGTTCGCCTCGGCGCCCGAGTTGCAGAAGAACACCACGTCCGCGAAGGTCGCGTCGACGAGGCGCTGCCCGAGGCGCTCGCCGCCCGGGATCTGGAACAGGTTCGAGGTGTGCCAGATCTTGCCCGCCTGCTCGGTCAGCGCGCCGACGAGGTGCGGGTGCGCGTGGCCGAGGCCGTTCACCGCGATGCCGGCGCCGAAGTCGAGATATCGCTCCCCACCCTCCGTCACGAGCCAGGCGCCCTCGCCGCGCTCGAAAGCGAGCGGCGCGCGGACGTAGGTCGGCAGAAGGGCTGACGTCACGGGTCCCATCTCCGTTTCACGCAGGATCCCGGAGCGAGCGTTGAGCCGGCTCCAAATGAAAGTGCCGCCTCAGTCCTGGGCGGCACGCGCGCGATTACTATGAAAGAGCCGCCGCCTGTCAACGTTTCAGTGCCCGGCGGGCCCGACGGGCAGCCCTGCGCGTGGCACCGATAGAGCCGATCCTGACGGCGAATCTGCGGCGGTCCCGTCCCGGATCACCGGAGAATCGCGGGGCCGCGATCCCGGCCTTCGCGGCGGCGGCCCTTGCGCCGCGGGGGGCGGCCGTGCTCCTGCTCCCGCGGATTCGCAGGAACCTGGGAGAACCCGATGAGCTCGATCAAGGAACGCCTGGCGGCGCTGGGCCTGACGCTGCCGAAGGCGGCGGCGCCGGTCGCCAACTACGTGCCGTTCGTGCGCGCCGGCAACCTCGTGGTGATCTCCGGCCAGGTCTGCTTCGGCGCGGACGGCGCCATCGCGGCCGAGCACAAGGGCAAGGTCGGCGGCAACGTCTCGGCCGAGGCCGGCAAGGCGGCCGCGCGCCTCTGTGCCCTCAACGTGCTCGCCCAGCTCGAGGCCGCGGTGGGCGACCTCGACCGCGCGGTGGTCCAGTGCGTGCGGCTCGGCGGCTTCATCAACGCGGCGCCGGGCTTCTCGGCCGTGGCCGGGGTGATGAACGGTGCTTCCGACCTGATGGTCGAGCTCCTCGCCGACCGCGGGCGCCACGCGCGCTCCACCGTCGGCGTGGCCGAGCTGCCCCTCGACGCCGCCGTCGAGGTCGAGGCGATGTTCGAGGTCCGCTGACGGTGGCCGCCCCCGACTGGCTCACCGCGCGGCCGATCGCCCATCGCGGCCTGCACGACCGCGCGGCGGGCCGGCCGGAGAACACGCTGGCGGCGGCCCGGGCGGCCGTCGCGGGCGGCTTCGCCATCGAGTGCGACGTCCAGCTCAGCGCCGACGGCGAGGCGATGGTCTTCCACGACACCGCGCTCGGGCGCCTGACCGGGGCGAGTGCGGCTCTGGCCGACCGGTCGGCCGCCGAACTCGGGACGCTCGCCGTCGCCGGGTCCGCGGAGACGATCCCGACGCTGCCGGCCTTCCTGGCGGCGGTGGCCGGGGCGGTGCCGGTGGTGATCGAGGTGAAGTCCCGCTACGACGGCGACCTGCGGCTCGCGACCCGCGCCGCCGAAGTAGCCGCCGCCTATGACGGGCCGGTGGCGCTGAAATCCTTCGACCCGCAGGTGGTCGCGGCCCTGCGCGACCTCTGCCCCGCCGCGATCCCGCGGGGCATCGTGGCGGAGACGACGCAGGACGACCCGGTCTACGCGGCGCTGACCCCCTCGCTCCGCCGGTCCCTCTCCGACCTGCTGCACCTCGCCGAGACGCGGCCCGACTTCCTGTCCTGGCGGGTGGACGACCTGCCCTGCGCCCCGACCTACCTCTGCCGGCTGCTCGGTCAGATCCCCGTCATGACCTGGACGGTCCGGAATGCGGAGCAGCGCGCCCGCGCGGCCGCGCATGCGGACCAGATGGTGTTCGAGGGCTTCGCCCCGTAAATTTTCCTACTCCCTGTCCGATTCTGTCCGACCAAGATCGCCATGACCGCTTCGAGTGACGCCCGCGCCCGCTTCGCGCGGCTCTGCGGGGGCCTCGCCCTCGCCGCCACCCTGCTCTCCCCGGCGCCCGCTTCGGCGGCCGACCAGTGCGCGGGCACGACCCAGGCGGATCTCAACGCCTGCGCGGCTGCCGATTACCGGGCCGCCGACACGGCGCTGAACGCCGTCTACGGGCAGCTGATGAAGAAGATCGGCCCGAAGACGAAGGACGCCCTGCGGGGCGCCCAGAAGGCCTGGCTGTCGTACCGGGACGCGACCTGCTTCCTCGAGACCATGGGTCTCGACGGGGGCTCGGCCTACGCGATGGAGTACAACGGCTGCCTGAAGGGGCTGACCGACGCGCGGATCAAGGTCCTGAAGGGATACCTCGACTGCAAGGCGGACGACGTGTCGTGCGTCGGCCGCCTCGGCGAGTGAGCGCGGGCCGCGACGGCGCCGTCCGGTTCGGAGCGCGCGCGCGTCGCCGCGCGCCGTCCTGGAGGCCGCGCGAAAGCGCGGGGCGGGTGACGTCGGCGGCCGTCTGACAACGCTGCCATGGTCGCCGCGCGCATCCGCCCGCTTGCCCCCGGCCGGTCAGGGGCTAGAGTCCGGCCCATGAAGCAAGCACCCGGGCCGACGCCGGAGACCGCCGCACTGACCGTGCGGGCGCTTCCCGGATTGAAGGAGATCGGCGCGGCGGAATGGGATGCCTGCGCCTTCTCGCCCGAGACCCTGGCGGCGGGCGACGAGACCCACAACCCCTTCCTGTCGCACGCTTTCTTGTCGGCGCTGGAGGATTCGGGCTGCGTCTCGCGCAGGACCGGCTGGCTGCCGCTCCACGTCTCGGTCGAGCGCGACGGCGTCCGCCTCGGCGTCGCGCCCTGCTACCTGAAATCGCACAGCCAGGGCGAGTACGTCTTCGACCACGGCTGGGCCGACGCCTACGAGCGGGCCGGCGGCGCCTACTACCCCAAGCTCCAAGTCAGCGTGCCGTTCACGCCGGTGACCGGGCCACGCTTCCTGATCGCCCCGGGGGCCGATCCCGACGAGGCCACGGCCGGCCTCGTCGCGGGCCTGCGGGCGCTGCGGGGCGAGACCAAGGCCTCCTCGATCCACGTCACCTTCATGCGCGAGACGGAGTGGGAGCGCGCCGGCGCGGCCGGCTTCCTGCAGCGCACCGACCAGCAGTTTCACTGGCAGAACGACGGCTACGCGACCTTCGACGACTTCCTGTCCGCCCTCGCCTCGCGCAAGCGCAAGACCATCCGCAAGGAGCGCCGCGACGCCCTGGCGCCCGGCATCACCGTGGAACACCTGACCGGCGCGGCCATCACCGAGGCCCACTGGGACGCGTTCTACGCCTTCTACATGGACACGGGCTCGCGGAAGTGGGGGCGGCCCTACCTCAACCGCCGGTTCTTCTCGCTCCTGTCCGAGCGCATGGCCGACCGGGTGCTCCTCGTGATGGCGAAGCGCGGGGACGCCTACATCGCGGGGGCGATCAACCTCATCGGCGATACCGCGCTCTACGGGCGCAACTGGGGCTGCATCGAGGATCACCCCTTCCTGCATTTCGAGATCTGCTACTATCAGGCGATCGACTTCGCGATCGCCCGGGGCCTGAAGCGGGTCGAGGCGGGTGCCCAGGGCGAGCACAAGCTCGCCCGCGGCTACCGGCCGGTCCTGATGCACTCGGCCCACGACATCGCCGACCCGGCGCTGCGCCGCGCGGTGGCCGATTACTTGCAGCGGGAGCGCGCCCACGTCGCCGAGGCGGTCGACGTCCTCGACACGCTGACGCCGTTCCGGCGCGCGGACGCGGGCGACGCCTGCGCGGGCGCGACACCGTCCCGAACCGCGTCGTCCACCACCTCACCCCCCGAGAGTTCCGAGCCATGAGCCCGATCGACCGCATCAAGACCTACGCCGACGAGCTGACGGCCCTGCGCCGCGACCTGCACGCCCATCCGGAGCTCGGCTTCGAGGAGGTGCGCACCGCCGGCATCGTGGCCGACCTCCTCGAGACGTTCGGCTGCGAGGTGCATCGCGGCGTCGGCGGCACCGGGGTGGTGGGCCTGCTCAAGGGCCGCACCGACAACGGCAAGCGCATCGGCCTGCGCGCCGACATGGACGCCCTGCCCATCGAGGAGGAGACCAACCTCCCCTATCGCTCGACCTACGCGGGCAAGATGCACGCCTGCGGCCATGACGGGCACACGACCATGCTGGTCGGCGCGGCGCGCTACCTCGCCGAGACCCGCGATTTCGACGGCACCGCGGTGTTCGTGTTCCAGCCGGCCGAGGAGGGCCGTGGCGGCGCCCGGGCCATGCTGAAGGACGGCCTGTTCGAGCGCTTCCCCTGCGACGAGATCTACGGCCTGCACAACCAGCCCGGCGGCGGCCACGGCATGATCAAGCTGCGGCCGGGGCCGATCATGGCGGCGGCGGACTTCTTCGACATCCACATCCGCGGCAAGGGCATCCACGCCGCCCAGCCGCACCGGGGCGTCGACCCGATCATCATCGCCACCGGCCTCGCCCAGGCGCTCCAGTCGATCGTGTCGCGCAACGCCGACCCGCTGAAGTCCATCGTGCTGTCGATCACCCGGATCGAGGCGGGCTCCGCCTACAACGTGATCCCCGAGACCGCCCACCTCGCCGGCACGATCCGCACCTTCGACAAGGAGATCCGGGCGCTCGCCGGAACCCGCATGCGCGAGCTGGCGGCCGGCTTCGGCGCGGCCTACGGCGCCGAGGTCACGGTCGACCTGCAGGACGTGTTCTCCGTCCTGGAGAACGCCCCCGCGCAGGCGGCCGCCGCCACGGAGGTCGCCACCGAGCTCCTGGGCGCCGACAAGGTCGAGTCGAACGTCGTGCCCAAGATGGGCAGCGAGGACTTCGCCGACATGACCATGGCGGTCCCCGGCGCCTATGTCTGGCTCGGCGCCAATCCGGGGCCCGGCCTGCACAATGCCGGCTACAACTTCGACGACTCGATCATCCCGATCGGCAGCGCCTTCCTGGCGCGGATGGTCGAGCGCCGCACCGCGGCCTGACGCCGGGCGCCGTGCCCGCCCTCCGGGACTTTCCGGATGGCGGGCGATGTCGCCGCGCGAGCCCGTCCGGCCGTCGACAGCGCGGCCGGCCGGTGCGAATCCTGACGGAACTCGCCCGCGAGCCAACGCGGGCCGCGAAGGGAGGGCGCCATGTCACCGGAGATGCGGGAATCGCGCGCGGCGCTCATCCTGCTCGCCGCCTCGGTGGGGGCGGTCCTGATTTTCGGCGCCTTCACGCTGCTCACGCAGCTCGGCTGAGGCGCGACCGCGATTGCAACCTGAGCGGGTCGATCCCGGCCCCGATCGGCGCGGCCCGGCGGCCCGACGATCGGGATTCCGCCGTCCGCGCAGGGGAATGCCGTTGATGCTTCACGGGCTATCGAGTTGAGTTAACTGCTCATTAATTCCATCAGCGGTTGTATGTCTCCGACGAAGGCGGGCACGGTGCGCGCTGGAACCGGAGTTCGCCCATGATGGCCGACGCAATCCAGGGCCCCCGCCCTCGGCCGGTCGACCTCTCGGCCGCCCTCGACGCCTCCGGGATCATCGGCGCGTGGTCGTGGTCGCCGCGCGCCGAGCGGTGCGTCCTCGATGCCGGCGCCGCCGAGGTGCTGGCCGGGGATGCCGGGCTCGCCGGGCGCCCCCTTCCGCTCTCGGTCGCCAAGGCCTGCGTCCATCCCGAGGATCGGCCGGCCGTGGTGCGGCAGTTCAAGGCTCTGCGCGAGCGCGGCGGCCTGTTCGTGGCCGAGTACCGGACGCTGTCGCCCTCGGGGCAGGTCCGCCGGATCCTCGATCGCGGCCGGATCCCGCCGGGCGCGTCGAGCCGGCGCCTCGGGCACGGTGTCATCATCGACGTGACCGACGAGCCGTCGGCGACGCGCGCGATGCCCGAGCCCGCGGACGCGCTCACCCAGGCGGTCGACCGCGCTCTCGAATGCCGCGACGCCCTGGAGGGGGTGGCGGATTCCGAGCTTCAACTCCTGATCGACATGCTGCTGCTGCACCTCGGACGGCGCATCGCCAAGGCCTCCACGACCGGTGCGCGCCGCGGCGGCCACTGAGCGGGGCTGCCGCGTCCTGTCGGGGCTCTGCCGGGCCGTCCGGCCCGGCTCACTGCACCAGCACGGCCTGGTTGCAGAGGGTGCCGTCGACCTCGAGATCGGCGTAGCCCAGACGCAGGCCGAGGCTGCGCAGGACGGTGTCGAGCACGAGGTCGACACCCGGCGTCACGGTGCCCAGGGCGGTCGTCAGGGTGGACTGGATCAGCGGCGGCACGCCGACGTCGCCGACGCTCAGCACGAGATTGCGCAGCAGGCTGCCGGTGAGCGACTGGGTCAGGTTGCCCGAGGCGACCGTGCGCACCGTGTGGTTGGCGATGTCCGCGTCCGAGAACACGAGGGTCTGCGACCCGGTGCCGAGCGTCGCCAGGGCGCGCCCGGAGACGGTGATCCCGAGCACCGTGACCAGGGGCGCGGGCTGCGACAGGTCGGGGCTCGCGCTGCCCCCGTTGATCGCGGTGCGCGGCACCTGCGCGATCGCCAGCGTCGCCAGTCCCGTCTGCGCGTCGAGGGTGACCTTGCGTCCGCCGGACCCGGCGCAGCTGAGCGACCGCAGGGTCGCCTGCGCGGGTGCCACCTCCGCGTAGACCGGCAGGGTGATGGTTCCGAGCCCGAGCGCCGTGACGGTGGTCTCGATCAGCAGCCGGGTCTGCGCCGTCTGCACGGTGGCGTTCCGGCTGCCCGGCCGGACCCAGCCGGAGCTGCGCTTGCGCTCTCCGATCGCCAGGGTCAGGCGGGTCGAGAGCAGGCCGGGCACCGTGGCTCCGAGATCGATCGCCACCTGATTCTGGCCGTTCGCCAGGGAGGCGGCCGCGCCCAGCAGGTTCAGCACGTTGAGCGAGGGGCCGGCGAAGCCCCGCGGCGGCGCCAGCGCGGCGGCGTCGCCGAGCCCGTCCACCTGGCCGATCGCGACGAGGTTTCCGGCATTCGGCAGGGCGTTGAGGATCCCCGACAGGGCCGCCACCGCGCTGCCGTTGTCCGCCGCGGCGACCCGGAGCGCCATCAGCATCTGACCGACGCTGGCATTCGCCTGAACGATGTCGGTGTAGTTCGCGGCCTGCATGTTGAGGCTCGCCCCGAGGGCGTCGAGGACGCGCAGCCCGTCGACGCGGGCGCTGGCCAGGGCATCGTAGTCGCTGACGCTGAGCGACAGCTTGGCGCCGAGCAGCGCGCCGAGCAGGGCGTTGGCGATGCCGCCGTCGAGCTTCAGCGTGCCGGACCCGATCGTGAAGGCGGCGAATTGCGCGCTCGCGGCGGTGCCGGTCACCCGCAGCGGCACCGCGGCGGGCAGGCCGATCGCCCGGCCGAAGGTCACCGGGACCGAGGTCGCGAGGCCGACCCGCACCGCGTTCGCCGGGCTGCCGCCGGCGCTGAACCGGCCGCCCGGGGCGACGCCCTTGGTGCTCGCGTCGTAGCTGCCGGGCGCGACCGTGGCGGTCGCCGCGCCGTAGCCGTTGTCGCCGAGGGAGCGGCGGGCGACCGTGTCGGCCTGGCTCGGATCGACGGCCGCCAGCATGGCGGCGATGTCCACCGCCCCCTGCGCCTTGCGCCGCGCCTGGAAGACCAGGCCGAGATCGATCCCGACCGCGCCCGCCCCCATCAGCATCGCGCTGCCGAGCGCCACCAGAATCGCGACGTTGCCGCCGCGTGCGGCCCCGAAGCGATGCAGGCGCCCGCCCCGGCCGATCACAGGCCGCCCTTCCGGACGCTGACGGTGCTGCGCAGCACGGTCGGGAGCATCGGCAGCAGGCGCGCGAAGGCGTTGATGCCGAGCGTGTTGGCGTCGAGGGTGACGGTGACCGTGTACACCGTCGCGTCGCTGGGATCCGGCCCGACCTGCACGACGATGCTGCCCGGCCGGAACATCGCGCCGGCGCTCAGGCTCCGGTTCACCATGGACTGGGCGAGGTTCGCGCGCTCGGCATCCGTGACGCCGGCCACGGAGGCGCGGGCCGCCTCGGCGGCGATCTGGCGGAGGTTGTGGGCGGCGCCGAGGCAGATCCCGAACACCGCGATCCCGGCGAAGAGCAGGAACAGCACGGGTGCCACGAGGGCGAACTCCACCGCGGAACTGCCGCGCCGGCAGGTCCACCCGTTCGGCGCGCTCCGCCGGCGCAAGCGCCGCATGCCCATCGCATCGCCCTCCGCGACTCGCGCAGCACGACCACTGCACGATCCATCGTGGCGGCGATGTTCTAACTAATGGTTGTTTTAATGCTCAATTTTACAACCAAAGCGAGTGGTTCGCGTCCCGGGTGCGCCTCCCGGGCTCGACCGGCTCGTCGCGCCGAGCCGTGTCGCGGTCTCAGATCGCCCGCGGAGGCCGCAGCAGGCCGATCCCCGCCGGATCGAAGGACGCGCTCTTGACGATGGCGTGGACCTCGCGCCCCGGGGCGAGGCCGAGTTCGCGGACGGCCGCGCCGGTCACGCGCGCCACGAGACGGGCGCCGTTGCAGTCGATCTCCACCGCCGTCTCGGCGCCCGCGGCCGTCAGGCCGCAGATCCGGCCGGCCAGCACGTTGCGGGCGCTGAGGCCGCGGGGAGGCTCGGTGGCGACGAGCACGTCGCGGGCGGGGATGCGCACCCGCAGCCGCGTCCCGGCCGGGCGCGACAGGCCCGGCACCAGCAGGCTCCCGGCGGCGCCCGTCAGGCGCGTGAGCCCGGTGGCAGCGTCGAGGGCCTCGACGACCATGTCGAGGAGCGCGCCGGCCTCGGCCTCGTGGATCGGCACGAGATCGGCGCGGCGCAGGATCGTCTCCGCGGGGCCGGCGGCGGCCACCCGCCCGGCCTCCAGCACGATCACCGTGTTGGCGAGCCGGGCCACCTCGGAGACGGCGTGGCTGACGTAGAGGATCGGCACGCCGGCCTCGTCGCGCAGGCGCTCGATGTAGGGAAGGATCTCGGCCTTGCGGGCCTCGTCCAGGGCCGCGAGGGGCTCGTCCATCAGCAGGAGGCGCGGCCTCGCCAGCAGCGCTCGGCCGATCGCCACCCGCTGGCGCTCGCCGCCCGAGAGACCCGCGGGCCGCCGGTCGAGGAGATGGTCGATGCCGAGCATGTCGGTCACGGCCGCGAAGGCCGCCGGGTCGGCGCGGCGCCGCGCGAAGACCCGGCCGTAGCCGAGATTGGTCCGGACGCTGAGATGCGGGAACAGCCGCGCGTCCTGGAACACCACGCCGACGTGGCGCCGGTGCGACGGCAGCACCAGGCCGGACGCGGTGTCGACCCACGGGGTGCCGCCGACGACGATCCGGCCCCGGTCCGGCCGCGCGAGGCCGGCGATCAGGTCGATCAGCGTGGTCTTCCCCGAGCCCGAGCGCCCGAACAGGGCGGTCAGCCCCGGCCCGGCCTCGAAGGCGGCCGCGAGCGCGAAGGCGCCGCGCCGGAGCTGAACGTCGACCTGGATGCTCACGCGGACAGACTCGCGTAACAGGAGCCCCGGCGCGTCCCGGCGCCGGCCCGGACTTGCCCGCGATGATCACGGTCCACCACCTCGAGAACAGCCGCTCGCAGCGCGTGCTCTGGCTGCTGGAGGAACTGGAGCTGCCCTACCGCGTGATCCGCCACGCCCGCGATCCGCGGACCCTGCGCGCGCCCCCTGAACTCCTGGCCGTCCACCCGCTGGGCAAGGCGCCGGTGATCACCGACGGCGGGACGGTGGTCGCCGAGACCGGCGCGATCGTCGCCTACCTGACGGATCTGGCCGGCGCGCGGCTGGTGCCCGGGCCCGGGACGGAGGAGCGGCGGCGCTACGTCTACTGGTCGCACTACGCCGAGGGCTCGGCGATGCCGCCGCTGCTGCTGAAGCTGGTCTTCGGGCGGCTGGCACCGGGCAGTCCCTGGCCGCTGCGGCCCCTCGTCCGGCGGATCGCCGACACGGTGCTGCGGGGCTTCGTCGATCCGGACCTGCGCCGGCACGCGGCCTTCTGGGAGACGGAACTCGCCGGCCGCCCGTATTTCTGCGGCGCCGATTTCACCGCGGCCGACATCCTGATGAGCTTCCCGCTGGAGGCCTTCGCGGCGCGCGGCACGGGCGCGGGCCCGCGCGTCGCGGACTGGCTCGCGCGCATCCATGCCCGTCCGGCCTATCAGAGGGCGCTGCAGCAGGGCGGGCCCTACGCGTATGCCTGAGCGGGCGTCCCGCCCCGGATCGATCGCCATTCAGCCCGCCCCCAGGCGCCGACCGGCCCGCCGCGCCAGGAATTCCGACACCAGCAGCGCCGCGACAGACAGCGCGATCGAGATCAGGGTGAGGCGCAGGGCCGGCCCCTCCCCGCCCGGAACCTGCGTCAGCGTGTAGATCGCCGACGGCAGGGTCTGGGTCTCGCCCGGGATGTTCGAGACGAACGTGATGGTCGCGCCGAACTCCCCCATCGCCTTGGCGAAGGCCAGCACGGCGCCCGCGAGGCACCCGGGCAGGCTGAGGGGCAGCGTGATCGTCAGGAACACCGCGAAGGGGTTCGCGCCCAGCGTCCCGGCCGCCTGCTCCAGGCGCCGGTCCACGGCCTCGATCGACAGCCGCATCGCCCGCACCATGAGCGGGAAGCCCATCACCGCGCAGGCCAGCGCCGCCCCGGTCCAGCGGAAGGAGAAGACCACGCCGATCTCGGCGAGGGGCGCGCCGAGCGGGCCGCGCCGGCCGAAGGCCAGCAGCAGCAGGTAGCCGGTCACGACCGGGGGCAGGATCAGCGGCAGGTGGACCAGCCCGTCCAGCAGGGCGCGGCCGGGGAACCGGCGCCGCGCCAGCAGCCACGCCACGGCGAGTCCGGGCACGAGGCTCGCGAGCGTCGCCACCGTCGCCACCCGCAGGCTCAGGCCGACGGCGGTCCACTCGTCCGGCGTGAGCCCGAGCAAGGGGGCGGCGCGCCGCTACTGGCTGGCGCCGGGCTGCGCGACCACCGTGAAGCCCTGGCGCTCGAAGGAGCCCCGGGCCTCCGGGCCGCGCAGGTAGCCGAGCAGCGTCCCGGCATCCGGGTTGCGCGACTCCCGGGTCACCGCCGCCGGATAGACGATCGGCGGGTGGCTGTCGGCCGGGAAGGTCGCGACCACGTGGACGCTCGGGTCCGCGGCCGCGTCGGTGGCGTAGACGATGCCGAGCGGCGCCTCGCCCCGGGCGACCAGCAGGAGGGCGGCGCGCACGTTCTCGGCCTGGGCGACCTGCCCCTTCACGGCGTCCCAGGCGCCGAGCTTCTCCAGGGCGGCCTTGCCGTACTTGCCGGCGGGAACGGCGTCGATCGTCGCCATCGCCAGCCGCCCGCCGCCGAGGATCCGCGTCAGCGTGGTGCCGAGGTTCGGCGCCAGGGCCACCTGCGGATCCGCCGCGCTGTCCTTCGGCCCCGGGGCGATCAGCACCAGGGCGTTGCGCAGGAGGTCGATCCGCGAGCCGGCCTTCAGCAGCCCGGCCCGGTCGACGTAATCCATCCACGCGAGGTCGGCCGAGATGAACAGGTCCGCCGGCGCCCCCGCCTCGATCTGCTTCGCGAGGGCGTTCGAGCCGGCGTAGGAGATCCGCGCGGTCTTGCCGGTCGCCTTCGTCCAGGCTGCCGCGGCGTCGTCGAGGGCGTTCTTGAGGCTCGCGGCCGCGAACACGACGACCGGCTCGTCCGCCCGCGCGGCCCTGCCGGTCGGCGCGAGGACCAGCGCCGCGAGCGCGCAGGCGACCAGGATCCGTCGAGTCAGGGGCATCACGCAGATCTCTCCGGTCGCGACCCGCTATATACGGCGGGGAACGACGGGGATCATAGGCGCGCGCGGGCGGTCGGCCAAGGCCCGGCCACCCGGGTGACCGCGCGTCAGCCGAGCTTGGCCTCCGGCCGGTCCTTGGGCTCGGCTTCGGCCCGGTGGAGGCGGCTCAGCAGGACGAGGAGATGGCCCGGGAGCGGCCCGTCCGGTGCGGGACCGCCGAAGATCCGCTCGCGTGGTCGGGCAGGCACGGCCGCACCGTTGACGACCACGGGCCCGCGGGGGCCGGAACGCCGGGACTTGGTCACGCTGTACGCACCCTGCTCAATCGTGATTCACGTAAAAAGCCGGCAAAAACGCCGCGCAAGTCGGCCAGTTCCGCAGCTGCCGTACATCATTTGGTTAACGCGCGAACAACCTGCCTCATTCCTGGGCGCCCGCTCGCGCGAATCGGTGTCGCGCCGTCACCAGGTCCGGATGTCGTGCCGCTCGGTCGGGCGCGCCTCCGGCATGCCGTTCATGCCGTTCGCGACCAGCAAGGCCCAGAGCGTGGCGGCGCCCGCGGTCACGGCCGCGAAGGCGACGCTGATGAGGAGAGGCGCGGTCATGGCAGCACGATCGTCTGTCAAAACAGGCGCGCCGCTCCGGGAAGTGCGGCGCGCCCGAGTTGAGGGTCCGGCCTTGGGTAAGCCGAGATTGTTTAAGCACACGTGATGGCTGTGGACACTGGTTTGAGTCGCGCAGAAGATAAGTATTGGCGCTTGTGACCGTCCGGCAACAACGGGCGGAGTCGCCGGTCCGCTCCGCCGCCCTGCCCCGCGGCCTCACCCTTGCCGGGCCCGGATTTTTTCGCGCCAGCCCCTGGGCTGCGGCGCGCCCCGGCGTTACAGCCGGGCACCATGCTCGAAGGCCTGCCGCCCCATCGCCCGTCCCACGTCCTGCGTCTGCTGACCGACGAACGCTCGGCCCGCGCGATGACCGACCTCCTCGGCGAGATGTTCGATCCCACGGAGACCGCGGTGGCGGCCTTCGAGGACGAGGACGGGCGCACGTGGCGGCTTGAGGCCTACTTCGCGGACGCCCCCGACGAGGAGTACGTCCGCGAACTGATCCGCCCGGTCATCGGCGACGCGGCCGACGCGGCGGAGTTCCGCACGATCGACCAGCAGGACTGGGTGCGCGCGTCGCTGGAGGGCCTGAAGCCGGTCCGGGCCGGCCGGTTCCTCGTCCACGGCTCGCACGACCGCGACTCGGTCCGGGGCAACGATCTGGCCATCGAGATCGAGGCCGCCCTCGCCTTCGGGACCGGGCATCACGGAACGACGCTGGGCTGCCTCCGCGCCCTGGTCTCGGAACTCAAGCGCCGGCGCCCGGTCCACGTCCTCGATGTCGGCACGGGAACCGGGATCCTCGCCTTCGCGGCCGCCAAGGCCCTGCGGCAGCCTGTGGTGGCCGGCGACCTCGACGCGGAGGCTGTGCGCACGGCCCGCGAGAACGCCCGCGCCAACGGGCTCGGCCCCTATCTCAAGCTCTACGAGGGGCCCGGGGTCCGCCACCGCCTCGCCGACCGGCCGCGCCACTTCGATCTCGTCTTCGCCAACATCCTGGCCCGGCCACTCAGGCTCCTGGCGCCGACCCTGGCGCGGGTCGTCGCCACCGAGGGCGTGTTGGTCCTGTCCGGCCTGATCGAGCGCGACGTGCCCGGCGTGCTCTCCGCCTACCGCCTCCAGGGCTTCTCCCTCGTGCGGCGCGGCGTGATCGAGGGGTGGGTCGCTCTGGTCCTGACGCGCGGCGGTGCGGCGCAGCGTCCGCGGCGCTGACCCGCGCGGCATCGCCCCGAACTCCCCGCGCGCCGGCGTGTTGTCCGGCCATGAGCCAGACGTCGCTCCACGATCCGCCCGCTGACCCCATCGCCGAGGGCGCTCGCGCCCGGGCGCAGGGGCGGCCCAAGGATGCCTGCCCCTATCCGGCCGACTCGCCCGCGCGCCGGGCTTGGATCGAGGGCTACGATGGGGCACCCGCGGACCGGGCGCCGGACCTGCCGATCACGGACGGCTGATCAGCGCGCGGTGCGCAGCCGGCCCGGCCGGTCAGGCGCGCCCGCGGTCTCGGCCGGCGACCCAGGTGCATCCGCCTGCGACACCGGCGCGCCGAGCGCCGCCATCAGCGCGCGCAGGCCGTCGATCCACTCTTCGAGTTCGGCGAGCGAATCGAAGCCGTCGCGGCGGACGACCGTGTCGGGCTCGATCGTCACGACGGCGTCGAAGCGGCCGTCGGGTCTGTCGCTGATCCGGTAGTAAACGCGGCGTGGCATGTCTGAGTAATAAGCGAGAATCCGCGGCGTGATAAGATTGCTAACGATCTTTAAGCACCGCAACCGACCTCTGACCAACCTCTTTCTCATGACAACAGGGTGTTGCGACGCGGGAGCGGCGGGCGCTAGGCTCGCCGCATGACCGAGACCCATCCGTCCCGACAGCGTCAACGCTTCCAGAGCTTCGACGACCCGAGCCACCGGAAGGGTGCCGAGCGGATCGAGGCGCTGCGGGCCGCCTTGCGCGAGACCGGGCTCGACGGCTTCGTCGTGCCGCGGGCCGACGAGCACCAGTCGGAATACGTTCCCGCCGACGCCGAGCGGCTGGCCTGGCTCACGGGCTTCACCGGCTCGGCCGGGACGGCCGTCATCCTGATGGACTCCGCGGCACTGGTCGTCGACGGGCGCTATACGCTGCAGGCGCCCGAGCAGATCGATACCGGCCTCGTCACGGTGGTGCCGCTCGCCGAATCGACGCCGGAGGCCTGGGTCGGAGCCAACCTGCGGCGGGATCAGATACTCGGCTACGATCCCTGGCTGCACACCCCGGACGGTTTGGCGCGCCTGGAGCGGGCCGTGACCCGCGCCGGCGGGACCATGCGGGCGGTGCCGAACCTCGTCGACGCGGTCTGGGCCGGTCGGCCGCGGCCGCCGGCCGGTCCGGTGGTGGTCCATCCCGACGCGCTGTGCGGCGAGGGGGCCGCCGACAAGCTCGCCCGGATCCGGGCGGCGCTCGCCGAGGGCGGCTGCGATGCCCTGGTGATCTCCGACCCGCACAACCTGGCCTGGGCCTTCAACCTGCGCGGGTCCGACGTCGCCCACACGCCCCTGGCGCTGGGTTACGCCATCCTGCCGCGCGAAGGCCGGGCCCGGCTGTACCTCGTCTCTCCGAACGTCGATCCGGCCCTGCGGGCGGAACTCGCGCCGATCGCCGAGATCCTGCCGCGGGCGGACCTGGACGACGGGCTGGCATCCCTGGCGGGCGCGCGCGTCCGCCTCGACGCGGCCACGGGCGCCGTCGCCGTGAAGGAGAAGATCGAGGCCGCCGGCGGCACGGCCGATGTCGGCAAGGACCCGATAACCGGCATGAAGGCGGTCAAGAACGCCGCCGAGATCGCGGGCGCCCGCGCGGCCCATGTCCGGGACGGGGCGAGCGTCGCGCGCTTCCTCGCCTGGCTCGACGGTGCGGCCGTGGCCGGCGGCCTCACCGAGATCGCCGCCGTCGAGGCCCTGGAGGATTTCCGGGCCGCCGGCGGCGATCTGCGCGAGGTCTCGTTCCCCACGATCTCGGGTTCCGGACCGAACGGCGCGATCGTCCACTACCGGGTGAGCCGCGCCACGGACCGGGCGGTCCAGTCGGGCGAGCTGTTCCTGATCGATTCGGGAGCGCAGTACCCGGACGGCACCACCGACATCACCCGGACGGTCGCAGTCGGCGCGCCGAGCCCGGAGATGCGCGACCGGTTCACGCGGGTGCTGAAGGGGCACGTCGCCATCGCCCGGGCGGTGTTCCCGGTCGGCACGACCGGCGCCCAGATCGACGCCTTCGCGCGGGCACCGCTCTGGCAGGCGGGCCTCGACTTCGACCACGGCACCGGTCACGGCGTCGGCGCCTTCCTGTCGGTGCACGAGGGGCCGCAGCGGATCGCCAAGACCGGCACGGTGGCGCTCGAGCCCGGCATGATCCTGTCGAACGAGCCGGGCTACTACGCCCGCGGCGCCTACGGCATCCGGATCGAGAACCTCGTCCTGGTCGAGGCCCGCGCGATCGCGGGCGGGGAGCGCCCGATGCTCGGCTTCGAGACGCTGACGCTCGCTCCCTACGACCGCCGGCTGATCCGGCCGGACCTGCTCGAGCCCGGGGAGCGGGCCTGGATCGACGCCTATCATGCGAGGGTCCGCGAGACCCTGGCGCCCGGGCTCGACACCGCGACGCGCGACTGGCTCGAGCGGGCGACGGCGCCGCTCGAGGGGTGAGCCGGCCGCAGGGGATCCCGAACGCGGTCCGTGGTAAGACCCGACGCCATGGAAACGCCCGCGCCGAGCCCGACACGCCGCGCGTGAAACCGCGACCGCCCCGCGCGCGAAGGGACAGCATGATCCGCCGCCTCGTCCTCCTGATCCTGGCCCTCGCCGCGAGCCTCTCGGCCGCCGCGGCACAGGGGTTCCGCACGCCCGCGGACCTCGTGCGCGCGAGCCTCGTGGCCGAGTCCGCCGCGGTCGCCGGCGCGCAGCCCTTCACGCTGGCGGTGCGGATGCAGGTCAAGCCCGGCTGGCACGTCTACTGGCGCAACCCGGGCGATTCCGGCCTGCCCCCGGAGGTGACCTGGACCCTGCCGGCCGGCTTCAGCGCCGGCGCGATCCGGTGGCCGGCGCCGGAGCGCATCCCGATCGCGACTCTCATGAACTACGGCTACGAGGGTGAGGTCACGCTCCTCGTCCCGGTGACGCCGCCGCCGAGCCTCGACCCGGCCGACCCGGTGCGGATCCAGGCCAAGCTGACTTACCTCGTCTGCGAGACCGAGTGCGTGCCCGGCTCGGCCGATCTCGCCCTGACCCTGCCGGTCGGCAAGGCCGAGCCGGACCCGGCCAACGCCGCGCTGTTCGCGCGCGCCCGCGCTGCGCTCCCCGTGCCGGCGCTCTGGCCCTTGAGCCTGTCGAGCCAGGGCGACACCCTGCGCCTCGATTTCGCCGCGGCCGGCCTCAAGCCCGAGGCGGTCCGGAACGCCGCGTACTTCCCCTACGCCGAGACGGCGATCGACAACGCCGCCGCGCAGGTGATGAGCGTCGACGAGACCGGCCTGCACCTGACCCTCGCCCGGAGCAGCCCGACCGACCCGGTGCCCGCCGCGCTGCCCGGCGTCCTGACGGTCGAGGCGGTCGACGCCGCCGGGACCCGCCGGCTCGCCTTCGCGTACGGCGACGAGCCGGTGCTCCCGGCCGCCGCGGCGCCGGCCGCGACCGCGCCGCCCGCGACCGCGCCGGCCGCCGCCGACTTCGACGCGCTGACGCTGGCGACCGCCGCGGCCTTCGCCTTCCTCGGCGGCCTGATCCTCAACCTGATGCCCTGCGTCTTCCCGGTCCTGTCGATCAAGGTGCTCGGCCTCGTGCGGCACGCGGGCGAGGGGCCGGCCCGGCTGCGGCTCCACGGCCTCGCCTACACGGCCGGCGTCCTGGCGAGCTTCCTGGCGCTCGCCGCCGCGCTGATCGGCCTGAAGAGCGGCGGGGCCGCGATCGGCTGGGGGTTCCAGCTCCAGTCGCCCGCCATCGTGGCGGGGCTCGCCTACCTGCTGTTCGCGATGGGCCTGAGCCTCTCGGGCGCGGTCCATGTCGGCGGCCGGCTCGCCGGCCTCGGCGACGGCCTCACCCGGCGCGGCGGCCTGAGCGGCTCGTTCTTCACCGGCGTGCTCGCGACCCTGGTGGCGACGCCCTGCACGGCGCCGTTCATGGGCTCGGCGGTGGGCTTTGCGCTGACCCAGAGCGCCGGCGTGGCGCTCGCCGTCTTCGCGAGCCTCGGCCTCGGCCTCGCCCTGCCCTTCCTGCTCCTGACCCTCTGGCCGCCGGCCCTGCGGGCGCTGCCGCGGCCGGGCGCCTGGATGGAGACCCTCAAGCAGGTGCTGGCCTTCCCGGTCTACGCCACCGTGGCGTGGCTGATCTGGGTGCTGGCGCAGCAGGTCGACCCGCGCGGGCTGCTGGCGGCGCTGATCGGCCTCGTCCTCGTGGGCTTCGCCGCCTGGGCCTGGGAGCACGGCCGCGCCGCCCCGCCGCGGGCCGGCCGGGTCGCGCAGGCCGCCGCCGCGCTGGCGCTGATCGCCGTCGGGGCCCTCGCCGTCACCCTGCCCCGGGACCGCGCCGCGCCGGCCGCGCAGGCCGCCGCCGACGGGATCGAGCCGTTCACGCAGGCGCGCCTCGACGCCCTGGTCGACGCGCACCGCCCCGTCTTCGTGGACATGACCGCCGCGTGGTGCATCGCCTGCGCGGTCAACGAGGCGACCTCGCTCAACACCAAGGCCGTGCGGGCCGCGATGGCCGAGCGCGGCGTGACCTACATGAAGGGCGACTGGACCAACCAGAACCCCGAGATTACCCGCCTCCTGGAGAAGCACGGGCGCAGCGGCGTCCCGCTCTACCTGCTCTATACCGGGACGGGAGAGCCCCAGGTGCTGCCGCAGATCCTCACCGAGGGGACGGTCCTGGCGGCGCTGGAGGCGGTGCCGGCCGCCTCGGGCCGGAGCGCGGCGCTGGCGCGCTGAATCCCTGGAGACCGGGACGCGCGGATCTTCGCGGGCCCGTCCCACCGTCTTTGCGAGCGGAGCGAAGCAACCCAGCAGCGCCGCGCGCATCGGCGTCCCGCCGCCCTGGGTCGCTTCGCTGCGCTCGCGATGACGGTGCGCCGGAGCGAAGTCCTATCCGGACGGCCAGTGAGGCCGCCTCAGGCCTCCAGCGAGAAGGTCTCGTCGAAGGCGTAGCCCGAGCCCCGGACCGTACGGATCGGGTCGGTCTGGCGCGGGCCGTTCAGCGCCTTGCGCAGCCGCCCGACATGGACGTCGACGGTACGCTCGTCGATGTAGACGTCGTGGCCCCACACCCCGTCGAGGAGCTGCTCGCGGGAGAAGACCCGGCCCGGCGCCAGCATCAGGAATTCCAGGAGCCGGAACTCCGTGGGGCCCAGATGCAGCTCCTCGCCGCCGCGGCGGACGCGGTGGCCGGTGCGGTCGAGTTCCAGGTCGCCGGCCGCTAGCCGGTCCGAGACGTGGGCGGGCTTGGCCCGGCGCAGGAGCGCGCGGATCCGGGCGAGCAGCTCCGGGACCGAGAACGGCTTGACGATGTAGTCGTCGGCGCCCGTGCCGAGACCGCGGACGCGGTCGCCCTCCTCGCCCCGGGCGGTGAGCATAATCACCGGCAGGCGCTCGGTCTCCCGGCGCGCCCGGATCCGGCGGCACAGCTCGATCCCCGAGAGGCCGGGCAGCATCCAGTCGAGCAGGACGAGGTCCGGGATCCGCTCCGCCAGGAGCAGCTCGGCGTCGTCGCCGCGCGCCGCCGAATCCACCAGGAAGCCCTCGGCCTCCAGGTTGTAGCGGAGCAGCGTGCTCAGGGCCTCCTCGTCCTCGACGATCAGGACTTGCATGCTCACGTTCGAAGACTCGTTCTGCGGGCGGTCCCCGGATGGTGCAGGAGGCGCCGCCCCGCCTCAACCCGCACGGAGAGTGACCCCGGCCGCGCCCACAGGAAGGCGCCGGGGTCGGCGCCTCACGGCGCCTGCACGCCGTCCACGGTCGCGTAGTTCGACGCGTCGTTCTTCGGCCGGTCACCCGCCAGCGTCTCGCCCGTGGCGAGGTAGTGGATCGTCTCGGCGATGTTGGTGGTGTGGTCGCCGATGCGCTCGACGTTCTTCGCGCAGAACAGGAGATGCGTGCAGAACGAGATGTTGCGCGGATCCTCCATCATGTAGGTCAGGAGCTCGCGGAACAGGGAATTGTACAGGGCGTCGATCTCGCCGTCGCGCTCCCAGACGTCGTGGGCCGCCTGGACGTCGCGGCTCCCGTAGGCGTCGAGCACGTCCTTGAGCTGACCCTCGGCGAGGTCGCTCATGTGGCGCACGCCGAGCACGATCTTCTGGGCCGGCGCCTGGTCGGAGATCGCCACCACGCGCTTGGCGACGTTCTTGGCGAGGTCGCCGATCCGCTCCAGATCGCCGGAGACGCGGATCGCCGAGATGGTCTCGCGCAGGTCGATCGCCAGGGGCTGGCGCCGGGCGATCAGCAGCACGGCGCGCTCCTCGATGTCCCGCTGCAGCGCGTCGAGGCGCTTGTCGGCGAGGATCACCGCCTGGGCGAGCGTGTCGTCCCGGCGCACGAGGGCGTCGGTCGCCTCCGCGGTCATCTTCTCGGCGACGCCGCCCATCTCCGAGATCGAGCGACGCAGGTTCTCCAGGTCGGTGTCGTAGGAGGTGACGATATGGCCGGGCATGGCGGATCCTTCGATGGGGTCCCGGGGACGGCCCTCCGGGAGGCTTGCGGGACCCGCCGGCGCGCCGGAGACGCGAGCGGCGGTCCCGGGACCGGAGCGGCCCGGCAGACTAGCCGAAGCGGCCGGTGATGTAGTCCTGCGTGCGGCGTTCCGTCGGGTTCATGAACATCCGGTTGGTCGGACCGAACTCGACGAGCTGCCCCAGATACATGAAGGCGGTGAACTGCGAGATGCGCGCCGCCTGCTGCATGTTGTGGGTGACGATCACGATGGTGAACTCGTCGCGCAGCTGCTCGATCAGCTCCTCGATGCGGCCGGTGGAGATCGGGTCGAGCGCCGAGGTCGGCTCGTCGAACAGGATCACCTCCGGCTTCTGCGCCACCGTCCGGGCGATGCACAGGCGCTGCTGCTGGCCGCCCGACAGGCCGGTCCCGGGCTGCCGGAGCTTGTCCTTCACCTCGTCCCAGAGGGCGGCCTTGCGCAGGGATTCCTCGATCCGGCCGTCGAACTCGGATTTCGGCAGCTTCTCGTAGAGGCGCAGGCCGAAGGCCACGTTGTCGTAGATCGACATCGGGAACGGCGTCGGCTTCTGGAACACCATGCCGATGCGCGAGCGCAGCTCGTTCAGGTCGACGGAGGGGCTGAGGATGTTCTCGCCGTCGAGCAGGATCTCGCCCTCCGCGCGCTGCTCCGGGTAGAGGCTGTAGATCCGGTTGAAGCAGCGCAGCAGGGTGGACTTGCCGCAGCCGGAGGGGCCGATCAGCGCCGTCACCTGCCGGTCGTGGAAGTTGAGGTTGACGTCCTTCAGCCCGTGGAAGCTGCCGTAGTAGAAGTTCAGGTCCTTGACGGCGATCCGCACGGGGCCGCCCTCTTCGGCGCGGTTGCGGTTCAGCTCGACCGTGGGGATCGCGGAGGCGGCGTTCATCGTCGTGTCCTCGAAAGGGGGCTTAGCGCGAGGCCTGCGGCTTGATCACGAGGCGCGCGATGATCGACAGCGCCAGGATGGTGGTGGTGATCAGGAGCGCGCCCGCCCAGGCCAGGCCCTGCCAGTTCGGGTAGGGCGAGAGGGCGAACTGGTAGATCATCACCGGCAGGTTCGCGACGCCGCCCATCAGGTTGGCCGAGAACCAGGAATTGTTGTTGAGCGCGGTGAACAGCAGCGGCGCGGTCTCGCCGGCGATGCGGGCGAGAGCCAGGATGATGCCGGTGACGATTCCGGCCGAGGCCGCCCGCCAGGTCACGCTCATGATCACCGTCGAGGGCGGCGCGCCGAGCGCCGCGCCGGCCTCCCGCAGGGTGCCGGGCACGAGGCGCAGCATGTCCTCGGTGGTGCGCACGATCACCGGCACGGCGATGATCGCCAGCGCCACGCCGCCGGCCCAGCCCGAGTAGGTGCCCATCGGCCGCACCATCAGCGTGTAGACGAACAGGCCGATCAGGATCGACGGCGCCGAGAGCAGGACGTCGTTGAGGAAGCGGATCAGGGCGGCCAGCTTCGAGCCGCGCCCGTACTCGGCCAGGAAGGTCCCGGCCATGACGCCGACCGGCGTCGCGATCAGGATGCCGATCCCGGTCAGAACGAGGCTGCCCAGGATGGCGTTGGCGATGCCGCCGCCCTCCGAGCCCGGGCCCGGGGTCGGGTTGGTGAACAGGGTCGGCGTGAAGCCGCGCACGCCCTGGACGATCAGCATCACCAGGATCGAGCCGAGGACCAGGGCACCCACCACGGTGGCGCCGGTGCAGGCGACGCGCAGGGTCCGGTCGGCGACGCGGCGCCCCTGGCGGACCCGGCCGGGGCGGCGCTGGGCGGTGGCGGCGATCGTGCTGGAGGAAACCATCGCGCGTGCTCCTCAGGCGGCCTGGACGCGGCGCGTCAGCAGCCGGGCGATGATGAGCACCACGAAGGTGATCACGAACAGGATGCAGCCCAGAGCCATCAGCGCGTTCAGCTGGAGGCCGTCCGCCTCGTTGAACTCGTTGGCGATGCGCGACGCGATGGTCGAGCTGGGGTCGAAGATCGAGGCCGAGAGCCGGTTGGCGTTGCCGACCACGAAGGTCACCGCCATCGTCTCGCCGAGCGCCCGGCCGAGGCCGAGCATGATCGCGCCGATGATCGAGACGGCCGCCTGCGGCACCAGCACGTGGCGCACGACCTCCCAGGTGGTGCAGCCGATCCCGTAGGCGCTCTCGCGCAGCACGGTCGGGATCTGGTCGAGCATGTCGCGGGCGATCGAGGCGATGAACGGCACGATCATGATCGCCAGGATGATCCCGGCGGTGAAGACGCCGACGCCCGACGGCACCCGGGCGTAGAACAGCGTGCCGACGATCGGCATGCCCTCCACGAGGTTCGAGACCGGGATCTGGACGTAGCGCGCCAGGAGCGGCGCGAACACGAACAGGCCCCACATGCCGTAGATGATGCTCGGCACGGCCGCGAGCAGCTCGATCGTCATGGCGACCGGCTTGCGGGCCCAGCCCGGACAGAGCTGGGTGAGGTAGACCGCGATGCCCAGCGAGACGGGCACGCCGATCAGCAGGGCCAGGAAGGCGGAGGCGACAGTCCCGATCACCGCGACCAGGGCGCCGTACTGCTCGGTCCCGACGTTCCAGGCGCTGGAGGTCAGGAAGCCGAAGCCGAACTCGCGGAAGGCGGGCCAGCCGCCGTACAGGATCGAGCCGAGGATGCCGGCGAGCACGAGCAGCACCAGCAGGGCCGCGCCGTACGAGCAGGTCCGGAACAGCGTGTCGAGGCTCCGGCTCGGCGCCTTCCGCGCGGTCGCGGAACGGGTTCGGCCGAGGGCGATCGATTCGGTCAAAGCGGGCATCCGCGGTTCTCTGCGAAGGGGGGCGTGGTAGCGCGGTGCGTTCCCGGAAGCGAGGGAGGAGGTTCTCACCCCCTCCCCGCCACGCTCACATGTTGAGGACAGGCTTGCCGTCCTTGCCCTTCACGTCCTTCCACTCCTGGTGGATCAGTTCGACGACGTTGTCCGGCAGCGGGACGTAGTCGAGGTCGGTGGCGAGCGTGTCGCCGTTCTTGTAGGCCCAGTCGAAGAACTTGAGCACGGCGGCGGACTTGGCCGGATCGGCGGCGTCCTTGTGGACCAAGATGAAGGTCGCCGCCGTGATCGGCCACGCCGCCTCGCCCGGCTGATTGGTCAGCGAGATGCCGAAGCCCGGGGTCGCCTTCCAGTCGGCGCTCGCCGCCGCGGCCTGGAACGCCTTGTCGTCGGGCTGCGGGTACTGGCCGGCCTTGTTCTGCAGCAGGGCGTAGGAGAGCTTGTTCTGCTTGGCGTAGGCCGACTCGACGTAGCCGATGGCGTTCGGAACCTGCTTGACGGTGGCGGTCACGCCCTCGTTGCCCTTGCCGCCCTGACCGACCGGCCAGGAGATCGTCGTGGCCGCGCCGTACTCCTTCTTCCAGGGCTCGGAGACCTGGGACAGGTAGGTGGTGAAGATGTTGGTCGTGCCCGACGCGTCGGAGCGGTAGACCGGGGTGATGTTGGCGTCGGGCAGCTTCAGCCCGTCATTGAGCTTGGCGATGCGCGGATCGCTCCACTTCGCGATCTTGCCGGCGTAGATGTCGGCCAGCACGTCGCCGGTGAGCTTCAGCTTGCCGGGCTCGATCCCGGGGATGTTCACCACCGGCACGACGCCGCCCATCACGGTCGGGAACTGGACGAGGCCGTCCTTGGCCAGCTGCTCGGGCTTCAGGGGCGCGTCGGTGGCGCCGAAATCGACCGTCTTGGCCTGGATCTGCTTGATGCCGCCGCCGGAGCCGATCGACTGGTAGTTGAGGCCCGAGCCGGTCTCCTTGCGATAGGCCTCGGCCCACTTCGAGTAGACCGGGAACGGGAAGGTGGCGCCGGCGCCGGTGATATCGGCGGCGAGCGCCGCGGACGCCAGCTGAACCGTCGCGAGGCCGACGGCGAGCGCGTAAGCGAAGGGTCTCAAAGGAATCTCCGTTGCCGTCGGGCTAGAGCCTGCGCTGCCCCGCCGGCGGGCCCGTGCCCGCGGCAGAGCCCTGCGGCCGATCTTCCGAAGAGACCCAGCGCCGGCCGCCCGATGGCCGGGCGGTTACGACAAGTAGATGACACCGGGATGACACGGGGGATGACGGGGGGACGACACGGGGGACGACACCGCGCGTCGGCCGGGCGCGGCACGGTTCCGGCCTCTCGCGCGTTCCTCTCAGCCAGGAGCGGCAGCCGGCAGCAGAAGGACGCGCGGATCGTGGGCGGCGACGAGGTGGATGCGGCGACGGAATCCGATCCGGCCTGGCTGGCCCTGCACGCCGAGCGGGAGGCCGTGGAGCGGGCGCTCGCGCTGGCGCAGGCCCGGCAGAAATTCAGCCCCGACCCGGACGCGGCCTCCGCGGCGCGCGTCGAGGAGGCGGAGCTGCTGGTGAGCCTCGACCGCGTGCTGACGCTGATTCGTGCGGCCGAGTACCGTCGCCGGCCGGGGGCGCGCCGCTGGTGAGGCCGCCGCCCCGGGTCAGACCGCCCGGCGCAGCTCCCGCTCCTTCTGGCGCAGGCGCAGGAGCAGCTCGACATGCGTGTCGGTGATCGGCTGCGTGTCGACGCTGCCCTCGTAGACCGTGCGGAGCGTGAGGCCGAGCTGGCGGGTGTCGACCGCCCGCTTCAGTGGCTGTCCCGCGGGCAGAGACCCATCGGAGTCGACGACTGACGGCTTCATGGCTCCTCCCGCCCTTCGACCGCCCAACCCTGCCGCGGTACCGGGATGACAGCATTCTCACGATGAATAGTTAACGAATTATTACCTTCAACCAACGGTTAAGGTTGACGCCGGTTCACGCGTCGGCGCCCTGGAGGAGTCGCGCGGCCGCCGCCCGGGCCTCGTCGGTGACGGTGGCGCCCGCCAGCATCCGGGCGATCTCCTCGCGGCGCTCGGCGACCGGCAGGCTCGCCACCCGCGTGGCGACGCGGCCGGCCCCTTTCACGGGGGCCTTGGCGATCAGGAAATGCGTCTCCGCCCGCGCGGCGACCTGGGGCGCGTGGGTGACCGCGACCACCTGCACGGTCGCCGCCAGCCGGGCGAGCCGCATCCCGATGGCGTCCGCCACCGCGCCGCCCACGCCGGTATCGATCTCGTCGAAGATGAGCGTCGGGGCCGAGCCCTTGTCGGCCAGCACGACCTTCAGCGCCAGCATGAAGCGCGACAGCTCGCCGCCCGAGGCGACCTTCATCATCGGGCCGGGCTTGGTCCCGGGATTGGTCTGGGCCCAGAACTCGACCCTGTCGGTGCCGGCCGGGTCGCGGGAATCCGGGTCCGTGGCGATCTCGGTGATGAAGCGGGCGCGCTCCAGCTTGAGCGGCGGCAGCTCGGCCTTCACGGCCGCGTCGAGCTGCTTGGCCGCCCGGCGCCGCCCGGCGCTGAGCTTCTCGGCCGCCTCGGCGTAGGCGGCCTCCGCCGTCGCGAGCGCCTGCTCCAGCCCAGCCAGGGCCGCCTCGCCGGCATCGATCGCCGCCACGTCGCCGGCGTAGCGCTCCGCCAGGGCGGCGAGGTCGTCGGCCGCGACGTCGTACTTGCGGGACGCGGCGCGCAGGGCGAAGAGCCGCTCCTCGACGCGCTCCAGGTCGCGGGGATCGAACTCCGTCTCGGCCACCGCCGCCTCGAGGACCGCGCGGGCTTCGTCGAGGGCGACCATCGCGGCGTCGAGGACGTTCACGCACGGGTCCACCAGGGCCGGCAGCTGCGCGGCGCGCCGCTCCAGCTTGCGCAGGGCGGCCGAGAGGTGCGGCACGCCGGAATGGGGGCCGCCGACGGCCTCGAGCGCCTCGTTGAGCTCGCGCGCGACCTTCTCGGATTGCTGCATGATCGTGCGGCGCTCGGCGAGCTGGGCCTCCTCACCGGCGAGCGGCGCCAGTGCGGCGAGCTCCTCCACGGCGTGGCGCAGGAAGTCGGATTCCTTGCGGGCCGCCTCCACGCGGGCGCGGTGCTCGGCGAGTTCGGTGCGGGCATGCCGCACGGTCCGCGACGCGGCGGCGACCTTCGCGAGCTGGGTCTGGAGGCCGCCGAAGGCATCGAGGATCGCCCGGTGCGAGGCGGGATCGGCCAGCGCCCGGTCATCGTGCTGACCGTGGATCTCCACGAGGGCCGCGCCGATCGCCCGCAGGACCTGCACGCCCACCGGCTGGTCGTTGACGAAGGCGCGGGTCCGGCCGTCCGCCATTTGGGTCCGGCGCAGGATCAGGTCGCCCTCGGTGTCGATCTCGGCCTCGGCCGCGATCCGACGCGCCGGATGGTCGAGGGGCAGATCGAACACCGCCGTGACCGCGCCCTGCGCCTCGCCGTGGCGGACGAGGCGGCCGTCGCCGCGGCCGCCGAGCGCCAGGGCGAAGGCGTCGAGCAGGATCGATTTGCCCGCGCCTGTCTCCCCGGTCAGGACGCTGAGCCCCGATCGGAAATTCAGTTCGAGCCTGTCGATCAGGACGATGTCGCGGATCGCGAGCTGCGCCAGCATGCGGCGACGGGGATTCCTCAGGATGGGACCGCAGACATAAGGCCGCCGCGGCGCGGATTCACCCCAAAAATGCGTCGCACCGCGCGGTCGGTGCAACGCGCCGGGCGCCGCAATGGGCAAGGCCCGGAGCGGCGGCTCCGGGCCTCGAGGTTTCGTGGGCGATCCCCGCGCGGGCGCGGCGGCTTACTGGGCCGAGGCGGTCTTGCCCGTGACGGTCCGGTAGATCTTCGAGAGGAACGAGCTCTTCTCCTCGCGGGGCTCGAGACCGCCCTGCGCCAGCAGCGCGTGGGCGTCCTTGTACCAGGGGCTCTCCGGGAAGTTGTGGCCGAGCACCGCGGCGGCGTTCTGCGCCTCCTGGGTGATGCCGAGCGCCCAGTAGGCCTCGGTCAGGCGCTCGAGCGCCTCCTCGGCGTGCCGGGTGGTCTGATACTTGGCGACCACGTCGCGGAAGCGGTTGATCGCCGCCGGGAAATTGCGCTTCTCGAGGTAGAAGCGGCCGATCTCCATCTCCTTGCCGGCGAGCTGATCGCGGGTGATCTGGATCTTCGCCTTCGCGTCCGCGGCGTATTCGGAGGTCGGGTACTTCTGCACCAGCTCCTGCAGCGCGACGAGGGCCTTCTCGGAGCGCTCCTGATCGCGGGTGACGTCCGGGATCTGCTTATAGTTCGACATCGCCATCAGGTACTGCGCGTAGGCCGCATCCTTGCTGGCCGGATGGCGCTGCAGGTAGCGCTTCGAGGCGCTGATCGCGTCGTCGTACTTCTGGCCCTCGTAATTGGCGTATGCCGTCATCAGCAGCGCCTTCCGGGACCAATCGGAGTACTGGTACTGCTTGTCCAGGCTGTCGAACTTCTTGACCGCGCCCTCGTAGTCGCTGTCCTCGAGCTTGGCGAGGCCGTCGCTGTACAGCTTGTCGGCCGGAACGTCCGGAACGACCTCCGGCTTGTACTTCTCGGCGAAGATGCTCGTCGGGTCGAAGTCGCAGCCGCCGAGGCCCAGGCCGAGGATGGCCACGAGGGGCGCCGCGAAGGCCGCCGCCCGGCGATGACGAATGGTGACAGGCATCTGGCGCTCTTTCCCGGAACCGGCGCCGTTGCGCGCCGTCATGCCATCGCGTGGGTGGATCCGGCCCGCCCCGGGCCGTGCCCGCCGTTCACGGACCGTTAAACCGTGCCGTTCGATTCGGGCACGAAAGCGGCAAGGCTGCGGCAGTCAGGATCGGTTGCGGGCTGTGGCCCGTCGGTCACAGGGGCTACAGGTCGCCCGCGAAGGCGGCGAGGCCCAGGCCGGCGCCGAGTTCGGACAGCACGGTCTCGCGGCGCGAGCCCTGCGCCTCGACGATGGCGTAGTTTGCCCGGTCGGCGAACAGGGCCGACAGCACCCCGACATTCATCCGGTGGCCGCCGCAATAGGAGCGGTAGGCTCCCTGAATCGGCAGGCCCGCCAGGGCGAGGTCGCCGATGGCGTCGAGGATCTTGTGGCGGACGAACTCGTCCTGGAAGCGCAGGCCTTCGGGATTGACCACCGCGGTCTCGCCGACCGCCACGGTGTTCTCCAGGGAGGCGCCGAGGGCGAAGCCCGCCTTCCAGTAGCGCTCCACGTCGCGCATCATCCCGAAGGTGCGGGCGCCGGCGATCTCGCGGCGGTAGGTCGCGGGCGACAGGTCCATCGCCTTGCGGGAACGGCCGATCACCGGGCTCTCGAAGTCGATCTCGACGTCGAGGCGGAAGCCGCGGTCGATCGGGCGCAGTTCCGCGAAGGATGTCCCGGTCTCGATGCGGACGTGGCGGAGGATCTTGAGCCAGCGCCGCGGCGTGTCGCAGGTGGCGATGCCGGTCTGGTCGATCGCCTGGACGAAGGGGAGCGCGGACCCGTCGAGGATCGGCATCTCGGGGCCGTCGATCTCGACCAGAGCGTTGTCGACGCCCAGCCCGTACAGGGCGGACATCAGGTGCTCGACGGTGGCGACCGCGCCGGTCTCGACGTCACCCAGGACGGTGCAGAGTTCGGTGGCGGAGACGAGGGCGTGATGCGCCTTGATCAGGCGGTCGTTGCCGTGGGTGGTGCCGGTGCGGAGGAAAGCGATGCCGTGATTGGCTGGAGCGGGTCGGATGGTGATCTCGGCGGGGTTGCCGGAGTGAACTCCGATCCCCGAGAGAGTCGCCGGCCCTTTGAGGGTCGTCTGTTTATGCGTTCGCATTCCTTAGCCCCCGGGCGCGATCATTTCCGCCACCCCGACTGGGGGTGAGGAGAAACTGACTGATCCGTCCGCTGCTTGATGCCCTAGCCCACGCGATCAGGTTGTGTCCTGCTGCGTGTCGTCTCGATCACATGGTTTCTATAGCTGCGCCGCACAGGGCAGCCAAATCACGGATTCTTACGGTCTGTTACAGACACGCTTAGCGGTTCGTCACCACAAAGCGCTGCTCCACCAAAGGCTTAAAGGTTGGTTAATGCGTGACTAACCCGCGGCCGTTCTGTGGCGCGGATGCACCATGCGCCACGGCTCGAGAGCCGCGGCGCACAGCCTCGTCGAGCCCTATTCCTCACCGCAACAACCATGAGTTGCTTTGCTGCAGCGCGAAGGGGCCGGCGGTTTCCCGCCAGCCCCGGGCCGTGCCGGAGACCCGGCCCGGTCAGTTCGCCTGACGGCGGAGGAAGGCCGGGATCTCGAGCTGATCGTCGTCCATCATCCGCGGCTGGGGCGCGGCCCGGCCCTGACCGTCGAGGTTGCCCTGGGCCGGGCGGTACTGCGGGACCGCGGGGGCGGCCGGAGCGCGCGGGGCCGGCGGCACGTGGGGCTGGGCCATGTGGGGCTGGGCCATGTGCGACTGGGCCATGTGCGACTGGGCCATATGCGGCTGCGGGGCGGCTGGCGAGGCCGGCCGGGCCGCCGGGGCGCCGTCCATGTCCTCGCGGCGGCCGCCGAAGCCCACCGTCGCGAGCCGGCGCAGCAGCGAGGTCCGCTTGGATTCCGGGGCGGCCTCCTCGGCAGCGCGGTTCGCCATGATCTGCGTCTGGGCGATCGGCGGCAGCTCGTGGATCTGCGGCATGCGCGGGGCGCGGGCGAGCGGCGTGCCCGTCGGGGCGGCCGGACGCGGCGGCACGAACGGGCCGGCCTCGACGGCGGGCGCCGCCTCGACGCGCTGCGGCGCGGGGGCCGGGACGAACGGCGCCGCGGCGCGCGCCTGGACCGGGGCGAGCACGACGTCGTCGCGGGTCATCGGCGCGGCGGCCTCGATGCGGCTGTCGATCCGCGACTCGGGGCGCATCTCGGGGGCCGCGAGCGGCGCGGGGGCCGGGGCGGGCATCGGCGCCGGGGCGACCGACTCGGTGCGGATGCTCGGCACCGGCGAGGCGGCGCGCGAGCGGGCCTCGGCGCGCAGGCGCTCGGCAACCTCGGCGATGCGCTGCTCGGTCTCGGCGATGGCCGGGTTGTTGGGCGAGTTCGCCGAGATCAGCGCCGGCTCGATGCCGGTGGCGACCACCGACACGCGGATGATGCCGTCGAGGCTCTCGTCGAAGGTGGCGCCCAGGATGATGTTGGCGTCCTGGTCGACCTCCTCGCGGATGCGGGTGGCGGCCTCGTCGAGCTCGTAGAGGGTCAAGTCGGAGCCGCCGGTGATCGAGATCAGCAGGCCGCGGGCGCCCTTCATCGAGACGTCGTCGAGCAGCGGGTTGGCGATGGCGGCCTCGGCGGCGCGGTTGGCGCGCTTCTCGCCGGACGCCTCGCCGGTGCCCATCATGGCCTTGCCCATGCCGCGCATGATCGCCCGGACGTCGGCGAAGTCGAGGTTGATGAGGCCCTCCTTCACCATCAGGTCGGTGATGCAGGCGACGCCCGAGTAGAGCACTTGGTCGGCCATCGCGAAGGCGTCCGCGAAGGTGGTCTTCTCGTTGGCGACCCGGAACAGGTTCTGGTTCGGGATCACGATCAGGGTGTCGACCGCGGCCTGCAGCTCCTGGATGCCGGACTCGGCGGTCCGCATGCGGCGCATGCCCTCGAACTGGAACGGCTTGGTCACGACCCCGACCGTCAGGATGCCCATGTCGCGGGCGGCGCGGGCGATGACCGGCGCGGCGCCGGTGCCGGTGCCGCCGCCCATGCCGGCGGTGATGAAGCACATGTGGGCGCCGGAGAGCTGGTCGCGGATCTCGTCGATCACCTCGTCGGCGGCGGCCGAGCCGACCTCCGGGTGCGATCCGGCGCCGAGGCCCTGGGTGACGCCCAGGCCCATCTGGATCACCCGCTCGGCCTTCGAGGAGGTGAGCGCCTGCGCGTCGGTGTTGGCCACGACGAACTCGCAGCCGAGGAGGCCCGACTCGATCATGTTGTTGACGGCGTTGCCGCCGGCGCCGCCGACGCCGAAGACGGTGATGCGGGGCTTCAGTTCCCGGATGTCCGGCGCCTGGAGGGTGATGGCCATGGTGTCGAGCCTCTCGCTAACTGTGCTGTCCGTGCGACGCCTGGGCGCCGGATCCCTTCGATCCCCCCGCGCGAGCGGGCGGGCGTGAAACCTAGAAGCTGTCCCGGAGCCAGCGGCCGACCCGGTTCAGGTAGTTGTCGGTCCCGGTCGCCGCGAAGGCGCCGTGCCCCCGCGGCTCGAAATGCTCGGCATGGGCGACCTGCGGGTAGACGAGCAGGCCGACCGCCGCCGAGAAGGCCGGACCCTTGGCGGCTTCCGGCAGGCCCCGGATGCCGAGGGGCCGTCCGATCCGCACCTGACCCTGGAGGACGCGGCGGGCGACCTCGGGCAGACCGACGAGCTGGCTGGCGCCGCCGGTGAGGACGACGCGCCGCCCGGCCTGGGCGGCGAAGCCCGCGTCGCGCAGGCGGTCCCGCACCAGCTCGACCACCTCCTCGACGCGCGGCTTGATGATCCGCACGAGCTGCGAGCGCGGGATGTGGGCCGGCGCCTCGCCCTCGTCCTCGCCGACGCCGTGCACGGCGATCATGTCGCGGTCGTCGGAGGGGGTGGAGAGGGCCGAGCCGTAGAGGGTCTTCAGCCGCTCGGCCGCCGCCATGCGGGTGGAGAGGCCGCGGGCGATGTCCATGGTGACGTGGTGGCCGCCGACCGCCAGGGCGTCCACGTGAACGAGGTGGCCGCCGGAGAACACGCCGACGCTGGTGGTGCCGCCGCCCATGTCGACGACGCAGACGCCCATCTCGGCCTCGTCGTCGACCAGCGCCGAGAGGCCGGCCGCGTAGGGCGTGGCGATCACGGCCTCGACGCCGAGGTGGCAGTGCTCCACCGCCAGCATGACGTTGCGGGCGGCCGCGAGCTCGCTGGTCACCACGTGCAGGTCGACGCTGAGCGCCTCGCCGATCATGCCCGACGGGTCGATGACGGCGCCCTGCCCGTCGAGGGCGTAGCCGGTGGGCAGCGCGTGCAGCACGGCCCGGCCGGGGCTGACGCCGTGGGCGCTGGCGGTCTCGAGCACCCGCTCGACGTCGCTGCCCGTGACGGTGCCCGAGCGGACGTTCACCCGCGCCTGGAAATGCTGCGAGGCGAGCCGGCCGCCCGACATGTTGACGATGACCGACTGGACCTCGACCTTGGCCATCCGCTCGGCGGCGTGGACCGCCTGCCGGATCGCGCTCTCGGCCGCGGCGAGATCGACGATGGCGCCGCCCTTCAGGCCCAGGGAGCGCTGGTGGCCGATGCCGATGATGCGCGCGAGGTGCGTGCGGCCGCGGAGCGTCGTGAGCGCTTCGGCGGGCTGCAGCTCGGCGATGAGGCAGACCACCTTGCTCGTGCCGATGTCGAGCACCGAGAGGGTGGTCGAGCGCCGGGCGGAGAGCGGCTTCAAGCGCGGCGTGAGGCCGTGTTGGCTGTGCATTGACGCTACCGGGCGCGGGATGCGGGACGGGCGGAGATCGACAGGAAGGGCATCAGCTGGCCGCGCCCTTCTTCTTCGCCTTCTGGGCTTCCGCGCGGGCGGCGGCGGCCTCCTCGGTCAGGCGCACCACCAGGCGGTCCGGCATGCGCAGGTCCACCGCGATGACGTCCTTCTCGAGCAGGTGGGCCTCGCGCTCGAACCGGACGAGGCGGGCGAGCGCCGCGGCCGGATCGACCTCGGGCAGGCGCACGTCGATGCCGTCGAACTTGAGGGTCCAGCGCCGGCCCGACACGTAGGTGCCGGCCTTGATCCGCTCGGCGAGCGGCCCCGCGGCGGCGATGAGGGCGAGGTATTCCGGAAGCTTGGTGTTGGCGTCCTCGCCGACCACCAGGGGCAGGCTGGCGTAGCGGTCGTCGCGCATGGCGTCGATGACGGTGCCGTCGGCGGCGATCACGCTGATCTCGCCGTTCTTCTGCCAGAGGGCCGCGGGCTCGCGCTCCACCTGGGTGATGGCGATCTCGTTGGGGTAGATCTTCCGGACCGAGGCCTGCGCGATCAGCGGCACGCGGAGCAGCCGCTCGCGCACGTCGTTGACGTCGAGGAAGGGAACCGAGGAGCGCCAGTCGATCCCGGCGGCCGCCAGGACCTCGCGCTCGTACATGCGGGAGATGCCCGAGATGGTGACGCGCTCGACGCCGAAGCCGGCGACGCGCGCGGCGATGTCGAGGGGGCGGCCTTGCTCGGCCACGAACGCGTCGTAGCGGCCGCTCGCCACGAAACCGGCGAGCGCCACGGCGGCGGCGGAGACGGAGACCGCCACGATCCCGGCGCCGCGGGGCAGGCGCTCGCTCAGGCGCTGACTCGGGCGGGCCCGACGAACCGAGAGCGACCGGGACGTGCCGCGGCCGGTGAGCCGGCCCAGGATCGCGCCGGCGAGGCGCGCGGGACCGCTCCGGCCGGCGGCGTCGCCGCTCAGCGATTCAGGGAAGCGTCCTCCACCATCCATCGGACGAGCTCACCGAAACTCAGGCCCGCATGGGCCGCCATCTCCGGCACAAGGCTCGTCTGGGTCATGCCGGGTTGCGTGTTGACCTCCAGCACCACGAGCAGACCGGTTCCACCCGGTGTGTCGTCGTAGCGAAGGTCGGCACGGCTGACGCCCCGACAGCCCAGTGCTTGATGCGCCGTTAACGACAGTTCTTGGACACGCTGGTAAACATTTGGTTTAAGTTCGGCCGGGAGCACGTGCACCGAGCCCCCCGGGGCGTACTTGGCGTCGTAATCGTACCAATCGCCCGTGGCGGCCTTCACCTCGATCACCCCGAGGGCCTTGTCGCCCATCACGCCGCAGGTGAGTTCGCGGCCAGCAATGTAAGGTTCTGCAAGGACTTGCTCGCCGAACGTCCACTCCTCGGAGGCGAGGATCTGGGGCGGGTGCGAGCGGCCGTCGCGCACGATGATCACACCCACCGATGAGCCTTCCGCGATCGGTTTCACGACGTAGGGTGGCGGCAGGGGGTGTGTCCTGGCGGCCTCACGACGGTTAACGGTCCGGCCCTCGGGCACGTCGACGCCGGCGGCGCGCATGACGGTCTTGGCCCGCTCCTTGTTCATCGCAAGCGCCGACGCGAGGACGCCGGAATGGGTGTAGGGGATCTTGAGGATCTCCAGCAGGCCCTGGATGGTGCCGTCCTCGCCGTCCGGCCCGTGGAGCGCGTTGAAGGCCACGTCCGGCCGGAGCGCCGTCAGCACCGCGGCGATGTCGGGGCCGACATCGACCCGGGTGACCCGGTAGCCCTCCCCTTCGAGCGCGTCGGCGCAGGCCTTGCCGGAACTGAGGGAGACCTCGCGCTCGGCGGAGGTGCCGCCCAGCAGGACGGCGACGTGCTTGGACATCAGGGCACCTCGAATAGGTCGGCTTCAATCAGGATCTGAGCGCACCGGTCCGTCCGGAACACCGCTCTCACGTCGTGCCGGCGGGCTGGCCGATGCGCCGGATCTCCCAGCGCAATGCGACCCCGCTGGTCTCCCGGACGCGGCGGCGGACCTCCTCGCCGAGCCCCTCGATGTCGGCCGCGCTCGCGGTACCGGTGTTGATCAGGAAGTTGCAGTGCATCTCGCTGACCTGGGCGCCGCCCCGCCTCAATCCGCGGCAGCCGGCGGCGTCGACGAGCTGCCACGCCTTGCCGCCGTCCGGGTTGGCGAAGGTCGAGCCGCCGGTCCGCTCGCGGATCGGCTGTGCGGCCTCGCGGGCGGCGGTGACCCGCTCCATCTCGGCCTCGATGGCGACCCGGTCGCCGGGCCGCCCGCGGAAGACGGCGCGCGTGAAGATCACGTCCTCCGGGGCGTCCGAGTGCCGGTAGGAGAAGCCCATGTCGGCGTGGCTGAAAGTGCGCAGCGCGCCCCCGCGGTCGATGCCGCGGGCCTCGACCAGCACGTCGGTGGTCTCGCCACCATGCGCGCCCGCGTTCATGCGCAGCGCCCCGCCGATCGAGCCGGGGATGCCCCGGTAGAAGGCGAGCCCGTCGAGCCCGGCCTCGGCGGCCGCCTTGGCGAGGCGCATGTCCGGGACCGCGGTGCCGACGGTCAGCGCGTCGCCGTCGACCGCGATGCTGCCGAAGGCCTTGCCGCCGAGGCGCACGACCACGCCCGGCACGCCGCCGTCCCGCACGATCAGGTTCGAGCCGAGCCCGATCACCGTGACCGGCACGTCCGGATCGAGAGCGGCGAGGAGGCGGGCGAGATCCTCCTCGTCGGCCGGGGTGAACAGCACCTCGGCCGGTCCGCCGACCCGGAACCAGGTGAGGTCGGCGAGCGGCTGGTCGGCGAGCAGGCGCCCGCGGAGGTCGGGCGCGGCGGCCCGGATGCGATCGTGCAGAGAGGCGGTCATCTGTGTGTCTCCCCTCGCCCCGCCCGCGGGGAGAGGGATGCGGCGATCCTGGTGTCGTCGCATCGGGGTGGCAGCGGACGCTGCGAGGCCGGGGTCCGGAGAGTCACCGCCGGGTTCATCCTCGGAGCGCAGCCCAGTGTGGACGGTCGAGGGTGCCGCCGACCCGAGAGGCCTCCCGGGGCGGGCGCGCGCACCGCGCCTACCGTCCCCGCGCGGCGAGTTCGTCCGGCAGGGCGTAGGCCCACTGGGTGATCGTGCCGGCGCCGAGGCACACCACGTAGTCGCCGGGCTTGGCGAGCTCCGCGATGATCCCCGCGAGTTCCTCCGGCCGCTCCAGGGCCCGGGCGTCGCGGTGGCCGCGCGAGCGCAGGCCGGCCACGAGGCTGTCGCGGTCGAAGCCCTCGATCGGCTGCTCGCCGGCCGCGTAGACCGGCGCGACGATGACCGTGTCGGCATCGTTGAAGCAGGTGCAGAAATCGTCGAACAGCGACTGCAGGCGGGTGTAGCGGTGCGGCTGCACGACCGCGACGACGCCGTGCTCGGTCGAGGCGCGGGCGGCCTTGAGCACCGCCTTGATCTCCACCGGATGGTGTCCGTAATCGTCGAAGATCGTCGCGCCGTTCCACTCGCCGGTGCGGGTGAAGCGCCGCTTCACGCCGCCGAAGCCCGCGAGCGCCTGGCGGATCGCGTCCGGCTTCACGCCGAGCTCGTGCGCGACGGCGAGCGCCGCGGTGGCGTTGAGGGCGTTGTGCTTGCCGGGCATCGGGAGGACGAGATCCTCCATCTCCATCCGGTAGCCGGGCCGACGGTCGCGGATCATCACCCGGAAGCGGCTCTGGCCGCCGCGCAGGTCCACGTCGATGAGGCGCACGTCGGCCTGCGGGTTCTCGCCGTAGGTGATGATCCGCCGGTCCTCGATATGGCCGACGAGATCCTGGACCACCGGGTGGTCGATGCACATCACCGCGAAGCCGTAGAACGGGATGTTGTCGATGAAGCGCCGGAACGCGTCCTTGATCGCGTCGAACGAGCCGAAATGGTCGAGATGCTCGGGATCGATGTTGGTGACGATCGCGACGTCGGCCGGCAGCTTCAGGAAGGTGCCGTCGGACTCGTCGGCCTCCACCACCATCCACTCGCCCGCCCCCATGCGGGCGTTGGTGCCGTAGGCGTTGATGATGCCGCCGTTGATCACGGTCGGGTCGAGGTTGCCGGCGTCGAGCAGCGTGGCGACGAGCGACGTGGTCGTGGTCTTGCCGTGCGTGCCGGCGATCGCCACGCAGGACTTGAAGCGCATCAGTTCGGCCAGCATCTCGGCCCGTCGCACCACGGGCAGGCGTCGCTCGCGGGCGGCCTGCAGCTCGGGGTTGTCGCGCCGGATCGCGGTCGAGACGACGACGAGGGCGGCCTCCTCGACGTTCTCGGCGTCGTGGCCCACGAAGGTGCGCATGCCCTTCTCGGCGAGACGGCGGACATTGGCGTTGTCGGAGGCGTCCGAGCCCTGCACCGTGTAGCCGAGGTTGTGCATCACCTCGGCGATGCCGGACATGCCGATGCCGCCGATGCCGATGAAGTGGATGGGGCCGAGCTTGTCGGGCAGCTTCATGGGTCGAACCGTCTGGTGGCGGGACCGCCGGTGCGGAATCCCTCAAGGAATCAGGTGCGGGCGGCCGTCTCGACGACGACCTCGGCCAGCCGCTCGGCGGCGTCGTGGATGCCCGCGCTTCTGGCCGCATCGGCCGCCGCGGTCAATTTTGCCGGCGTCTCGAAGCAGGCGGTCAGCTCCGCGGCGAGCCGTTCGGGCGTGAAATCCGGCTGCTTCACCGCCAGCGCCGCGCCGATCGCGTCGAGGGTCGCGGCGTTGGCGGCCTGGTCCTGGTCGAGGGAGCCCGGCAGCGGCACGAGGATCGACGGGCGGCCGATCGCCGCGAGTTCCGAGACCGTGGAAGCACCCGAGCGCGAGACCACGAGGTGGCTCGCGGCCATGCGGGCGGGCAGGTCCTTGAAGAACGGCGCCGCCTCGATCCCGGCGAGGCCCATGGCGAGATAGCGATTCTGAACGGCCGTCAGGTCCTCGGGGCGGACCTGCTGGACGAGGTGCAGGCGGGCGCGCAGCGCGTCGGGCAGGCGGGCGATCGCCTCCGGCACGACCTCGCCCATCACGCGCGCGCCCTGGCTGCCGCCGAACACCAGGAGCCGCAGGGCGTCGCCCTCGCCGAAAGCGGGATACGGGACCTTGGCCGCCTCGATCACCGCCGGGCGGAGCGGATTGCCGGTGTGGATCCGCGGGGCCTTGGCCTTGTCGGGCACGCCGCGCACGACCTTGAAGCCGGTGGCGATGGTGCGGGCGCCCCGCGCCAGGAAGGCGTTGGCCCGGCCCATCACGGCGTTCTGCTCGTGCAGGATCGTCGGCACGCGCAGGATCTGGCCGGCGAGCACCGGCGGCACGGTCGGGTAGCCGCCGAAGCCCACGATGGCGGCCGGGTTGATCCGGCGGATCTCCTTCGCGGCCACGCCGAAGCCCCGGCCGAGGGTCAGCACGGCGCCGGCCCGCTTCAGCGGCGAGCGGCCGGACGGCGTCGCCGAGGCGATGGTCACCACCTCGGAGGCCGGGAACTCGGACGCGATGGCATCGACCCGGGCGTCGGTGGCGAGCGCCACCCGGATGCCGCGGGCCCGCAGGGCGTGGGCGAGGCTCTCGGCCGGGAACAGGTGGCCGCCGGTGCCGCCCGCACAGAGCAGGATCGTGGGCGTGAAGACGGTCACCGCATCACCCCGGCGACGGTGGCGGGCGCGGTGCCGGGGGGCTTCTGGCTGAGCATCACGGTGCGGGGCCGCTTGCGGGTCAGGGCGACGAGGAAGCCGGTGCCGAGCGCCAGCGAGATCAGCGAGGAGCCGCCGTAGGAGACGAACGGCAGCGTCATGCCCTTGGCGGGCATCAGTTGGGTGTTCACCGCCATGTTGATGCAGGCCTGCAGGCCGAACAGCGTGGTCAGGCCGGTGATCGCCAGCCGCGAGAAGGTGTCGTCGGTGCGCCGCGCGAGCTTGAGGCCGCGCAGGACGATGAAGGCGAACAGCGCCACGAGGCAGAGGCAGACGATCACGCCGAACTCCTCGCCGGTGACCGAGAAGATGAAGTCGGTATGCGCGTCCGGCAGGTGGCGCTTGGCCACGCCCTCCCCCGGCCCGGTGCCGAACCAGCCGCCCGAGCGGAACGATTCGCGCGACCAGAAATCCTGGAAGCCGCCGCCGGAATCCCGGTCGAGGAACTTGTTGAAGCGCTCGCGGACGTGGTGGAAGAACAGGTAGGCAGCGAACACACCTCCGAGGCCCAGCACGCCGAGGACGGCCACCCAGATCAGGTGGAGGCCGGCCACGAAGAACAGCGCGCACCACACCATGGTAATCAGCATGGTCTGGCCGAAATCGGGCTGGAGCAGCAGCGGCACGATGGTGATCGGCAGGAGCAGCAGCGCCAGGATGCCGCCCGGCATGTCGCGGCGCTGGGCGCCCTCCGAGAAGGCCCAGGCGGCGACGACCACGAAGGCCGGCTTCACGAACTCCGAGGGCTGCAGGCCGAAGGAGCCGAACTGGATCCAGCGATGCGCGCCCTTGATCTCGGGCCCGAACTTGCCGGCGAGCAGGCACAGGATGACGCCCAGGATCCACGTGACGAGCGCGAGCCGCCGGATGCCGCGCAGCGACAGGAACGAGACCGCGCAGATCAGCAGGATGGTCGGCGCGAGGTACATCGCCTGCCGGTTGAGGAAGTAGAAGGTCGGCAGGCCGATCCGCTCGGCCACGGGCGGGCCGCCGCCCATCAGGAAGACGAGGCCCGCGACCATCAGCGCGAACAGCGCCGCGAGCAGGCCGCGGTCCACCGTCCACCACCAGTCCGTCAGGGGGGTGCGTTCCGCGCGTGACATCATGCCGGGCAACGACTCCAGGCCGCGCGGATGCCGATCCGCGCGGGTCGGCCGGGATCCTCGGCAGGAATGGTAAACGGAGCCTTATGACCGACGGGTCGGGGCGCGTCGGGGCACGTCAGAACGCGCCGGCCACGCAGCCGGCGGCCCCTGGGATGCTGTATTAGGACGGCGCAATACTAGTAAAAAGACACTCTATGTTAATCTTCCCATTGCAACTTTCGGATGTATCGACCCGGCGGGTCGCGGTGCGCCGCGCCCGATCCGCCCAGCGGAAGCCGACGCGCCATGTTCTCTGCCCTGAACGTCCGTGAAGCGCATGCCAAGCTCGCGGCCCTCGACCGGGTTCAGGGCGTGATCGAGTTCGACCTGGCGGGGCGGATCCTGTCGGCGAACCGGAATTTCCTCGACGTCGTCGGGTACACGCTGCCGGAGATCGTCGGCCAGCACCACAGCATGTTCATGGAGCCGGCCCAGCGGGACGCGCCGGACTACCGGGCCTTCTGGGAACGCCTGCGCTCCGGCACCTTCGAGTCGGGCCAGTTCCAGCGGGTCGGCCGGGGCGGCCGGTCGATCTGGATCCAGGCCTCCTACAACCCGATGCTCGACGTCCGCGGCCGGCCCTACAAGGTGGTGAAGTTCGCCACCGACATCACGCAGCAGCGCACCGAGGAGGCCGACCGCGCCGGGCAGATCGCCGCGATCGATAAGGTGCAGGCGGTCATCGCCTTCGACCTCGACGGCACGGTGATCGCGGTGAACGACAATTTCCTCGCCGCGATGGGCTACAGCCGCGCCGAGGTGCTCGGGCAGCATCACAGCCTGTTCGTGGAGCCCGCCTACCGGGAGAGCGAGGCCTACCGGGCCTTCTGGGCGGCCCTGCGGAACGGCACCTATCAGGCGGCCCAGTTCCGGCGGATCGGCAAGGACGGGCGCGAAGTCTGGATCCAGGCCTCCTACAACCCGATCCTCGACGCCGCCGGCCGGCCCTACAAGGTGGTGAAATTCGCCACCGACATCAGCGACCAGGTCCGGCTGTTCGCCAACCTGCGGACCCTGATCGATCAGAACTTCGGCGAGATCGAGCAGGCGGTGACGCACTCGACCACGGCGGCCTCGCTGGCCTCGTCGGCGGCGGACTCGACCTCCGGGAACGTCCAGACCGTGGCGGCCGCCGCCGAGGAGCTGGCGGCCTCGGTGGCGGAGATGTCCCAGAGCATCGTGCGCTCCCAGAGCGCCACCGACACCGCCTATGCCTGCGTTCAGGACGCGGACGGCCACACCAAGCGGCTGGCCGAGACCGCCACCGCCATGACCGGCATCGTCGGCCTGATCCAGGACATCGCCGGCCAGATCAACCTGCTGGCGCTGAACGCCACCATCGAGGCCGCCCGCGCGGGCGCGGCGGGCCGCGGCTTCGCGGTCGTCGCCTCCGAGGTTAAGGCGCTGGCCGACCAGGCGGCGCGCGCCACCGGTCAGATCAACGGCGAGATCGCCAGCGTGCAGCGCGTCTCGCAGGAGGTCGTGCAGGCTCTCAGCTCGATCGGGTCCTCGGTCTCGGTGATGCGCGAGACCGTGGTGGCCACCGCGGCCGCCATCGAGGAGCAGAGTGCCGTGACCCGGGATCTGGCCGAGAGCATGCAGAGCGCCGCGGGGGCCGTCACGGAGATCACCGGCAACATCGGGGCGATCGTCCAGTCGGTGGCCAACGTCTCGCATGCGGTCGACACCACCCGCGACGCCGCCAAGGTTCTGGCGCGCTGAAGTGGCGCTGCCTCAGGGCAGCGCCTGCACCAGCTCGCGGAAGCGGTTGCCGCGGATCTCGAAGTTCCGGAACTGGTCGTAGGACGCGCAGGCCGGCGACAGGAGCACCACCGGCTCCGGTGCGCCCGAGGCGGCGGCGTTCTCGGCGGCCTTCGGGACGGCGTTCTCGAGGGTCTCGCAGCGCGTGTAGGGCACGGCGCCCTCCAGGGTCGCCGCGAAGGCGTCCGACGCCGCGCCGATCAGGTAGGCGTGCGCGACCCGCTCGAAATACGGCACCAGCGGGAAGATCCCGCCCTCCTTGGCCTTGCCGCCGAGGATCCAGTGGATGTCCCGGAAGGCGGTGAGGGCCTTCTCGGTAGAATCCGCGTTCGTCGCCTTGGAATCGTTGACGAACAGCACGTGGCCGCGCCGCCCGACTTCCTCCATCCGGTGCGGCAGGCCCGGGAACGAGGTCAGGCCGGCCTGGATCTGCTCCGGCGACAGGTCGAGGGCCCGCGCGACGGCCACCGCCACCGCGGCGTTCTGCCAGTTATGCGCCCCCCGGAGCGAGCCGATCCCGTTGACGTCGGCGAGGGCCGTCCCGTCCGGCTCCCGGACGATCCCGTCGCGCACCGTCAGCGCGTCGGCGCACAGCACGTCGCCGTGGGGCACGTGGACACGCACGAGGTCGGCGCCGCGGCGGTCCGCGATGGCGCGGCTCGGGGCGTCGTCGACGCCGACCACCGCGAGGCCGGCGCCCTGGATCAGACGCTCCTTGATGGCCGCGTACTGCTCCATCGTGCCGTGCCGGTCGAGATGGTCCGGCGTGATGTTCATCAGCACGCCGACGCTCGGGTCGAGGCTCGGCGTCAGGTCGATCTGGAACGACGACATCTCGATCACGTGGACGCGGTCGGCGGCCGGCGGCTCCAGCGACAGGATCGCGGTGCCGATGTTGCCGCCCATCTGCACGTCGCGGCCCCCCTGCGCGAGCACGTGGGCGATCAGCGCCGTGGTGGTCGACTTGCCGTTGGTCCCGGTGATCGCCACGAACGGCGCCCCCGGCGCCTGCGCCCGCCGCTCCCGGCAGAATAGCTCGATGTCGCCGATGACCGCGACGCCGGCATCCCGGGCGAGCCGGACGCTCCAGTGCGGCTCGGGATGGGTCAGCGGCACGCCCGGGCTAAGCACGAAGGCGGCGAACGCGGACCAGTCGGCCGCGCGCAGGTCCCGCGTCTCGATGCCGGCCTCCCGCGCGCGGGCGAGGCTGTCGGCATTGTCGTCCCAGGCCTGCACGGCCGCGCCACCCGCCTTCAGCGCCAGCGCCGTGGCGAGCCCCGAGCCGCCGAGCCCGAACAGGGCGACGGTCTTGTCCTGGAAGACGGTGACGGGTGTCATGCGGAACTCTGGATGCGGCGACCGGACCCGGCCGACCCGAACCGGGCCCTCCTCCCGGGCGCCCCGCATCGGCGACCCCGAAGGCGGGCTCCCGGGATCGCGCGGCCGACCGGAAGCCTCCTTCGAGGCTCCCCTCCGCGGCCGCGCCTCAGGACGAGGGCGAGGATCGGATCGACCTCTCAGGTCGCCCCTCTAGCACGATTTCTCAGCGCAGCTTCAGCGTCGCCAGGCCGGCCATCGCCAGGATCACCGCGATGATCCAGAACCGGATCACGACCTGCGGCTCCTTCCAGCCCTTCTGCTCGAAATGGTGGTGGATCGGCGCCATGCGGAACACGCGCTTGCCCGTGAGCTTGAACGACGCGACCTGGATGATCACCGACATCATCTCCAGCACGAAGAGGCCGCCGACGATCGCCAGGACGATCTCGTGCTTCGTCGCCACCGCGATGGAGCCCAGCAGGCCGCCCAGCGCCAGGGAGCCGGTATCGCCCATGAAGATCTGGGCCGGCGGCGCGTTGAACCACAGGAAGCCGAGCCCGGCGCCGATGACCGCGCCGCAGACGACGGCGAGCTCGCCCGTGTCGCGGACGTAGTTCACCTGCAGGTAGCTGGCGGTGAACGAGTTGCCGACGAGGTAGGCGATGAAGCCGAACGTGCCGCAGGCGATCATCACCGGCACGATCGCGAGGCCGTCGAGGCCGTCGGTCATGTTCACGGAATTGCCCGCCCCGACGATCACGAAGGCGCCGAACAGCGGGTAGAACCAGCCGAGGTTCAGGAGCGCGTCCTTGAACACCGGGAAGGCGAGCTGATTCTGCAGCGCGGCGGGCGAGTAGACCGCGATGGTCACGCAGGCCGCCATCGCGATCAACGCCTCGAGGGCGAGGCGGAACTTGCCCGAGAAACCCTTGTGGGACTGCTTCGTGACCTTGAGGTAGTCGTCGTAGAAGCCGATCGCGCCGAAGCCGAGGGTGACGGTCAGCGTCACCCAGACGTAGTGGTTGCGCGGGTTGGCCCAGAGCAGGATCGCCACGACGGCGCCGGCCAGGATCATCAGGCCGCCCATGGTCGGCGTGCCGCGCTTGGTCAGCAGATGGGTCTGCGGCCCGTCCTCGCGGATCGGCTGGCCCTTGCCCTGGCGGATCCGCAGCAGCGAGATGATCCAGGGCCCGAACCAGAACACGAACAGGCCCGCCGTGAACAGCGCGCCGCCGGTGCGGAAGGTGATGTAGCGGAACACGTTGAGCGGCGTGAAGCTGCTGCTCAGGTCCGAGAGAAGGTACAGCATCCGGGCGCTCGGCCCCCTTGTTCAGGCTCAGGTTTCGGGGGACGGCGCCGCACGCGCAGGCGTGCCGGTCACGGGACGGCCTGGGTCCGCCGGGTCGGATCGACCGCGTAGCGGGCTTTCAGCGCCTCGACAATCCGGCCCATGCGGCTGCCGTTCGATCCCTTCACCATGACGGCGTCGCCGGACCGCAGGGTCCGGGCGAGCGGCTCGAGCAGGTCGGCCGCGGTGTCGGCCACCGCGCCGCGGCGGCTCACCGGCAGGGCCTCGAACAGGTGGCGCATCAGCGGACCGGCCGTGAAGACGAGGTCGACCCGGGCCGCCTCGATCGCCTCCGCCAGGCCGCGATGCAGGTCGGGCGCGGCGGCGCCGAGCTCGAGCATGTCGCCCAGCACCGCGATCCGGCGGCCGCGGGGCCCGGTCTCGATCCCCGCCAGGGTCGCCAGCGCCGCGCGGACGGCGACGGGATTGGCGTTGTAGCTCTCGTCCACGAGGTAGGCGGTGCCGCCGCCGATCTCGAGGGCGGTGCGCTCGCCGCGCCCCGCCGGCGGCGTCAGCCCGCCGAGCGACAGGGCCGCGCGGGCGAGGTCGGCCCCGAGGCTGTGGACCACCGCCATGACGCCCAGCGAGTTCAGCGCCGCGTGCCGGCCGGCGGTGCCGAGCTTGTAAGTGACGGGCTGGCCCATCACCACCGCGTCGATCACCGACAGGTCGGGCCGCAGCACGATCCTAAGGGCGCGGACGTCGGCATCCGCGTGCTCGCCGAAGGTCACCACCCGGCCCGCCCGGGAGGCCTGGGCGTGGGCGGCCAGGCGGTCGAAATGCGGGGCGTCGCGGTTCAGGATGGCGACGCCGGCGGGCTGGAGCCCGGAGAAGATCTCGCCCTTCGCGTCCGCGATCGCGGCCAGCGAGGCGAAATGCTCGATATGGGCGGGCGCGATCGTGGTGATCAGCGCGATGTCCGGCCGGACCTGCGCGGTCAGCGGCACGATCTCGGCGCCGTGGTTCATGCCGATCTCGAACACGCCGTAGCGCGCGGAGCGCGGCATCCGCGTCAGGGTCAGGGGCACGCCCCAGTGGTTGTTGTAGGAGGCCGCCGAGGCGTGGGTCTCGCCCTGCTCGGACAGGACGTGGCGCAGGGCCTCCTTGGTCCCGGTCTTGCCGACCGAGCCCGTGACCGCCACGACCTGCGCGCGCGTCCGGTCCCGGGCGGCGGCACCGAGGCGCACCATCGCGGTGAGAACCGGGTCGGCGCCCCCCTCGGGCACCGCCAGGACGGGGCCGTGGACCGCGAGCGCCTCGGCGCGCGCGGCGCTCACCACGGCGGCGCCGGCGCCGCGCCCCAGGGCGTCGGGGACGAAGTCGTGGCCGTCGCGGGTGTCGCCGCGGATCGCGAAGAACAGGTCGCCGGGCTGGAGCGTGCGGGTGTCGATCGAGGCGCCGCCGATCGCGCGCCCGGCGCCGATCAACCGGCCGCCCGTCGCGGATTCCAGCTCCTCCCGCGTCCAGAGTGCGGTCATCGTCGGTCCCCCGTCGTCCTCAGGCCGCCGCGGCGATCGCGGCGCGCAGGACCGCGTGGTCCGAGAACGGCAGCGTGCGATCTCCCACGATCTGGCCGGTTTCATGACCCTTGCCGGCCACGACCAGCACGTCGCCCGGCCCGAGCCGGTCGACGGCGCTGTGAATCGCCTCCGACCGGTCGCCGATCTCCTCCGCGCCCGGCGCCGCGTCCAGGATGGCCCGGCGGATGGCGGCCGCGTCCTCGGTGCGCGGGTTGTCGTCCGTGACGATGACGACGTCGGCGAGCCGCTGCGCGATGGCGCCCATCAGCGGCCGCTTGCCCCGGTCGCGGTCGCCGCCGCAGCCGAACACCGCAATCAGCCGGCCCGACGCGAAGGGGCGGAGCGCGGCGAGCACGCTCTCCAGGGCCTCGGGCTTGTGGGCGTAGTCGACGAGGCAGAGGCCGCCCCGTGCCTCGCCGATCCGCTCCATGCGGCCGGGGACGCCGGTGAGGTGGTCGAGGGCCGCCAGGACGCCGTCGGGATCGGCCGCCCCCGCCGGGGTAGCCAGTGCGAGGCCGGCCGCCACCAGGGCATTCTCGACCTGGAACTCGCCGACGAGCGGCAGGCGCAGCTCCCGGGCCCGGCCCGCGAACAGGATCCGGGCGACCTGCGCGAACCCCTCCGTGCGGACCGCCTCGACCCGCAGGTCCCGGCCGCCCCGCCCGACCGTGCGGACCGGCCGGCCGGCGGCCTCGGCGGCGGCGATGACGCGCTCGGCGTAGGCGCCGTCGGCGTTGACGATGGCCGGGCGGCCCGCCGGGAGTAGGTCCGTGAAGAGGCGTAGCTTGGCCGCGAGGTACTCCTCGATGCTCGCGTGGTAGTCGAGATGGTCCCGGCCGAGATTGGTGAAGCCCGCCGCGTCGAGGCGCACGCCGTCGAGCCGGCGCTGCTCGATCCCGTGGGAGGACGCTTCCATGGCGAGGTCGGTGACGCCGTCCGCTGCGAGTTGCGCCAGCGTCCGGTGCAGCGTCACGGGGTCCGGGGTCGTGAGGGAGCCGTACTGCGCGCCGCGGTTGGTGACGATGCCGACGGTGCCGAGGCTCGCGGAGTCGCGGCCGAGACGCGCCAGGATCTGGCGGACGAAGTCGGCCACCGAGCTCTTCCCGGCGGTGCCGGTGACCGCCACCACGGTCTCGGGCTGCGGGCCCGCGAGGCGGGCCGCCGCGAGGGCGAGCGACCGGCGCGCGTCGGCGACCGGGATCCAGGCGACCGCGTCGGGCAGGTCGGCGGGACGGGCCCCCTCCCCGGCGACCGCGGCGGCGCCGCGCTGCGCGGCCTGCGCGGCGAAACGTCGGCCGTCGGCCTTCGTGCCGGGAACGGCGACGAACACCGTGCCGGTCGCGACCTGCCGGCTGTCGGCCGTGAGGTCCGAGACGGTCAGGTCCGCGGCGGGGCCAGCAGCCTCGGGGAAGAGGTCGGCGAGCCGCGCGCTCATCGCTGCACCCTCATCGATCCGATCTCACGGGCCGCCCAGCTGGTTGACGTGGTAGGCGTTGAGCTTGACCATCTGCGGGAACGGCCTCACCGGCGGCTCGAACTGCGGCGGAAGGCCGAGGATCGGCGCCACGCGCTCGATCACCTTGCCGGTGACCACGCCGGAATTCCAGGCCGCCGTGGCGTAGCCGCCCGATTCCGGCAGGCCCTGCGGCTCGTCCATGATCGTCACGAACAGGTACTTCGGATCGTTCATCGGCGCCGCCGCCATGAAGGTCGTGAACAGGCGGTTGTGGATGTAGCGGCCGCCGATGACCTTCTCGGCGGTGCCGGTCTTGCCGCCGACGAAATAGTACGGGACCGCCGCCTTCTTGGCCGAGCCCTCGGCCGCGTTGAGCCGCATGATGTAGCGCATCGCCTCGGAGGTCTGGCCCGAGAGGACGTGCGTGGCCCGCGCCCGCGCCGCCTCCGGTGTCGTCTTGAGGAACGTGGGCGTCATCAGGTCGCCGCCGTTGGCGATGGCCGCCACCGCGGCCGCGGCCTGGATCGGCGCCACCGCGATGCCGTGGCCGAACGCGATGGTGATGGTGTTGATCTCGGTCCAGCGCGACGGGACGATCGGCGCCGCGCTCTCCGGCAGCTCGGTGCGCAGCCGGTCGAGCAGGCCCATCTTCTTCAGGAAGGCCTTGTGGCCGGGCACGCCGACGCCGAGCGCCATCTTGGCGGAGCCGATGTTGGAGGAGTGGGTGAACACCTCCGGCATGGTGATGACGCGGTTCGTGCCGTGGTACTCGTGGATCTTCTGCCGGCCCCAGTTGAGCACGCCGCCCCGGGTGTCGAAGGTCGAGTTGACGTTGTACTTGCCGGAATCGAGCGCCATGGCGAGGGTCATCGCCTTGAAGGTCGAGCCCATCTCGTAGACGCCGACATTCATCCGGTTGATGCGGTCGGGCGAGAGCGCGTCCTTGGGGTCGTTCGGGTCGAAATCCGGCATGGAGACGAGCGCGATGACCTCGCCGGTCTTCACGTCGAGGATCATCGAGGCGCCGGCCTTGGCCTTGAAGTGGTCGATGCCCCAGGCCAGCTCGTCGCGCACGGCGAACTGCGCGCGCAGGTCGAGCGAGAGCTGCACCGGCTTCAGGTCGGCCTGCTTGTTGATCAGCCCGAAGCTGTTGAGGGCCTGCAGCCCGGTGGAGTCGATGTACTTCTCCATACCGGCGATGCCGATGCCGTCGAGGTTCGTCGCGCCCAGGATGTGGGCGGCCGCGACGCCGTTCGGGTAGACCCGCTTGTGGTCGGGCAGGAAGCCGATGCCGGGGATGCCGAGCCGGTGGACCTCGGCCTGCTGTTTCGGGGTCAGCTCGCGCTTCACCCAGACGAAGCCCGCGCCCTTCTTGTCCTTGCGTTGCGTCAGCTTGGCGCGCAGCTCGGAGGCGTTGAGTTCCGGCAGGACGGCGGTGAGCAGCTCGACCGCCTCGTCCTTGTCGTAGATGTTGCCCGGCTCGGCGAAGACCGAGACCGTGCGGATGTCGGTGGCCAGGATCTCGCCGTTGCGGTCGATGATGTCGGGCCGGAAGGCGGTCGAGGACGCGGCCGCGACCCGGTGCTCCTGGCTGGGCGGCTCCCCGAAGATCGCCATCATCAGGAGCTTGGCCGAGATCGTCCCGAACACGCCGACGAAGACCAGCCCGACCATCGCGACCCGCAGGTGCGAGCGCTCGATCGCCAGCCGGAACATGCTGCGCAGGAGCGCCTTGGCGCGGTCGGCGCGCGGCTCGGGCTCGCGCGCCTCCTCCTCCAGGGGGCGCGGCGCGCCGGCGGCATGCGCCAGCGCGGCGGCTTCGAGCAGCGCCGCCTCGTGGTCCGACACGGCGGGCTCGACCGCCGGGTCTAGGGTCTCGTCGGCGTGATCGGACACGGGGGTTTACCTCGAAGCCGTCGTCGGGGTGCGGGTCGTGGTGACGGTGCGGGTGATCGAGCCGGTCGTGCGCGGCTCGATCGCGCCCTTGTCCTTGGGCGTCGCCGTGGCGGCGAGCAGACGGCCGATCTCGTCGCCGCGCTCCGGCCGGGCGGGCAGATCCGAGAGGCGCGCCAGGTGGCTGGTGCCGATCGGCTCCAGGGCGAGATGCTTGTCGACGGCCGCCTGGAGCCGGTCGGGCCGCGTCAGGAGCTGCCACTCGGCGCGCAGCACGGCGATCGCCTGCCGCTCCTTGTGCAGCGCGGTCTGGAGCTTCGAGACCTGACCGCCCTGGTAGAGCGTGTCGTACTTGATCGAGTAGGCGTAGATCGCCGAGGCGACGAGGCCGGCCACCGCCAGCAGGTTCAGGAGGCGGATCATCGGCGATGGCCTCCGCGGGCCGCGTCGGGCAGGCTCGCCAGCGCGGTCAGCGCGGCCAGCGGCTCGGGAACGTCGGATTCGGTGCGCTCCGCGGCCCGGAGCTTGGCCGAGCGCGCGCGCGGGTTGCGGGCGGTCTCGGCCTCGCCCGGCAGGACCGGGCCCTTCGTGACGGGACGGAAGCTGCGGACGGTCTCGACCGGGCCCCCGGGCAGGTGGCGGGAGCCCTGCGCGGAGCGGCCGCTGCGCGCCGCGAAGAACTGCTTGACGATGCGGTCCTCGAGCGAGTGGAACGTCACGACGGCGAGCCGGCCGCCGGGCCTGAGCACGCGCTCGGCCGCGTGCAGGGCACGGACCAGCTCGCCGAGCTCGTCGTTCACGGCGATCCGCAGGCCCTGGAAGGTCCGCGTCGCCGGGTGGATGTGGCTGCCGGGCTCGGTCCGGACCACGCCGGCGACGAGTTCGGCCAGCTGCGCGGTGGTCTCGATCCGCCCGCGGCGCCGCGCCTCGAGGATGGTCCGGGCGACCGCGCGCGAGCGCCGCTCCTCGCCGAAATGGTAGATGATGTCGGCCAGAATGGTCTCGTCGGCCTCGTTCACGAGGTCGGCGGCGCTCGGCCCGTCGCAGGCCATGCGCATGTCGAGGGGGCCGTCGCTGCGGAACGAGAAGCCCCGCTCCGGCGCGTCGAGCTGCATCGACGAGACGCCGATATCGAGGACGACCCGGTCGACCTGCGCGATGCCGGCCTCCGCGAGGAGGCTGTCGAGGTCGCCGAAGCGGCCGGAGAGGAGGCGCAGGCGCCCGCCGGACTCCGCGACGAGCGCCTGTCCGCCCGCGATGGCCGTGGGGTCACGATCGATCGCGACGACCTGCAGGGCCGGATCCGCCGCGAGGAGCGCGCGGGTGTAGCCGCCGGCACCGAACGTGCCGTCGACCGCGATCCCGCCCGCGGTGCCGAGCGCGTCGACGACTTCCGCGAGGAGGACGGGGACGTGCGGCTCGGACGGCGCCTCGGCGCCGTCGTGGCGGGGCGGACTCTCGGGGGAGGAGCGGCGCCGGCTCATGGCCGCCTCGACGCGCCGGCGCGCCGTGGCGCGCGCGGATGGGCGGATTGTCGGCGCGTCCCGGAAACCCGGGCGCGGATGCGGCTCGTGCGTCTCATGGTGCCCTGTGCCGGGCCGCGCGAGCGCGGCGCGCGTGACGGGAACGGCACCGGATGCGGAGCGCGCAAGACGCCGCGCACGGACGGGACCTGCGCGATGGCAGGGTGCGCCCGGCGATCCGATACACGCCGTTGACGGGAGGATGCCGGGTATCATGGGCCTCGGAGGATCGTCAACGCACAAGCTTGGCACTGCCGCGCGGACCGATCTGAACCCGGCAAGGTTAACCGAAGGTTTTTACCGCCGCGGAATCTTCGGCGCGCCGGCCGCCCGCGCGGGAACGCCGGCGGGGCGATAAAGCCTTGCAGGTGCAAGTCTTATCGGGAAGTGGATCAGCCGGCCTGTAAGCCGGGTTCTGTAGGGCCGGAGCGCTCGCGCGCGCCGGCGTGGCAGCCATTCCTCTGGGACGATCGTCGCCGATCGCCTCGAGCAACCAACCCGGGCGACTGGCCTGGAGAGCCGGCCTGCCCTTCTCGCGAAGGGCGCGCCGCCCCTATTCGGTCTTGCTCCCGGTGGGGTTTGCCGTGCCGTCCGCGTTGCCGCGTCCGCGGTGCGCTCTTACCGCACCCTTTCACCCTGACCCCGGACGGATCCGGGGCGGTCTGCTCTCTGTGGCACTGTCCCTGGGGTCGCCCCCGCCGGAGGTTATCCGGCACCGTCTCTCCATGGAGCCCGGACTTTCCTCCCCGAACGCTCGCGCGTCCGGAGCGGCCGCCCGGCCGGCTGATCCACGGGCAGATGCGCCCGCGGGGCCGTCCGGGTCAAGGGCGCGGGCCCGCTACCAGGTGCCGGTGTTCTCCATGGACTTCCACGGCTCCTGCGGCTCCTTGGCGCCGCCCTTCTGGAGGATCTCGATGGAGATGCCGTCCGGCGACTTCACGAAGGCCATGTAGCCGTCGCGCGGCGGCCGGTTGATGGTGACGCCCTTCTCCTGCAACTTGGCGCAGAAGCCGTAGATGTCGTCGACCTGATAGGCGAGATGGCCGAAATTGCGCCCGCCCGAGTAGGTTTCCGGATCCCAGTTGTAGGTGAGCTCGATCAGGGGCGACTTGGTCGCCGAGGCCCGCTCGACATCGCCGGGCGCGGCGAGGAAGACGAGGGTGAAGCGGCCCTTCTCATTCTCGACGCGGCGCACCTCCTTCAGGCCGAACGTGTCGACGTAGAAGGCGAGCGCCCGGTCGAGGTCGGCGACCCGGACCATGGTGTGCAGAAATTCCATCGGATCCTGTCCTGTTCTCTTCGAAGACGGACCACCGGCCCGCTCCGGCTGACTCGCCCCGCTAGCTAGCGGCCGGTCCGGCGCTGAGAAGGCCGTCCGATACAGACTCGGGACAATCGGGCCCGGGCGTTCGCGCGGTCGGACCCCGTCGAGCCGACCGGGCGGGCGTTTCGGCAGCCCCCGGCATCGTCGGCCCGGCGGCGGGCCTCGCGCCGCTTGCGTCCCGTCGGCCCCGCCGCGAACTCCCGATCCGCCGGAGGAGAGACCCTTCGGCCGAAAGTATGGGCGCGTCTTACCCAGCAAGATGTAGCCCGGCTGCGACGGATTCGTCTTACTCGGTGGGATGATGAGAGCGGTTTCGAACGTCGGGGGCCGTGATGAGGACGCAGGGATCCGAGGGCGGCAGGCATGATGCACAGATGATCGGTCTCGATGCGGCACGATTCCTAGCCGCAATGCTGGTCATGGTCTTTCATCTCGGCGCCTACGCGTGGCAGGCGCCGCTCTCGACGGCCGGGCGCGCCTTCGACTCCGCCGCAGCTTACCCCGGCCTGTTTGCCTGGACGTGGTTCGGATGGATCGGGGTCGAGTTGTTCTTCGTCATCTCGGGCTTCGTGATCGCCTACTCGGCCGAGCACGCGACCGCGCGCGCCTTCCTGCGCAGCCGCATCCTGCGCCTCGTGCCGGCGGTCTGGATCTGCGCCACGCTCACCGCCCTGGTCTCGCTCGCCATCGGCCGCATGGGGTCCGGTCGGCACGTGCTGCGGGCCTATCTCGACTGCGTCCTGTTCGTTCCGGTCGAGCCGTGGCTGGACGGCGTCTACTGGACCCTCGGCGTGGAGATCGCCTTCTACGCACTCGTCTTCGCGCTGCTGCGGCTCGGGCGATTCCGGAGCATCGGCCCGGTCTGCGCCGTGGTCGGCGGTGTGAGCACCCTCTTCTGGGTCGCGACCTTGGCTGTGCCGAACCTCCCCGCCCTGGCGGCGAACCGCGTGGCCGAGCTGACGCTCCTGCGCCACGGCTGCTTCTTCGCGCTCGGCGTCTTCCTGTGGTTGTCGCTCGTCAAGGGGCCGACGGCCGGTCGGCTCTGCGTGATCGCCGTCTGCGCCGTCGGGGCGCTCGTCGAGATCGGTGACGCGGCCGGGTCGTTCCTGTTCCAGATGGGCCGCAGCGAGGATCCGCTCCTCCCGCGCCTCGTCTTCGCGGGCTGCGTCCTGATGATCGTGGCCAGCGTGCGCGGCAACGCGTGGCTCCGCGTGCGGCTCGGCGAGCGGGGCTGCGCGCTGGCCCGACGGATCGGACTGATGACCTACCCGCTCTACGTCCTGCACAACGTCAACGGTGCCGCCCTGATCCACCGCCTCGTCGGCGGCGGGGTTCCGCCCTACGCGGCGCTCGTGGCCGCGTGCTGCGCCATGCTCCTGCTGAGCTACGCCGTGATGCGCTGGGCCGAGCCGTTCGTCCGCGCCCGCCTGTCCGCCACGCTCGACAGGGTCGGCCTCGAGCGCCCGCTCCGCGCGGAAGGCCGCCCCGCCCCCGGGCTCTGAGCCGGGCGAGGACCGCGCCACGCCGGCCGTTTCGACGGCTCCGATCGTTGCGCCGCGCGCTCCGAGGGACCAGAACGGGCCCGCCCCGCACCCGGAGTGAGCCGAATGCGCACCGAGACGCCGCCGCTGATCCGCCTCGAGGAATACCGGCCCAGCGACTACCTGATCGATCGCGTCGACCTCGACATCCGTCTCGACCCGCACGCGACCCGCATCGACGCGACGCTGACGCTGCGGCCGAACCCGGCCGGCGTGCCGGCGGCGCCGCTCACCCTCGACGGCGACGATCTCCGGCTGGTCTCGGTCGCGCTCGACGGCGCGCCGCTGGCGCCCGACGCCTACGCGGCGACGCCGTCCGGACTGATCCTCCGCGATCCGCCGCAGCGGCCCTTCGCGCTGCGTCTCGTCACGGAGGTGGATCCGACCGCCAACACCAAGCTGATGGGCCTCTACCGGTCGAACGGCGTCTACTGCACCCAGTGCGAGGCGGACGGCTTCCGCCGGATCACCTACTTCCTCGATCGGCCGGACGTGCTTTCGGTCTACACCACGCGCATCGAGGCCGACCGGGTCGAGGCGCCGGTCCTGCTCGGCAACGGCAATCCTGTCGGGACCGGCGCGGCCGGGCCGGACCGCCACTTCGCGATCTGGCACGATCCCCACCCGAAGCCCGCCTACCTGTTCGCCCTCGTGGGCGGCCGGCTCGGGAAGGTCGAGACGCGCTTCACCACGATGGAGGGCCGCCCCGTCACCTGCGCGGTCTACGTCGAGCCCGGCAAAGAGGACCGGGCAGGCTACGCCCTCGACGCCGTCATCCGCTCCATGGCCTGGGACGAGACCGCCTTCGGCCGCGCCTACGACCTCGACGTGTTCAACGTCGTCGCGGTGTCCGACTTCAACATGGGCGCCATGGAGAACAAGGGCCTCAACATCTTCAACGACAAATACGTCCTGGCGAGTCCCGAGACCGCGACCGACGGCGACTACGCGGCGATCGAGGCGATCATCGCGCACGAGTACTTCCACAACTGGTCCGGCAACCGCGTCACGTGTCGGGACTGGTTCCAGCTCTGCCTGAAGGAGGGTCTCACGGTCTTCCGAGACCAGGAATTCTCCTCCGACATGCGCTCCCGGCCGGTGCACCGCATCGCCGAGGTGCGCTCCCTGCGGGCGCGCCAGTTCCCCGAGGATGCCGGGCCGCTGCGGCACCCGGTGCGGCCGCGGGCCTACGCGGAGATCAACAACTTCTACACGGCGACCGTCTACGACAAGGGCGCCGAGATCGTCCGGATGCTGCGGACGCTGATCGGTCCCGAGGCCTTCCGGGCCGGCATGGACCGGTACTACGCCGACAATGACGGCCGCGCCGCCACCGTCGAGGACTTCCTGGCGGCCTTCGCGGCGGTGACCGGGCGCGATCTCGGCGCCTTCGCCCGCTGGTACGAGCGTCCCGGCACGCCCCGCCTCGCCGTCGCGGCCGCATACGATCCGGCCGCCGCGCGCTACACCCTCCGGTTCGCCCAGAGCCTGCCCGGCGGCGGCGCGGAGTCCGACGGGCCGCCCCTGGTGATCCCCGTGGCCCTCGGTCTCGTCGGGGTGTCCGGGCCGCTGGCGGGCGCGACCTGCCCGGACGTGCGGGACGGCGTCTACGTGCTCGACCGCCCCGAGGCCGAGATCGTGTTCGACGCGGTCGCCGAGGAGCCGGTCCCCTCGCTCCTGCGCGACTTCTCCGCCCCGGTGCGGCTCGACCTCGCCCTGACCGACGCGGAGCGGATGCGGCTCCTCGCGCAGGACAGCGACCCGTTCAACCGCTGGCAGGCCGCGCAGGACGTCGCTTTGCGGCTGATCCTCGAGCCAGACGCCGATCGGACGGAGGCGTTCGCCGCGGCACTCGGCCAGTTCCTCGAAGACGAAGCCCTGGCCGACCCGGCCTTCGCGGCCCTGGTCCTGGCGCTGCCGAGCGAGGGCGAGGCCGCCGACGCGGTGCCGGCCGACGTGGATCCCGACGCGATCCACCGGGCGCGATTCAACCTGCGGGCGCGTCTGGGCCAGGCCCTGCGGCCGCGGCTCGAATCGATCGACGCGGCGCTCGCGCCGGTCGCCGGTGCGCCCTACAGCCCCGACGCCGCCTCGGCGGGGCGCCGGTCGCTCCGCAACGCGGCCCTCGACCTGGTCGCCGCCGGCGATCCCCGGGAGGGGGCCGCCCGCGCCGCCGCGCGGCTGGCCGAGGCCACCAACATGACCGACCGGCTCGCCGCCCTCGGCACGCTGGCGCTGATCCCGGGGGAGACCCGCGAGGCCGCCTTCGCGGAGTTCGCGGCCCGCTACGCCGACGAGCCCCTGGTCCTCGACAAGTGGTTCGCCCTCCAGGCCCAGATCCCCGAGCCCGGCACCCTCGACCGGATCGCGCGGCTGCAGGAACACCCGGCCTTCACCATGACCAACCCGAACCGCGTGCGGGCGCTGATCGGGAGCTTCGCGTTCGGCAACCCGACCCAGTTCGCCCGGCGCGACGGGGCGGGATTCGCCCGCGTGACCGAGACGGTCGCGGCGCTCGATTCGACCAACCCACAGGTGGCCGCGCGGCTCCTCACGGCCTTCGGATCCTGGCGCCGGCTGGAAAAATCACGCGGCGCCAAAGCGGTCGAAATGCTGAATGGGATCAAGGCGATCCCGGGGCTTTCCCGGGACACCGCCGACATCCTCGCGCGCACCCTCGGAGGCGGCTAACCGTCTGAACCTGCGGTAGAAATCGATTCTCGGGCTCCCGGGCAACACCTGGGTTCCGTCAAGCCCTTATGGTAAAAAATCCGTGGACAAACTGCCCCCCGAAGTGATTGTATTCAGTCAGATTCGGGGGGCCTTCGGGGGCCGGGTGCCCACACCGGATCACAGTTCCCACGGGCGAGGTTCGGCCATGCCGGAGGCGGCTTCCGCTTCCTTCTCCGCGCGTGCGGATTCGAGTCTCACGATCTCGTGGCCCATGCGGAGCCGGGATCCGCGGCTCGGCCAGGCCGAGCGCTGGCTGCGCTACGCCGTGCCGGGAACGCTCGCGGTGTTCCTGGCCTGCCTCGTCGGGCTCGCCACCCTCCATATCCAGGGCCAGCGTGCCGAGATCCTGGCGGGCGCGAAGGCCGAGGTCGAAGGCTTCGCCCGTCTGGCCGCGCGGGCGGTGGATCCGGCCGGCACCGTGGCGGAGGACCTGCGCGCCCTGATGCCCGAGAGCGAGCGGCATCCCGGCCGCCGCCTGCTGGTGGTCCGCCCCGACACCCGCATCGTCGCCGCCCATCCGCCGCTGCCGGCCGACCGCACGACCCTCTCGGCGGTGCTCGGCGAGAGCGAGCCGCTCTCCGGCCTCGGCGAGCGCGCCGGCGCGATGGCCCTCGAGCTTCCCGGCGGCGAGAGCGTGCTCGCCGCGGTGCACAGCCTGCCCGGCGGCGCGGGACAGGTGGCGGTGCTCCAGCCCATCGAGCCGCTGCTGCGCGGCTGGAGCGCCCGGACCCGCGACCAGATCGTCCTGATCGCCGCCGCAGCGATCGTGATCGTCGGAGTCGGACTGGCCTACGGCCTGCAGACCCGCCAGGCCGCCCGCGCCGACCGTGCCCGCGAGCAGATCCGCGGCCGCCTGGAGACCGCCCTGCGCCGGGGCGCCTGCGGGTTGTGGGACTGGGACATCGCGCGCGGCCGGATCTACTGGTCCGATTCGATGTACACGCTGCTCGGCTACAGGCGGCAGCACGAGTACCTCTCGTTCGGGGACGTCAACGGCCTGGTCCATCCCGACGACGGCGACCTGTACAGCCTCGCCCGGGGGCTCGCGGCCAACCAGACGCATATCGATCACGCCTTCCGCATGCGCGGCGCCGACGGGGCCTACGTCTGGCTGCGCGCCCGCGCCGAGGTCGTGGCGGACGCCGCCGACGGCGGCCGCCACCTCGTCGGCATCGCCAACGACATCAGCGAGCAGCGGGCCCTGGAGGAGACCAACGCCGCGGCCGACATGCGCCTGCGCGACGCCGTCGAGGCGATCTCGGAAGCCTTCGTGCTCTGGGATACCGGCAACCGCCTGGTCCTGTGCAACTCGAAATTCCGCCACCTCCACGCCCTGAGCCCCGAGGATGCGCAGGCGGGCCGGAGCTACACGGACGTGATGGGCCGCGGCGTGCTGCCCCAGGTCCGGCGGGAATCGCCCGAGGCCGGGATGGCGCTGACCGACATGGCCGCCCGCACCTTCGAGGCGGAACTCGCCGACGGCCGCTGGCTGCAGATCAGCGAGCGGCGCACGAAGGACGGGGGCTACGTGTCGGTCGGGACCGACATCACCAGCCTGAAGCGCAACCAGGAGCAGCTCCTCGCCTCCGAGCGCGAGCTGATCGAGACCGTCAAGGACCTCAAACGGTCCCGCCGCACCCTCGAACTCCAGACCCAGCAGCTCGCGGACCTCGCCGAGCGCTACCTCGACCAGAAGGCGGCCGCCGAGGCGGCCAACCAGGCCAAGGCCGAGTTCCTGGCCAATATGAGCCACGAGCTGCGCACGCCGCTCAACGCCATCATCGGCTTCGCCGACGTGATGGAGAACGCGGTTCTCGGGCCGCTCGGCACCCCGCGCTACACCGAGTATTGCCGCGACATCCGCGAGAGCGGTTCGCACCTGCTGTCCATGATCGACGACATCCTCGACATGGCCCGGCTGGAGGCCCGGCGCGTGCGCCTGAGCCCCAGGGCGATCTCCGCCGAGACCGCGATCAGCGCTGCCCTCGCGCCCGTCGAGGCGGCCGCCCGCGAGAAGGCGATCACCGTCAGCGTCGACGTCGTGCCCGGCCTCGAGCTGCTGGCCGATCCGCAGGCGATCCGGCAGATCCTCGCCAACCTCGTGCAGAACGCCGTGAAGTTCACGCCCGCCGGCGGCCGCGTCGCCGTCCGGGGCCGCCGCGCCGGCGCGTGCACCCACCTCTATATCGAGGACAACGGCATCGGCATCCCGACTTCCGACCTCGCCCGCCTCGGCCGGCCCTTCACGCAGGTCGAGCGGCAGATGACCCGGTGCCACAAGGGTTCGGGCCTGGGCCTCGCCATCACCCGCTCGATGGTCGAGCTCCACGGCGGCTCGCTCCGGATCCGCTCCGAGGAGACGGTGGGCACCATCGTGCTCGTCCGCCTGCCGGCCACGCCGGCCGAGCGCCCGGAGGCCGGCGTTCCGGCCGGCTCGGCCCCTTCCGCGACGGCCGATTCCACGATTGTCAGGCGCGAGGCGCCGCGGGCGGGCCGTTCCGCCGCCTGAGCGGGACCGTTCACGGACGCGGGTCGAGCCCGCCGCGGCGTGCGAGGCGGCCCTGTTCCGCGTGCCAGCGCGCGTCCGCGACGGCGCGTGCCAGGCGCCGGATGCGCCAGCGCCGGTACAGCGACAGGACCGGGTTGCCGCCGAGACCGGCCTGATGCCGGCTCAGGCGTCGCAGCAGGTCCGGCAGCTGCGCCGAGGCCGCCTCGCCCGTGGCGATGTCGATGGCCCGCATTTCCGCCCGGAGCCCCGCCTTCCAGTCGTCCATGACGCCCGCCTCCGCGATCATCGCCCGCCCCCGCGGCCGGCCGGAATTCCCAACAGCCTGCCCGCCGTCTCGCCCGCGGCATGAGTACACGCCGGAAAACCCTCCGTTCCGGATCCGGGTTTGCCCCGCAGGTGGTCCGCCCGGCGGACCGGACCGGAGGATACGGCCGATGCGATCCAGGACAACGTACCGCTGCACGCTGGCGCTCCTGCTCGGGCTCGCCGCCGGGCCCGCGCTCGCGCAGAGCACGGGCTACGTCACGGGTTTCCCAGGCAAGGATCCCGCGGGCGACGAGGAGATCGGCTGGGGGCCGGCCTACCGGCCCGAGACGAGCTTCGCGCAGCCCGGCACGCCGCCGACCCCCGGCGCGATCGCCGGCCGCGCCTATCGTGCCCGGACCGGGCACGGCGTCTACGATCGGGTGCAGGGCGACGGTCTGTACCGGGGCCGGTAGCGGGCCGCACCGCGGCTTCAGGGCGCCGTGGACCCGCCGCGAGAGGATGGGGTGAGGCGCGAGAACCTGTCCCGATCGCTCCGGAACGGTTTGATAGGGCGGCGGCTCCGAACGCGACAGCCGCGCCATCGCCCCCTCTCCCGTGCGGGAGAGGGTTGGGGTGAGGGACAAGAGGCCTCTCGGTCGAGCGCGCCATTGCCCCTCGGCCAGACTGCGCTTCGTTCGGACAGACCCGATCCCTCACCCTGTCCCTCTCCCGCACGGGAGAGGGGACCAGCGCCGCGTGCGGAACGCGCTGAACCGGCCCTAGCGCCGCCGCAGGGCCCGCTTCGCGGCCGCGCGCGCGTCCCGCTCGAACCGGGCGAGCCGGAGGCGCCGCTCCAGCGAGATCACCTGTCGACCGGGCGGGACCGCGATGATCTCGGCGACCGGAACCCGGTCGCGGTAGAGACCTTCCAGCGCCGATCCTTCCAGCGTCGCCGAGTCGAGCCGGTCGGCGAAGCCGGTCTCGTGGCAGGCCCGCACGATCTCGGCCTCGAGCAGCAGGCCCGGGGCGTGGCCGCGCAGATCCTCGTCGTAGGCGGTCTTCAGCAGGGTCGCGGTGCCGCCGCTGACCAGGGCGAGGCTGACGGCGACAGGCCGGCCGTCGAGGGTCAGCGCGTCGGCCCGGACGGCGACCGGGCCCGGAGCCGCGGTGAACAGCGCCCTGGCCAGCGCGGCGCCCTCGGGCCGGCAGGCCATGGCGGTGCCGGCCTGCCCCTTCCAGCCGGCGCGCTCCAGGTCGAGGAAGGCCGTGACGAGGCGGGCGAGGTCCGATCCGCCCGTGGCGCACGCGTGGGCGACGGTTCCGGTCTCCGACAGGCGGCGCGCCCGGCGGCGCAGGTCCTTGAAGCGCGCCCGACCGGGATGGTCGGCGAGGAACGCCGCGTGGTCGGCGCGCCGGTCCATGACCGGGCGGTCGAAGCCCGCCACCGTGCCGATGGCCCAGCCGCGCGCGCGCATCGCCGCGAGCATCTCCGGCACGGCGCCCTCCCCGGTCGGCAGCAGCGGCCAGCGCCAGGGGCATCCGCCGGAGGCGGCCTCGAGGCCGGCCACCAGGGCCAGCGCGTGCGCGGCCCGGTCCGGACCGTCGGCGACCAGGGGGGACGTGGCGGTCACGTAAGGCGAGAGGAAGGGCCGCAGGACCCGGCCGCCGAGGCCCGTCAGGTCCCGGGCCCCACGGTACGGGAGCAGCCCGACGAGACGGTCGCCCGCGCGGACCGTGACGTAGCGGAGGGCCACCGGCAGCAGCCCGGCGGTCCGATGGGCCTCGATGACGTGCCGGGAGAAGTGCGGGTGCGCCGCGGCGCCCGCCGCGACCAGCGCGTCCCAGGCCTCCGGCTCCGGCGCGTCGCCGAGGGTGACGATGGCTCCGGACGGCGCGCGCAGGGGGCTCGCGGCGATCATCGGACCGCTCCGGCGGCCCAGACCGGGGTCGGCAGCCCGTGGATCCGCCCCGCGGCGCGCGCCAGCAGGGCGGCCCGGCCCACGCTCGCCACCGCGACCGCCACGGCCGCGCCGAGCGTCCCGAGCGCCGGGACCAGGGCGAGGCACAGGCCGGCGGCGGCGAGGAGACTCCCCGCCGTGATGCCGGCGCAGAGCCGCTCCCCGCCCAGCATGGTCAGCAGATCCTCGCCCGGGCCGAACAGGCTCGCCCCGACGCTGCCGGCGATCAGGATGCACAGGATCGGCACGCTGTCGCCGAGACCCGGCCCGAACATGGCCAGCAGCAGGGGGCTGACGGCCAGGATCGCGCCGCCGACCACGAGCGTCGCGGCCGCCGTCAGGCGGCCCTGGCGCCGGACCAGCTCGGCGAGGAGGAAGCGGTTGGCCTGCGCCTGGGCGGCGCTGTAGCGCTGGAGCGTCGCCGCGCTGACCGCGTAGTGCACGAACACCACGAATTGCTGGATGCGGGTCGCCGCGAAGTAGATCCCGACCTCGGCCGGGCTCACCAGGGCGCCGAGCACGATCACGTCGACGAAGGTGAAGCCGGCATTGGCGAGGTCGATCGCGGCGATCGGCAGGCCCGTGCCGAGCCACGTGCGCCACCGGTAGCGGTGCGGCCCGGCCGGGAGCTCCCGCCGGAGCCGCGCGGCGAGGAGGGCGGCCTGCAGGGCGGTCGCGACCGCGGCGGCGACCAGCATGCAGGCCATCGCGACCTCGGCCCGGGGCGGCGCGCCGAGCAGGATCGCCGCGACCATGCAGGCCATCATCAGGGTCTGGCGCAGCAGGTAGGGCGGCGCGATGGCGAGCCCGACCCAGTTCTGGCTGCGCGCCACACCCTCGAGGTAGTCTTGGAGCGCGAAGAGCGGCATCACGCAGAGCGCGACCAGGATCGGTGCCCAGTAGGCGGGGGCGAACAGGCCCGGCTCGAGCACGAGCAGCGCCGCGCCGAGGCAGGCGACGGCGAGCGCCGCTCCGCCGGTCACGAGGGCGCCGGCCCGGATGTAGCCGCGCGCGAGGTCGAGGTCGCCCTGCGCCTGATCACCCGGCACGAACCGGCAGGCGCCCTGCGAGAGGCCGAGGGTCAGGGTGTGGCCCAGCATCGCGGTCCAGACCCAGACCGACGCGAAGATCCCGTAGGCGTCCCAGCCCATCAGCCGCGCCGCGAGAACCTGGGCGCCGTAGGCGAAGCCGGCCGACCCCACGCGGATCGCGAAGACCGTCAGGGCCGCCCGCTGCGGGCCGCTGCGCAGCGCCCGGAGGTGCCGGAGCGCGAGGACAGGGAGGGCCGTGGCTGACACTACGCGCTCCGCGCCGGTCCCGAATTCGGCGGGAGGCCGATCTCTGGCCGCCCGGTCTAGCCCGGGGCGCGTTGCGGCTCGGTTAAGGGCGGCTGGGCCGGGGCCGCCTTAGGCTCCTTGGGCGCCTCGGTCCGCATCAGCGAGGTGGCGATCGTCAGCGCCACGTGCTCGGCCATGCAGCGCAGGCCGAGGTCGTTGAGCCGGAACTGGCGGCCGAGCATGTGACCCTCGCCCTTGTCGCTGCGGCGCGACAGGTACTGCAGGGCCTCGTAGCGCCGGACCAGCGGCACGCCCTGCTGGGTCGCGACGCTCCGGACGGCCTCGACGATCCGGTTGTAGTCGACGTCGGCCGCCATGCTGGCCGTGTAGATCGGGTCGACCAGCACCACGTCGATCCCGTGGGACCGCATCCAGCCCACGGCCTCGGCCAGCGCGCTCGCGAAGGCGTCCACGTCGACGCGGGCGATGGCGTCGTGGGTGCCGACCTGCCAGACGACGAGGTCGGGCTCGGCCTCGGCCACCATGGTGCGCAGGCGCTCGGCGGCCCCGGAGGCGATCTCGCCCGGCAGGCCGCGGTGGTCGATCACGACGTCGACCTTCGGCAGGGCGTGTTCCAGGGCGGCCTCGAGCTTGGCCGGGTAGGAGGCCGAGGCGCCCGGCGCCGCGCTGCCGCCGATCGCCAGGATCTTGAGCGGACGGTTCTCCGCCAGCGCGGCCTTGACGGCGCCGAGCTGGGCGACGCTGTAGAGCTGCGCCCCCGGGACCCGGCATTCCTGCGACAGGGCCGGATCGTCCGCCACGGGGCCTGCGGCCTGCTCGGCCGCGGCCGCGCCGCCGGCGGGGCCCGACAGCAGGAGCACGGCCAGCGCCGCGGCGAGCCGGGCCCGCGTCATGCGCGGGGTCGCGACGATCTGCTGCGGCTGCGCCATTCGACGAACCATGCCGTAAACCCCAGCCCGACCAGGCCCGAGCCGGCGACCAGCATATCGATCAGCGCGCCGCCGCCCGTCTGGAAACGCACGAGCTGTCCGATCAGGCTCAGGATCGAGCCCATCGAGAAGACAGCCAGTGAATTCCGGCCCATCTGACTCAGATAACCGACGACGCGGCCGATTCGGGGGGCGAGCACCGCGTAAAGCGGTGCAAACGCTAACAATACCCCCAGGAAATGAACCAGTCGCGCCGGGGTCAGGTAAGTCTTCTCGAACGTGAACAGCAGGCGCGGCTCCGGAACGAGCATCGGATCCGGGCGGATCTCCGTCACGGCGAGCACGATCCCGAGGAGAACGATCCCGACGCCCGCCGGGATCAGGCGCCGCGACCAGCGGCGCAGGGCGTCGGAGCGGAGGTTCCAGCCCTGCAGGACGAAGCCCAGCACCAGCAGGAGCTGCCAGCAGAGCGGATCGAAGAACCAGTCGCCCTCGCCCGGCCAGGACGGGACGTTCCACCCGAAGACGAGGCTCGCCAGATAGACGCTCACCGACAGTCCCAGGGCCCCGAGCAGGCTGAAGCGGCCGACCAGGACGAAGACGGGCGCGATGCCGATCAGCAGCACGTAGAGCGGCAGGATGTTGAAGTAGCCGAGCTGGTAGGTCAGCAGCGCCATCCCGCAGACCGACTGGATCGGGTCCGCGAAGAAGCCGCCGGCATTGTGCCACTCGAGGATCAGGGGGTTGTCGAGCAGCAGCGCCGCCCCCGCGATGATCGCGAGCGCCAGCAGCATCACGGTCAGCTGCGCCCGGTAGACCTCGACGGTGCGGGCGAGGAGCCGCACCACGCTCCGGCCCGGCGGCTCCGGATGGCCGTCGCGCCCGCGAGTGGCGATCCCGATCGACCAGCCGGCTAGGAACACGAACAGCTCGGCCGCGTCCGAGATGCCGTACTGCGAGAAGGTGTAGCGCTCGAAGGTGTTGCCCGGGATGTGGTTGATGAAGATCGTGATCAGGGCGAAGCCGCGCCAGAAGTCGATCGCGTTGGGGTCCCGCATCGTCGCGGCGGCTCCGAGTTTCGACGCATCAGGATGGCGGCGGCGGGAACGCGGCCCCTGATACGGCGCCGCATCGCTTCTGCAAAGGCGAACAAAGGTGGGGATCGCGCGGCCCGATCGAACCGGACGGTCACACCCGCGTTATGGCCCGGCACGGAGTTCCGCACCCATGACCCGCCCCCTCACCGCCCTCGGCCTCGCGCTCCTCCTGCCGGTCCTGGCGACCGGCCCCGCGCTGGCTCAGGCCCAGACCGGCACCGGCGGCGGCCCCGCCTCCACGGCGACCGCCCCCAACACCTCGTCGGTCGGCCGCGTCATGCCGCCGAGCCGCGGCGCCGGTGCCGAGACGCCGGACGACCGGCGCGTGCGGACGCCGCGCGAGGCGGAGAACGACAAGCTCATGCGCGGCATCTGCATCGGCTGCGCCCCCCGATAAGGGGGCAGCGCCCGGGTGCCGCCGACGACGCTACTTGCCGCGGCGCAGGCGCAGGTCGTCCTCGCTCTCGCGGGAGAGGCGCAGCAGGTTCTGCCCGTAGGCGGTCTTGGCGAACATCTCGCCGCGGGCCACGAGCTGGTCGCGGGTGATGAACTTCTGCAGGTAGGCGATCTCCTCCAGACACGCCACCTGCAGGCCCTGCCGGTTCTGCAGGGTGCGGACGAACTCGCTCGCCTCCAGCAGGCTGTCGTGGGTCCCGGTGTCGAGCCACGCGTAGCCGCGCGACATGCGCTCCACGTGCAGCTGGCCGCGCTGCAGGTAGGCCTCGTTGACGCTGGTGATCTCCAGCTCGCCCCGGGCCGAGGGCTTCACGTCGGCGGCGATGTCGAGCACCTGGTTGTCGTAGAAGTACAGGCCGGTCACCGCCCAGGTCGATTCCGGGTTCTGCGGCTTCTCGACGATCTTCGTCGGCCGCCCCGACTTGTCGAGGTTGACGACGCCGTAGGCCTGGGGGTTGTCGACGTGGTAGGCGAAGACGGTCGCGCCCTGCTTGCGGCTCGACGCGCGCTCCAGGAGCTCGCCCATGCCGGCGCCGAAGAACAGGTTGTCGCCGAGGATCAGCGCCACGTCGTCGTCGCCGACGAAGTCGCGCCCGATCACGAAGGCCTGGGCGAGGCCCTCCGGCCGCGGCTGCAGGGCGTAGGAGAACTTGAGGCCGAACTGCTCGCCGGTGCCGAACAGGCGCTTGTAGTTGTCGAGGTGCTCCGGCGACGAGATGATCAGGATCTCGCGGATGCCGGCGAGCATCAGCACCGAGACCGGGTAGTAGATCATCGGCTTGTCGTAGACCGGCAGGAGCTGCTTGTTGATCGACAGCGTGGCCGGGTGCAGGCGCGTGCCGGATCCGCCGGCCAGAACGATGCCCTTCATGGCTTGGAAACTCCCTCTGAGACCGGCCCGACGAGCCGGTCCAGGATGTCGTCGAGCGCCGCCTGCCAGGGCCGCGGCGCGATGCCGTAGGCCTCGTTGAGGCTGTCGGTGGACAGGCGCGAATTGGCCGGCCGCCGGGCCGGCGTCGGGTAGGCGGAGGTCGGGATGCCCTTGACCGGCACGGAGCGCCCGCCGCGCCGGGCCGAGCCCGCCACGATCGCCTCGGCGAAGCCGCACCACGTGGTGTCGCCCCGGTTCACGCAGTGGAACGTGCCGGTCGGCGCCTCCGGATCCCCGGCCATGGCCTGCGCGATCGTCGCGAGGGCCGCGGCGAGGTCGGCGGCCGAGGTCGGGCACCCGTGCTGGTCGTTCACCACGGTCAGGGCGTCGCGCTCGGCCGCGAGCCGCAGCATCGTCTTGACGAAGTTGCCCCGGTGCGGGCTCACCACCCAGGCGGTCCGCACGATGGCGTGGCGCGGGTTGCCGGTGCGCACCGCCAGCTCGCCGGCGGCCTTGCTGGCACCGTAGACGCTCTGCGGGTCGATCGGCGCGTCGGGCGCGTAGGCCCCGTCGGGCTTGGTCCCGGCGAAGACGTAGTCGGTCGAGACGTGCACCAGCGGGATTCGCTTGGCGGCGGTCGCGGCCGCCAGGATCGCCGGGGCCAGCGCGTTGAGGCGCCACGCCGCGACGACGTCGGACTCGGCCTTGTCGACCGCCGTGTAGGCGGCGGTGTTGATCACCGCCCGGTAGGCGCGGGCGGCGAGCGCCGCCGCGACGGCGTCCGCGTCGGTGATGTCGAGGTCCGCGCGGCCCGGCGCGTGGACGGTGACGCCGTCCGGCCACGTCAGGGCCTGCAACTCGGTGCCGACCTGGCCGGCGCCGCCGAGGACGAGGACGTCCATCAGCCGTTGAGCCCCAGGCGCTCGCCCTTGTAGCGGCCCTCGCGGATCGGGCGCCACCAGCCCTCGTTGCCGAGGTACCACGCCACGGTCTCCTCCAGCGCCTGCTCGAAGGTCTTCTGCGGGCGCCAGCCGAGCTCGGTCTCGGCCTTGGTGCAGTCGATCGCGTAGCGCCGGTCATGGCCCGGGCGGTCGGCCACGAAGCTGATCAGCTGCTCGTGCGGCGCGCCCTGCGGGCGCAGCCGGTCGAAGGCGGCGCACAGCGCCTTGACCACCGCGAGGTTGTTGCGCACCGCGCGGCCGCCGAGCAGGTAGGTCTCGCCGATCCGGCCGCGCTCCAGCACGGCCACGAGGCCCTTGGCGTGGTCCTCCACGTGGATCCAGTCGCGCTCGTTCAGGCCGTCGCCGTAGACGGGCAGCTTCTTGCCCTCGAGGGCGTTGAGGATCATCAGCGGGATCAGCTTCTCGGGGAAGTGACGCGGCCCGTAATTGTTCGAGCAGTTGGTCACCAGGACCGGCAGCCCGTAGGTCTCGTGCCACGCGCGGGCGAGGTGGTCGGAGGCCGCCTTCGAGGCCGAGTAGGGCGAGCGCGGATCGTAGCGGCTCTCCTCCGTGAAGAACGCGTCCGGCGGCAGCGAGCCGTAGACCTCGTCGGTGGAGACGTGGAGGAAGCGGAAGGTCTTCCTCTCGGCCTCCGGCAGCGTCTCGTAATGGCCGCGGGCGCCGTCCAGCATGGTCTGCGTGCCGATCACGTTGGTGCGCACGAAGGCGCCCGGGTCGGTGATCGAGCGGTCGACGTGGCTCTCGGCGGCCAGGTGCATCACCGCCTCGGGCTGGAAGTCCGCGTAGGCCTTCTGCACGGCGGCGCGGTCGCAGATGTCGGCCTCGACCAGGCGATGGCGCGGGTTGTCGGCGAGCGGCGCCAGCGAGACCGGGTTGGCCGCGTAGGTCATCGCGTCGAGGGTGCAGACGTCGTGGCCGAGATCGTTGACGAGGTGCAACACCAGCGCCGAGCCGATGAAGCCGCAGCCTCCGGTCACCAGGATGCGCATGGCGGATTACCTCTTCGGATCGATCGAGAACTGAGAAAGCCGGGGCAGCCTAAGACCGGCCGTCGTGACAAAATTGCGGCCGGGCCGCGCTCTTCAGAAGACGCGGCCGAGATCGGCGAGCTTCGGCGCCCGGCGATCCTTGTCGGACAGGATCGCCGCCTCGCCGGAGACCGGCCATGGGATCCCGATCGCCGGATCGTTCCAGAACAGCGCGCGGTCGTGCTCGGGGCTGTAGTAGTCGTCGACCTTGTAGGCGACCATGACGTCGGGGGTCAGGGTGCAGAAGCCGTGCGCGAAGCCGTGCGGGATGTAGAGCTGCTCGCCGTTCTCGGCGTCGAGCGTGACGGCGACGTACTTCCCGTAGGTCGGCGAGTCGCTGCGGATGTCGACCGCGACGTCGAGGATCGCGCCCTGCAGCACGCGGATCAGCTTGGCCTGCGCGCGGGGGGCGATCTGGAAGTGCAGGCCGCGGACCGTCCCCTGCGGGGCCGAGAAGGACTGGTTGTCCTGCACGAAGGGCGTGGTGATGCCGGCCCGCGCCAGGGTGTCGGCCCGGAAGGTCTCCGAGAACCAGCCCCGCGCGTCGCCGAAGCGCTTCAGGACGATGCGCTTCACGTCCGGGATCTCGGTCTCGATGACGTCCATGCCAGCGCCCTTCTTGCGGATCCCGTCGCGAGGTCCAGCGGACGTCTCCGCGTCGGTCGTTCCGGGTCGCGCGCCCGCCTCGCCGACCACAACCTCGGTGATGCACCGCGACTTCCGGTCATTCGCCGTCCGTGTCAAGGCGTGCGGGCTGCGGTGGCGTGCACGAGGGGAGCCGATGACGGGCGGAGCCGGACCCGCGGTGGACGGCCTGCTGCGTGCCCAGCTGGCCGATCCGGCATGCACGTGGAGCCTCGGCGGCTACGGAGCCGCCGCCGTGTTCGCGCGGGAACCCGACGAGCCGGCACGGCCCCTCGAGGACGACGCGATCGGGCTCCGCACGGCCCGCGGCGCGCTCGCGGTCCGGGCGCATCCGGATCTCAGGCCGTTCGCCTACGAGACCGGCTTCGCCGACGGCTGGAGCCAGGCGGTCGCGCTCTGCCTTCCCGAGGCCGCCTGCGCGATGGGCCGGCGCGCCGTTCTGACCGAACTGGGTCCCGACGAGGCGGCAATCCGGCCGGAGGACCGCGCCGCGCGCCTGTTCGATCTCGGCCTCGGTCTGCGCGCCGCGGATGCCTGCATCCGGACCGCCGACCCCGCGCGGATCGCCCGCTTGCGGGCGCTGGCGGGCCGTCCGCTCCTCGCCGCCGGCGCCGCGGCGATGCCGTCCGCTGTCATCTCGGGCCTGGACCAGATCGTCATCACCCGCATCGGTCGCGTCGAGGTCTTCGCGCCGGAGGCCGATCGGGCGGCCGCGGGGCCCGGTCCGCGGTGCCACGTACTGCCGCAACTCCTGCGACTCGCACGCACGCACGCGGCCACCGCGCCGATCCCGCCGGGTTGGATACCCTGCGGGACGCTGCATCCGGCCCATCCCGCGCGGGACGGGGCCGGGCGACCGGTCCCGTTCGATGCCGGGCGCCACGCCGCGTTCGGACGCGTGCTCGACCGATGGGGCGATCCCGCGCTGGTGGCCCTGCGCCGCGCCGTGCTGGACGGCCAGGATCCCGATCCGCCGCGCGCGGGCGGACGGTTCGCGCGCTCGGCGATCCGCGCGGCGCGCGCCCAGCGGGGGGCTATCGTCAGGTAGTGCCGTCCCCGATCGCTTCCTGACGGTTCGGAGAGACGGCGATCCCGGTCGAGACAACCGTGCCGTAACCCCCCCCCCCCTCTCGTGCGGGAGAGGGTCGGGGTGAGGGACGAGAAGCTTCAGGATCAGGCGCGCTCTCGGGTTGCCGACAGGCCGCGACTCGTCCGGATGGCCCTGATCCCTCACCCTGTCCCTCTCCCGCACGGGAAGGGGACCGGCGCCTCGTGCGGCACCCGCTTGGCGATCACTTCGTCCGAACCCAATCCCGGGACCAAATCCAGGCCTCTCAGGGAATGCCGATCATCTTGTGGGTCTGCAGCGAGAGCCGCCAGCGGGCGTCTCGGCGGCAATAGGCGATCGCCGCCTCGGTGCTGGCGACCCGGTCGGGGCCGTCCATGGGCTGGAGGAAGCGGTGCTGGAAGGCGAGATCCACGAAGGCCGCGGGATCGGCGTCCGCCTGCGGGTAGACGAGCTTCAGCTCGTGGCCGGAGACCTGTGCGAGGGCGTTGCTCCCCTTGGGGCTGACGCAGATCCAGTCGATCCCCGGGGGCGCCGGCAGCGTGCCGTTGGTCTCGATGGCGATCTCGAACCCGGCCGCGTGGACGGCCTCGATCAGCGGCGTGTCGAGCTGGAGCAGCGGCTCGCCGCCGGTGAAGACAACGTAGCGGTTCGCGGTGCCGCCCGCCCAGGTGGCGGCGATCGCGTCGGCGAGGGAGGCCGCGTCCGCGAAGCGCCCGCCGCCCTCCCCGTCCATCCCGACGAAATCGGTGTCGCAGAACCGGCAGGCCGCGGCGGCGCGATCGGCCTCGCGCCCGGACCAGAGGTTGCATCCGGCGAACCGGCAGAACACGGCGGCACGGCCCGCCTGCGCGCCCTCGCCCTGGAGCGTGTGGAAGATCTCCTTGACCGCGTAAGCCACAACCGTCCCAGTCACCGTCGCGCGCGATCCGGCTTGCGCGCCCGGCCTGCACATAAGCCGTGCCGCCCGCGCGGGCCACCGACAACCGCGCCGTGCAGACCCGCGATGTGATCTCGCCTTGCTCTTGCCACGGTAGGCTCGTTCATGCCGAGATGCAGTCCGGCGATCGCCTTTCGGCCGTCCGGGTTGCGCCGCTCTCCGGCTGGCCGGCCGGAAATCCGACGCCCCCAGGGCGTCGATCCAGGCGATCCTCTGACGAGTCGGGCTCGAATGTCCTCTTCTCTCTACCGACGCCTCACCGTCGGGCTTGCGGCGCTGACGGGTCTGCTCGGGGCGGGCCTCGTCGGGATCGGCGCCGCGAACGCCGTGACGGTGCCGATCCTCGTGGCCGACGTGGATTCCGGCAAGGTCATCTACGCGCAGGCGCCGACCGATCCCTGGTACCCGGCCTCGATCACGAAGCTGATGACGACCTACGTCGCCCTGGACCTCGTCCGCCAGGGCAAGGTCTCGCTCGACTCGATGATCACCATCTCGGCCGCCGCCGCCGCGGAGCCGCCGTCGAAGATGGGCTTCAAGCCGGGCACGCAGCTCACCCTCGACAACGCCCTGAAGATCATCATGGTCAAGTCGGCGAACGACGTCGCCTACGCGATCGGCGAGTCGCTCGGGGGATCCGTCGAGAACTTCGCCGCGCTGATGAACGAGACCGGGCAGCGGATCGGCATGCACGACAGCCGCTGGTTCAACCCGAACGGCCTGCCCGACCCGCGCCAGTGGACCTCCGCCCGCGACATGGCGGTCCTCGCCCGGGCGTTGATCCGCGACTTCCCGGATTCCCACGACCTGTTCTCGATCTCGGCGATCCAGTTCGGCCGCGCCGTGATGGCGAACCACAACGGCCTGCTCGGGCGCTATCCCGGCACGGACGGGATGAAGACGGGTTTCATCTGCTCGGGCGGCTTCAACGTCGTGGCGACCGCCACGCGCAACGGCCGGCGGATCGTCACCATCGTGATGGGGCAGCCGACCCCGCGCGAGCGCGACGTGAAGACCGCCGACCTGTTCGACTACGCCTTCGGCCAGAGCGCCGGCTGGACCAGCCCGACCCTCGACGCGCTGCCGGCCTCCGCGATCCCGGCGCCGCCGGACATGCGTCCCTTCGTGTGCGGCGGCAAGAAGCCCCCGGCCATCGAGGACGGTCCCGGCGCGCTGAGCGCCCCCGGTTCGGCCGCGCAGCTGATCGGCGGCTCGGCGGCGAACTCGCCGGCGCTGGCGCTCGCCGCGTTCTCCAACCCGGCCCTCCGGGCGCGGTCCCTGCCGCCGCGGGCACCGCTCCAGCCGATCGCCGTCTGGGTCGGTCGCAACCCGGCCGAGGGCCAGCAGATCCTCGAGGCGCAGGAGGCCGAGCAGAAGGCCGCCGCCGCCAACACCCGCGCCGCCAAGCTCGAGGCCGCCAAGGCCAAGCGCGCGGCGGCCCTGGAGGCGGCCAAGCAGGCGCGCGCGGCGCGCCTGGAGCGGGCCGAGGCCGCGAAGGCGGCCGCCAAATCCGCTCCCAAGGTCGCCGCGAAGCCGGGCCACGGCGTTCCGCGGAACGCCAGCGCCTACACGTCGGACGTCACGCCCGGGATGCCGGAGGCCAAGCCCGGTAAGGGCCTGAGCAAGCCGGCGCCGAAGGCGACCGCCCACAAGCCGTCGCCCGCCAAGGCCGATACGACGTCCCACAAGGCGGCGGCCAAGGCCCCGGCCAGGAAGCCGGCCGCCAAGAAGGCGGCGGCCGACGAGTAGGTCCGCGCGGGTGTCCGTGCGGCCGCCGCGTTGCCGCGGAGGCCGCCACACCCCACTTCGTCGCCCATGTCGCCGCCTCTGTCAGAGACCCCCGCCCCCGCTCCGGACCCGCGCCGCCCGGAGCCCATCCCGCTGACCGTGCTCACCGGGTTCCTCGGAGCCGGGAAGACCACCCTGCTGAACCGGCTGCTGCGCGATCCCGCGCTCGCCGACACGGTGGTGATCGTCAACGAGTTCGGCGAGATCGGCCTGGACCACCTGCTGATCGAGACCGTCGACGAGGACATGATCCTGCTCGGCGCCGGCTGCCTGTGCTGCACGGTGCGGGGCGACCTGATCGCCACCCTCGAGGATCTGCTGCGCAAGCGCGACAACGGCCGGATCCGGCCGTTCCGCCGGGTCGTGATCGAGACGACGGGCCTCGCCGATCCGGCGCCGATCCTGCACGCGCTGATCTACCACCCCTACCTCGTGCTGCGGTACCGTCTCCAGGCCGTGGTGACGGTGGTGGACGCGGCTACCGGCGCCGCGACCCTCGACGCCCATCCGGAAGCCCTGCGGCAGGCCGCGGTCGCCGACCGGATCGTGCTGACCAAGGCCGACCTCGCGGGCGACCTCTCGGGGATCCGCGCGCGCCTCGCGGCGCTCAACCCGGCCGCCCCGATCGTCGCGCCCGACGCCCCCGCGGACACGCTCCTCGGCGGCCTGTTCGGCCTCGACGGCAAGACCGCCGACGTGCGCGCGTGGCTCGGCGACGCGGCCCTGGAGCAGGCGCATCACCGCCACGCCGACGTGAACCACCACGACGCGTCGATCCGGGCGATCTGCCTGACCAGCGCGGCGCCCGTGCCGCGCCCCGCCTTCGAGATGTTCATGGATCTCCTGCGCTCCGGCCACGGGCCGAAGCTGCTCCGGCTCAAGGGCCTCGTCGCCCTCGCCGACGATCCCGAGCGTCCCCTCGTCGTCCACGGCGTCCAGCACGTGTTCCACGCGCCGGTCACCCTCCCGGCCTGGCCGGATCCCGACCACACCTCGCGCCTCGTCCTGATCCTGCGCGACCTCGATCCGGCCTTCGTGCGCCAGCTCTGGGACGCCTTCCTCGGCCGCCCCCGGGTCGACGCGCCGGATGCCGCCGCCCTCTTCGACAATCCCCTGGCGATCCCCGGCCCCTGACGCCGGCGGTCGGCACCGTCCTTGAAGCCCTCGACGCGAAGGGCGCCCCGGAGGCGCCGGATCGTCCCGGATCGGGACGGGTCGTCGAGAGGCAGGACACGCGGATGGCGCGACGCTTCACCGTGATACAGGGCGGGCTCACCGAGCGGCCGGACCGCGCGGCGGATCCGGAAGCCGGAGCCGGTGCCGAGGACGGCGCCGAGACCGGGACCTGGCGGGTCGATCTGCGGCGACCCGGTGCCGTCGACGCGGCCTCCGTCGCCGCGTGGCGGGCCATGCTCGTGCGCAACGCGGTGACCGACCCGCTGCGCGACCCGGACCACCTCCTCCCGCTCGCCCAGCACTGCCCGGCCGGTCGTCCCGTGGCCGTCGCCCTCGCCTGGAGCCGGGACGCGCGCGACGGCCACGAGACCCTGCGCGGCGTGGTCCCGCTGGCGATGCCGCATCCGGTCTGGGGCCGCCGCGCCCGGCCCTGGCAGCCCGCCGAGCCCGACGCGGCCGCCCTCGTGGAGCGCGCGGCCGCGGAGGCCGTCGACCGGGCGCTGCGGGAGCGGCTCGGGGCGCTGCGCCGCCCGCTCCGACTCGTCGGCCAGTCCGCACCCGCCCCGGATCCGGAGCCGCGGCGCCCCGTCCTGGCGGCCAGCCGCCCGGCGCGTTCCCGGCCGATCCCGGCCGGGAACCTGCTCGGCGTGCGTCCCGAGGGCTGGGAGCCCGCGGAGACCGAGATGCTCGCCGTCACCGAGCCGGAAGCGGTCCGCGACGCCGTCGAGACCTTCCTCGCCCTCGACGCCCGCACGGCCGCGCGGCCGATCATCGCCGACCCGGCCGAGGCGTCGCTGGTGCGTGTGGTCACCCGGCTGTTCGCCCGCCGCGGCGCGCTGCGGGTCGAGTTCCGCCGGCGGGCCGGCGCGGTGGTCGCCGGGACGCTCCACCTGTGCGCCGGCGCCAACGCGGTGCCCTGGCGCCGCGCCCGGGCCTGAGTGGTCGGTGAGCGGTCAATCCGCCGCGTCCGGGGCGCCTGTCGACGGGGGCGGCGAACCCTAGCTGGCCGACATGACCCGCGACCTGCCCCACGGCGTTCGACCCGCTCCGCGCCGGAAGGCGGCCGCACGGACTGTGCCGCGCTCGCGCGGGGCGGGCGAGGCCGACCGGGTGGCCGCCATCCTCGCGCGCCTCGCCGAGCGGGACCCGGATCCGAAGGCCGGATTCGACCGCACCGACCCGTTCCGCCTGCTCGTGACCGTGCTGCTCTCGGCCCAGTCCACCGGCCCGACCGTCTCGCGGATCGCGGACGCGCTGTTCGCCGAGGCCCGCGATCCCGCCGCCATGGCGGCCCTGGGGGAGGCCCGGATCACCGAGATCGTCCGGCCGGTCGGGCTCGGGCCCTCCAAGGCGCGCAACATCGTCAGGCTGTCGGCGGTCCTGCTCGCGGAGCACGGCGGCGCCGTCCCGCGCAGCGCCGCGGAGATGCGCCGCCTGCCGGGGATCGGCCGCAAGAGCGCCGAGGTCACGGCGAACTTCGCCTTCCACGAGCCGGTGATCGCGGTCGACACCCACATCTTCCGGATCGCGAACCGGATCCCCCTCGCCCCGGGCGCGACGGTCGACGCGGTGGCCGACGGCCTCGCCCGAATCGTGCCGGACGCGTTCAAGGACAACGCCCATGTCTGGCTGTTCCGGCACGGGCGCGACATCTGCACGGCCCGGAAGCCCGCCTGCCCCCGGTGCCCGGTCTCCGACCTCTGCGCGTGGCCGGGTAAGGCGACGGCCTAGACGCTACTCGTCCTCGCCGAAGCGGTTGGCCAGCAGGGCCTCGATGGCGTCGAGGCAGCTCTCCGCGTCCGGGCCGACGGCGGTGACGGCGATGCGTGTGCCCATGGCGGCGCCGAGCGTCAGCAGGCCCATGATCGAGCGCCCGCCGACCGTCTCGCCGGCCCGGGTGACCGTCACGGCGGCGTCGTAGCGCTCCACGGTCTGCACGAACTTCGCGGAGGCGCGGGCGTGGAGGCCCCGCCTGTTGATGATCGGGAGCTTGCGGAGCAGGCCGCCCTCCGGAACCGGCGGATCGTCATCGGTCTCGAAAAGCTCGTCCATCGCCCGTGGTGTTTCCCGCCCGATCGGCGGCCCTGGCGGCCGCTCGTCCCGAACCTAAACCATTGACCGGGCGTGTCGATCCCGCAGCCCCGCGGGCGCGGTGGAACGGGCGGCTGTGTGACCGTGCCGGCTACCACTCGTACTCGGCGCCGACGCCGAGGCTGGTGCGGCCGTCGGTCCCGGCCTCGCCCTTCAGCTTGATCCGGCGGGTGACGTCGAAGTCGACCCCGACGGCGGTGTCGGCGGGCTTCGCCCCGGCCTTCACGCCGACGCTGACCCGATCCGAGATGTAGCGCGAGGCGCCGATCGCCGGCCCGCCGCTCGCGCCGGTGGAGACGTCGAGGCTGTCGAGGCCGAGGCTCTTGCGCGCCTGCTCGAACACGTCCGGACCGGCGGCGCCCCCCGAGAGCTGGGCGACCGCCTGGGCGAGCTGCAGCGCCTGGAACGGCGACAGGCCGGCCGAGGCCTTCTTGAACAGGATCCGCGACAGGATCTCGTCCTGCGGCAGGACCGGATCCGAGGTCAGGGAGAATTGCGGCGCGTCCGCGAAGCCCGAGACCGCGATGCGGGCGGTCACGTCGGTGGCCTTGGTCTCGGCGACGAAATCGAGCTCCGGCGTGGTCAGGCTGCCGGCGAAGGTCAGCCGGCCGCGGCTGAAATCCAGGCGCTGGCCCACGAGCTCGAACTGTCCGCGCCGCAGCGAGAACGCGCCGTTGGCGTTGGGCGACGCCGAGGTGCCGGTCACGCGCAGCGCACCGCCGAGTTCCGCGTCGATGCCGCGCCCGCGCACGAAGATGCGGCTCGGCGCGTCGATCGTCACGTCGAGGGTGGCGTCGAACGGGACGGCCGGCTTCCCGCCCCGTCGCCCGGACCGGGTCGCGGCCTTCCGCTCCGCCCGCTGCGCCAGGCGCGCCTTCAGGGCCGGCGGCGTGTTGACGTGGCGGACGCCCGGCAGCGGCCTGATGGTGGCCGGCAGCCGGTCCGGAACCGCGACGTCGATCGACACGACGTTCACCCGGCCGGCGATCCGCGGCGTCCGCGCCAGCGGCCCCGCCAGCGTGATGTCGACGCTCGACACGGCCGTCATCAGAGGGCTCGAGACGAGTTCGGCCTTGTCGGCGACGACGTGGAAATTGCCCGGGAAGTCGGGCGCGAGGGAGACGCGGCCGGTGACGGAGACCTGACCGCCGTTGCGGGCGGTCGCGGTCAGGCGCTCGACCACGACGCTGTCGCCGCGGCCGGTGACGCGACCCTCGATCCCGGTAAAGCGGAGCCCGTTCAGCGGATCGGTGAAGCTCCCGCCGCTCAGCACCGCCGCGCCCTGGGCCCGCGGCGCCGCGAGCGTGCCGGTGACGCCGCCGTCGATGGCGATCTTGCCGGTGACGCTCTGGCCGCCGACGCTCAGGAGGGAATTGGCGAGGGCGGCGTCGAGCGTCCCGCGCGCGCGCAGGTCCAGCGGACCCCCGGCCTCCACGGGCAGCGACCCGGAGACCGTCAGGGCGACGCCGCGCCCGGCCGTGAGCCGCCCGTCCAGGCTCGCCTGCCCGTCCGACAGCGTGCCCTTGGCGGTCGCGTCGATCGCCGGCAAGCCGGCCTGCCGCGTCTGCGGGGCAACGAGCTTGGCGACGCTGACCGCGTAGCGCCCCTCCGGCCGCGTCGCGGGGCCGCGGAGATCCGCCTCCCCGTCCAGGGTCCCCGAGAGGGCGAGGCTCGGTGCGGCGATCCGGGCGAGCGACAGGGGCAGCGACCGGATCGCCACCTTGAGGTCGAGATCCCGCCCGGCGCGGCCCGCGACCGTGATGCGGCCGGAGCCCGCCGCGATCGACAGGCCGTCGATCACCGCGCCGCCGTCCCGGAGGGTGATCGCCGCCGGCCCGGTGAGGGCGAAGCGGTCGTTGCCGCGGGCCGCCGACAGGCGCTGGATCTCGATCCGCGTGTCCGCGGCCGGGACGACCCGCGCGGCACCGTCGAGCGTGAAGCCGCGCGCCCGGGCGGTGAGGCTCACGTCGCTGAAGGCGGGCGTGCCGTTCGCGAGGAGCCGGATCGTGTCGACCTGCTGGCCGGCGGCCAGGAGCCGGTCGGCCTCGACGCGCCCGTCGAGGACCGGGTGGGCGCGCAGGTCGCGTCCCGAGAGGTCCGCGTCGAGCCGCGCGAGGGCGGTCTCGCCGTAGCGGAGACCGGCCCCGGTGGCGCGGACGGTCACGTCCTGGCGCCCGCCGTCGCGGGCGAGGGTCAGCGCGGCGTCGAGACGGCCCGCGACCGGTTCCGGGACCAGGGGCGCGATGTCCGTCAGGTCGCCGGCCCGCACGGTGAGCGCGCCGGCCGACAGCCACGTGTCGGCCGCGACCGTCGCCTGGCCGGCGACGGAGACCGAGCCGAGATCGAGGCCGAGCCGGTCGAGGACCCAGTCCCCGCCGACGCGCGCGAGGTGCGCGCCGCCGGTCAGCGGCTTGCCGCCGACATCGCCGCCGAGCCGGACCGTGCCGTCCGGCGCGAGGAGCGCGTCCCGCAGGACCGCCTCGACGCGCAGGTCCCGGATCGGCTTGCCGGCCGCCGTGGCGGAGGGCGCCGTCAGGGTCGCGGTCACGTCCGGATGCTCGAGGGATCCGGTCAGGCGCGCGTCGACGCCCGCCCTGCCGGTGAGGCGCCCGTCGAGATCCGCGAGGCTCTTGAGGTCGATCCTGCCGGTGACGTCCGCGCGGGTCGCCGTCGCCTCGCCCTGCAGGGTCGCGGTGACGCCGGAGCCTTCGAGGCGCAGATGGTCGAAGCCGTACCCGTCGAAGGTCTGGGAGACGCGCCCCTGGAGGCTCGGCGCGCGGCCGAGGGTGCGGTCGGCCGCCCGGATCCCGGTGACGACGCCGCTCGTCGTCACGGCGAGGTCGGCGGCGACGGCCTTGCGCGCCGGATCGCCGCTGAGCCGCGCCTTGGCGTCGAGGCTGCCCGCGAGACCCTGGCCCGCGAGGCCCGAGAAGACGGAGAGGTCCGGCAGCGCCGCGTCCACGGTGCCGGTCAGGGTGTTCTGGCCGACCCGGCCGGCATAGGCGGCCCGCGCCGTGTCGGAATCGAGCTTGAGCGCCGCGATATCGAGAACGCCGTCGGCGCCGGCCGAGGCCCGGAGCGTCACGGTGGCCCGGCTGCCGATCGCCCGGCGCAGGGCCGGGTCGGCGAGCTTCAGCCCGTCGACCCGGCCGTCCGCCGCGATGGCGAAACGCTGCGCCGACGGCTCGCCCTGCGGGTCGATGCCGAGGCTGGCCTCGATCCGGTCCAGGCTGGAATCGCGGCTGCGCAGGGCGGCCGCGTCGAGACGGCCCCGGACGGTGGGCGCCGCCAGCGGTCCCTTGAGGCTGCCGTCGAAGACGAGCTTGCCGATCTCGGCCTCGCCGGCCCGGGTGACGTCGCCCTCCGTCGGCAGGGCGCGCGCCTGCAACGTCAGGTCGGCGACCCGGTCGCGGGTGAGGCTGCCGCCGGCCGTCAGGCGCGCCGTGCGGGAGGTCAGCTCCAGCCGGTCGATCCGGAAGGCGCCGCTATCCGCGAAGGCGAGGCCGCCGTCGAGCTTGGTGGTGCCGGCGAAGACCGCCGCCGCCGGACCGGGCATCAGCCCCTCGATCCGGGCCGCGAGGTCGAGGGCGAGGCGCCGCTCGGCCCCGATGCGGGAGATCTTCGCCCCGCCCCTGGCGCCGATGTCGGGACCGGCCGTGAAGTCGAGCTTGGCCCCCCAGGCATCCAGTGTCCCGGTCCCGTCGAGCGCGAAGTCGATCGGCGGGGTGCCGGGCAGGTTGGCGGCCTTCGAGAGCAGTCCGCCCGCCGGCTCGACCAGGTTCGCCTTGAGTTCCAGCCGCTCGCCGTTCGGCACGAACAGCAGCGACAGCAGGAAGCGGCCCGGCGCGTCGAGGCGCTGCGCCCTCGCCTGCAGGTCGAGCCCCTCGCTGGCGGCGCCGAGCTTCGCCCGGCCCTCCGCCGACAGCCGCGCCGGCTGCCCGGCCACCGCCTCGCCCAGCGTCAGCTCGGCCAGCTTGAACCCCTTGATCTCGACCTTGACCGGCAGGTCCGGGAGGAGCCGCCCGTCGGGCTTGGCCTCGGGCGGCGGCGGTCCGGGGATCGGGCGGCGCAGCACGTCGAGATGCCCGATCTCGAGGCTGTCGACCTCCAGCCGTCCCGACAGGAGGGCCAGCCGCCGCCAGACGATGCGGGCCCGGTCGAGCTTCAGCCAGACGCCGTCGCGGTCGCTGATCGCCACGTCCCGGATGGTCGCGTCCGAGGACAGGGCGCCGTCGATGGCGCCGATCGCCACCCGCGACGAGGGCGTCGACAGGGCGCGGGACAGGAGGCCGCCGAGGACGGACTTGTCGCCCTCGTCGGCGCGCGTCGCCGCGAGGGTCCAGGGCAGCAGGGCGAGGCAGACCAGGACGAGCGCCAGGCTCAACCGGCCGGGACGGGCGGTCGGACGCGCGGTGCGCGGCGTGAGTCCGGTCCGGAATACCATTCAGAACGCCTGCCCCAGGCTGAGATACAGGACGGCGGGACGCACGTGTCCGCCCTTGTAGGGATCGAGCGGGAAGGCGACGTCCGCGCGGATCGGCCCGATGCCGGTGTAGTAGCGCAGGCCGATGCCCACGGATTTGCGGATCTTCTCGTCGAAATCCGGCGTCGCCGAGGCGAAGGCGGTGCCCGCGTCGAAGAACGGCACGACGCCGATCGTGTCGGTGACCTTGATGCGCGCCTCGAGCGAGGCCTCCAGCAGGCTGCGGCCGCCGATCGGCAGGTTGAAGGGGCCGATCGGCCCGAGGGTCCGGTATGGGTAGCCCCGCACCGAGCCGCCGCCGCCCGCGAAGAACCTGAAATTGTCGGGGATCTCCCCCAGCGGCGCGCCCGAGACCGAGCCGAAGCCGACGCGGCCGGCCAGGATCACGCGGGCCTCGTCGTCGAGGGCGTAGTAGGTGGAGCCCTGCGCCTTGGCCACGACGATGCCGGGCGAGGAGATCGCGCCGGGATAGACCGCCAGCGAGGCGATGGCCCGGACGCCCCGGGTCGGGTCGAGGAGGCTGTCGGTGGAATCGTAGGTGACCGAGGCGGGCACGCCGATCAGCCGGTAATTGACCGTGCCGAGGGCGTCCTTCGACCGGCCCGCCTGCGCGTCGAGCCCGATCTGCGCCGAGAACGTGTCCGAGAACCGGTGGCGGATCGCCCCCGAGACGCCCCCGCCATCCACGAGGTAGCTCTGCTGCACCTCGCGGGTGATGAAGGCGTTGGCGAGAAAGTCGTTGCGCGTCCCCCAAAGGGCCGGCTGGACGTAGGTCGCCGAGAGGCGGCCGCCGAGGCCGTTCGTGCCGATCCCCGCGAGCTTGCGCTGGTTGGCGAACGGGTCGTTCCCGAGACCCAGATAGTAGATGTCGGCATCCACCCGGAAGGACTCGCCGCCACCGAACAGGTTGCGGTTGGCGTAGTAGGCCCGCACGCCCGGCCCGTCGACGGTGGAGTAGCGCGCCGAGACGCCCACGAGGTTGCGCTCGCGCTCGGTGACCGCGACGAACAGCGGCAGGTTCCCGTCGGCGTCGAGGGTCGTGCCCTCGCGGACCCGCACGCCGCCGATCCCCTCGATCCGCGCCACCGACCGGCGGATCGCCGCCACCGCCTGGGGCGAGTACGGGTCGCCCGGCTCGGCGTAGATGAAGGACCGGATGGTGGCCGGGTCGATGCCCGGCGCCCCGCTGACCGTGACCGGGCCGAGTCCGGCCACCGGGCCCGGCGCCACCGTGAAGGTCACGTCCATGACGTGGGCGGAATCGTCCACCACGGGGTCGCGCGCGATCACCTTGGCGAAGGGATGGCCCTGCGCGCGGAACTGGTCGACGATCTGCGCTTCCCGCGCCAGCACGGTGGCGGAACGCGCGGGCACGTCGTCGTCGACGCGGGTGACCCGCGCGGGCAGAACGGCGTCCGGGAACGGGTTGCCCGCCGGATCGCGCACGGTGATCCGGCGCAGATGGTAGAGGGGTCCGAGATCGACCGCGATCCGTACCGGGACGAGGCCGCGGTTGCGCCACGCCTCCGCGGCACCGACCGCGGTCGCCGCCTGGCCCGGCACGGGCGCCCCGTCGATCCGGATCGACACCGTTCCCTGATAGTAGCCGTAGCCCGACAGGACGTCGGCGAGCTTGGCGCGGTCGGTCTCGGCCCGGCGCAGCAGGCCCTCGCCGTCGGGCGGCGGTTCCTGCCGCAGGCGATAGAGGGTGGACGTGTCCTGCAGGGCCCGCAGCACGTCGGAATCGTCCGTGCCGGTGATCCGCAGCGTGTACGGAAGCGCTGTCGCGCTCGGTGGCGGCGGCTCCGGCTCGCTGCCGAACAGGCCGAACAGGTCGAAGGCGCGCGCGGGTTGGCTCCCCGCGGCGACCAGCAGGGCCAGGGCCAGGGCGGCCAGCCTCGGCGGCGATGCGCGACGCATCACCGGGCGGGCCGCACGATGAGAGGGAGCGGAGACGCGCAAACCGCGCTCTTCAGCTCCGATCGAGGTCGGCCGTGCCGCCTGCCTGTGAGATCATTGCCGCTCCCCCCTTACGCCGTATCACGACGTACCCCACCGCATCTTAAGGCCAGGTGCCTGCGAGGCCAACACCGCCAAGGTCGCGGCCCGGGGACCGCGCCCGGGAACCGGTTCGGCCGCTCGCGATGAGGCTGGCCGACGACGGGCTCGAGGCGCGTGATGCAGGCGGCACAGACCGCGAACCCGGGGCGGCGCGGTGCTCGGACTCCCCTCCCCTCGCGGAGGGCAGGCCCTGTCACGGAGCGTGTCCGCGCCACGAGCGGTTCCACGCGACTTACTGCCACAACGCAGAACCCGCCGCGCTGTTGAGCGCGGCGGGTTCTGTGTGTCGGATTTGGTTGCGGGGACAGGATTTGAACCTGTGACCTTCAGGTTATGAGCCTGACGAGCTACCGGGCTGCTCCACCCCGCGCCAAGTCTGTGCGGCTGGTCCGGGTCGACGCGGGCTCTGTGTGAGCGTGCGCCGTGTCCGGGGGCCGGATCGGTGTTCGTGTCGAGGGAATGATGATTGCGATGGGCGGGTCTGGCGGCGACCGACTCTCCCGTGTCTTGAGACACAGTACCATAGGCGCTGGCGTGTTTAACGGCCGAGTTCGAGATGGGATCGGGTTCTGGGCACGCCGCTCAGGCCACCAGACCGGCGCATCGCAATTTGTTTGGCACTGGGCGTCGCAGGGTGCTGCGACGGCGAGTGCTGTGTTCGGCAAGCATGCAGCGTCATCGCTGCGGGTCTTCTTATAACCGTGGCTGTGTGCCCGTCACCCGCTTTGCAGCGGCTGCCGGTCACACACGGACACGGATCACGAGAGCGATCAAGCCAATCGGGCGATTAGTACCGGTCGGCTCAACGCG
>NZ_FNWP01000020.1:0-135629 GCF_900108435.1 Methylobacterium sp. 275MFSha3.1 | reverse complement strand
CTGTTGTAGCGGTTGTAGACCGTCGTGTGCGGACCGTAAGCGGAGGGCGTGTCCTGCCAGCGGCAGCCGACCTTCAGCACATGCAGAATGCCGCTGATCACTCGCCTGTCGTCGACCCGGGGCTTGCCCGGTTGGCCGTGCGGCAGGTGCGGCTCGATCCGCCCCCAGGCTTCATCGGAGAGCCAGAACAACCGTGCCATCGCGAACCTCCTGCGCTGGAAACCCCAATCTCAGGAAGAAAACACGAGCAACAGCAGTTGGTTGTATGAGTTCCCTACCTAGGCTGCCCCTCGCGGATGCTCGCCTTGCCCGCCCGGGGGCCTCCCGAGACCGGCTGACAGGCGGTCCGGGAACGCAATGCCTTCGCGGGCAGCGCGCTCGACGGCCCGTTCCATCTGTGTTTGCTGACACGGCCGGCCAGGAGAACGAGCCGCGCGGGAGGGGGGACCAGGCGGACCGGTTGGGTTCTTGCCGGCGCGCTCGGCTGCGCGCTCGGCGTCACGCCGACCCAGGCGCGGATCACTCAGATCGAGGTCGTCACCGTCGAGCCGTTCGCCGACGGCGCTGAATTCGGACCTGCCGGCGCGTACGAGCGGGTCATCGGTGCCGCCCGCGGCGAGCTCGATCCGGCAGATCCGGCCAATGCCGGCATCGTCGACATCGCGCTGGCGCCGCGCAACGCGCGCGGCATGGTCGAATACAGGACCGACCTGTTCATCCTGCGCCCGAAGGACCCCGCCCGCGGCAGCGGTACGCTGCTGTTCGAGGTGCTGAACCGCGGCCGCAAGTTCCTCTTCAACTGGGTGCTGGACGCGCCGGCCCAAGGGGCCCAGGCTGTCAACGATCCGCGCAACGCCGTCGACGCCGGAACCGGCCTCGTCCTGCGTCGCGGCGACACGATCGTCTGGTCGGGCTGGGAGGCGGACGCGCTGCGCCAGCAGGGCGGCATGGCCATCGACGTGCCGGTCGCCTCCAGGAACGGCAAGCCGATCGTGGAGATCGTGCGCGACGAACTCGTGAGCGCGACGCGCGGGCCGCCGGAGGCGCCCTTCTATCTCACCTTCAAGGCGGCCAGCCAGGACAGGGCCGGCACGCAGCTGACCGTGCGCCGCCGGGAGGCCGACCCGCCTCGGCCGGTTCCGGAGGAGGCGTGGCACTACGCGACGCCGCGGCAACTCGAGCTCCTGCCCAAGGGAACGAAGCCGCTGCCGGGCTCGATCTACCAGTTCACCTACCGCGCCACCGAGCCGAAGGTGCTCGGCATCGGCTTCGCCGCGACGCGCGACGTGGTCGCCTACCTGCGCGGCGATGCCGCCGGTGGCGCCAACCCGGCGGGCGGAGCGATCCGGCACGCGGTCGCGCTCGGCATCTCCCAGAGCGGGCGGTACCTGCGCGACTTCATCGCCCAGGGCTTCAATCGCGACGAGGCCGGGCGCCGGGTCTTCGACGGCGTGCTGTCGCACATCGCGGGGATCGGCGGCGTCTTCCTGAACGCGCGCTTCGGCCAACCGTCCCGCACCAACACGCAGCACGAGGACCATCTCTATCCGGAGAATGCCTTCCCGTTCTCCGCGGCGGCTCAGCACGACCCGGTGACGGGACGGACCGGCGCGCTGCTGCGCGACGACGGCTTCGACCCGTTGCTGATCGAGGTGAACACCGGCACCGAGTACTGGCAGAAGGGTGCCTCGCTGCTGGCGACGGATCCCCTGGGCCGCACCGACTTGGCCTTGCCCGACACGACACGCGTCTACTTGGTCTCGAGCGGCTTCCACTACGGGCGCGCCGGACTGACCTCGAGCAGAGGCCCCTGCGCCAACATGCGCAGCACCCTCAATCCGGCGCCTGCCCTCCGGGCGCTTCTCGTCGCACTCGAGGACTGGGTGACGCTCGGCACGCCCCCGCCCGACAGCCGGATCCCGCGCCTGTCGGACGGCACGCTGGTGGAGCCGGCCGAGGCCGGCTATCCCTTCATCGTCGGTGTGCCGGTCCCGACCGCCCCGAACACGATCGCCCGCTTCAGCACCTACGTCGATCCCAAGCCCGAGAGCGGGCCGCAGTACCGGCCGCTCGTGCCCCGCGTCGACGCGGATGGCAACGACGTGGCAGGCATTCGCCTGCCGGCCGTCGCCGCACCGCGCGCGACCTTCACGGGCTGGAATCTCTACGCCGATCCCTTCCCGGCGGGGGCCCTCTGCGACCGGGAGGGGAGCCAGCTTCCGTTCGCCCGGACCCGGGCGGAGCGGGAGGCCAACGGGGATCCGCGGCCCTCGCTGGAGGAGCGCTACCCGGATCCGAATGCCTACCTGGCTGCCGTGACCAAGTCCGTGGACGCGCTGGTTCGGGATCGCCTGCTCCTGCGCGAGGACGGCGACCGCCTTGTCCAGGCGGCGCGGCAGGAGTCCGCGCCATGACCGCTCCGGATTCGGTCGTGCCGCCGGCGTAGACATGCGTCGGGCGGACCTTGTCCCTCAGGGAGACGTCTCGGACAGTCGACGGTCTTCCAGGGCGGCGTAGACCATGGTGCGGGTCAGCGTGCGGTAGTGCTGGCGCTGGTCGGCCGAGGAGGTCTGCATCATCAGGAGCGCGAAGAACCCCTCTACAGGGTCAACCCAGAAGTATGTGCCTCCGACGCCGCTCCAGAACCAGTCGCCGACATTGCCGGGGAACGGCGCCTCGCCCGCCGCGAGGCGGACCGCCACGCCGAGCCCGAAGCCGTAGCCCGGCCCCGGCGGATAGTAGGCGGCCTTCGCGATCGCCGCCCCGAGATGATCCGAGGTCATGAGCCGCACGCTGGCCGGCGCCAGGACGCGCGCGCCGTCGAGACTGCCGCCGGCGAGAAGCATGCGCAGGAAGCGGGCGCAGTCCGCTGTGCTCGATACGAGGCCGCCATTGCCCCTCTGGCCGCGCCGCGGCTGCGCGGGATCGTGAAAGACAGGGCGCTGCCCCGGTGCTTGCGGCAGCGGCTGCGCGACGCGTGATCCCATCGCGGCCGAGATCTGGAACAGCGTGTCGGCCATGCCGAGCGGCTCGAGCACGGTCGCGTCGAGGACCCGCTGCAGATCCGCGCCGCCCGAGATCTCCAGGACGCGGCCGAGCACGTCGGTGGCGTGCGAGTAGTGCCACACCGTGCCGGGCTCGTGCTCCAGCGGCAGGCGGGCGATCCGGTCGGCGAACGCCGCGTTGTCGAGATCCTCGGCGAGCAGGCCGTCGGCCGCGTAGGCGCGCCGCGCCGGCCCGTCGCCGAGATGGCCGTAGGCGATCCCGGCGGTGTGGCGCAGGAGATCCTGAACGGTCGGCCTGGCCCTGGCGGGCCTGAGGCCGCCGTCCGGATCGAGCACCGACAGGTGCTCGAAGGCGGGAATGAACGCCGCCACGGGCTGATCGAGGCGCAGGGCGCCGCGCTCGGCGAGCACCATGGTAGCGGCGGAGACGACGACCTTGGTCATGGAGTAGATGCGCCAGAGCGCGTCGGGCCCGAGGGGGGCGCGCGCGACGCGGTCGCGGTAGCCGACGGTGCGTCGCCAGATCGCCCCGTCCGCGCCGCCGACGAGCAGGTCGGCCCCGGCGATCGCGCCGCTGTCGACATCGGCCGTCAGGCGGTCGCCGAGGCGGTCGAGGTGGCGGGAGGAGAAGACTGGCGCAGTCCGCATGGCACCGATGTAGCGCGCGCCACCGCGCCCGCATCGCCGCGGCCGCGAAAGGCCGGACGGCGACGCGCATCGGCTCCGGTGTCCTCGGGGCGCCGCGCGCCGGGGCGACGGTCCGGCGCGGGGAAGGATGGCGCGCCACGTACGGACCGGGCGCGGCTCTAAGCCTCTGTTTCGACGCGCTCTCTTGCGCCGGACCGGTATCCACTTCGGTGCAGAGCGCTCTAGGCCGGCCTGACGTCGTAGAATTGCGGGAAGCCGTTGCGCACGCCCGTCAGGCCCCGATAGGCCGTCGCCTCGTAATAGGCGCCGAGCGGCAGGTACGGCACGTCGATGAAGAACTGTCGCTGGATCTCGGCGCAGATCGCCTTCTGCGCCGCAGAATCGGGCGCGGTGAACCACGCGGCGCGCAGCTCCTCGAGACGGGGCGCGCGGGGCCATCCGAACCAGGCCTGGTCGCCGTTGCCGCGGATGCCGAGCTGGCCGGCGGGATCGAAGTTGTTGGTGCCGTTCAGGTAGGTGACGAAGGTGCTCCAGCCGCCCTTGTCCGGGGGCTGGCGGCTCGCCCGGCGCTGCACCAGGGTCCCCCAGTCCATCGCGACGAGGTCCACGGCGAGCCCGCATTTCTGGAAGGCTTCGGCCGCGACGAGGGCCAGGGGATGGGTGGCCGGGTAATCGGTCGGGTCGAGCATGACGACGCGCTCGCCCCGGTAGCCGGCCTCCGCCAGGGCGCGCCTGACCGCGGCGTAGTCGCGGGGGCCGACCAGCCCGTCGGTGCCCGCGCGCGTCGCCATCGGCGCCTCGGGGCTGAAGACGCCGACATGGTCCTTCCACAGGGCGCGCTCGTCGCCCGCGACCGCGCTCATGAACTCGGTCTGGTCGATGGCGCCGAGCAGCGCCCGGCGGATCGCGGGATTGTCGAAGGGCGGATGCAGGTGGTTGAAGCGCAGGCAGCCGATGCCGCCGGCCGGATCGAGCACCTCCAGCCGGATCCCCGATCTGCTCCTGAGCAGCGCCTGCAGGTCCGGCGTCGGGTTCTGCCACCAGTCGACCTCGCCGGCCGCCAGCGCGCTCGCGGCGGTGGAGGCGTCGGGCACGATCCGCCACTCGATCCGCTCGAAATGGGCCCGCTTCGGTCCGGCGGTGAAGCTCGCCGCGCCGTCCGGGCGGGGCACGTAGCCGTCGAAGCGCTCGTAGACGGTGAGCGCCCCCGGGACGCGCTCGTCCGCCTTGAAGCGGAACGGGCCCGAGCCGACCATCTCGGTGACCTGCGTGTTCGGGTCGGTCTTCGCCAGGCGCTCCGGCATGATGCAGGGCATCGAGGTACCGGTCTTGCCCAGAGCCGCGGGCAGCAGCGGGAACGGCCGCTTGAGGCGGAACTGCACGACGCGGTCGGAGGTCGCCGCGAGTTCGTCGGTGGCGTCGATCAGCGCCCGGCCGAAGGCGTCGCGGGCGGCGAAGCGGCGCACGCTCGCCACCGCGTCGCGCGCCAGCACCGGCGCGCCGTCGTGGAAGCGCAGGCCCTCGCGCAGGGTCAGGCGCCAGAGGCGGCCATCCGCCTCGACGGCGTGGCCCTCGACCATCTGCGGCTGGAACTCGTAGCCCGCGGTCTGGCCGTAGAGGGTGTCGAAGACGAGGTAGCCGTGGTTGCGCGTCACGGTCGCCGTCGTCCAGATCGGGTCGATCACCGCGACGTCGCTTTCCGGGATGAAGCGCAGGACCTTGGCGGGCTGCGCGACGGCGGGCCGCGCGACCGCGGCGGCGGCCAGGGCGGCGAGGACCTCGCGGCGCCTCATCGGCGAGCGCTCGTGCTGGATGCCATCGGAGACCGTGCGCCCGTCACCCTCGTCGCGTCGCATGGTGCCCTCGGAGAGGCAGCGAGGCAAACGCGGGGCCGCGCCCCGCCGCGCGCGGCCGCGTCAGCGGGCGGTGCCCGGGGCACAGAGGCGGGGCAACTCGCGCCGCGAGCCCCCTGGACGACCCCGCGTCCGCCGGGCCGGAGCCTCCGTCCCGGCGCCCCGGGCCCTAGCGCTCGCGGTCGGCCCCGGAATCGGCCTGCTCGGGCGCGGTCATCTCCGGCGTCAGCAGACCGAGTTCGATCAGGAAGGCCGAAGTCGGTTCCAAGTAGACGCCGATCTGGATCGCATCCGGGTCCGAATGCGGCGTCACATAGGTGCGCCTCTCGTACAGCTCGGACTCGCCGCTCGCCAACAGGTCCAGCAACGCGCACCGGCGCATCCAAGAGATGATCCCGCGCGCGTAGGCGTCTTCGACCAGCTTGAATCCGCCGATCACGGCCTGTTCGAAATCGGGATCCGTTCGGATCACGACTCTGCGGGGTGTTTCCTGCATGTGTGTCCTGCGACGCTCTCGGATCGCGGCCAGCCGGCTCATGCTGATCTTGCGGCCGGCCGTCGAGGCTGACCCAGACTCGGACCAGTCCTGTCCAGGCGCAGAGCCCGCGCGGGCATTTCCGTCGCCATCATTTGTGGTGCTCGGTGCTCGACCGAAGGACGTAGCACCCTGTCGCGGGCCGCCGCGCCCGCGGCTGAGGCCCCGCGGTCACATCGCTGCGCCGTGTCGTTCGATGTGCCGCACGCCTGCACGATCGCCGCGGAGTCGCCGGAGGGGCCGCTCGGTCGGGCGCTCCCCGAGCCGGCCGCGGTCCGAGCCGGCGGCGGTCCGAGCCGGCGGCGACGGCGACCCCGTCGCTCCGGCAACGCCGCCGGCGCGGGTGCTCCGGAACACGCCGGGCCTGAAAGCTTGAGCCTACATCGGGATCACACCGCGACGACAGTCGCGAGCCCGATGGAGACGACGATGACCTGGACGAACCGCATCACCGTAGCCGCGACCCTCATCGGCGGCGCGATCGCGCTGGTGACTTACGCGCAGGCCCTGAGTCTGCCGACGCACTTCGCCTGAGCCCGCCTGCCGGGGGAGCGCCCCGCGCCGCTCCTCCGACGCCGTCGTGACGGCCACCGTCGCGTTGAGACTTATCGCGCAGCCCACGATCGGGCCGCCTCGCTTCGTCCGAGGGGCGCCTGGCGGACCGCTCTGAGCCGCTCCGGGCCGCGCCGTCGGCGCGCGCGGTTCTCGGCAGGATCGGCCACGATCGCCCAGGATCGCCCAGGATCGGGCGCCGGACCGCGTCGGGGCGGACACGCCCGCCCCGCTTGCCGGGCCCGCCCTTTCGGCGTTTCAAGGCCGTGACCCCTGGACGTGGCCCGGCCGGCGATGGAACTGAAGTGGATCGAGGACTTCCTCAGCCTCGCCGAGACCCGTAGCTTCTCACGCTCGGCCGAGGCGCGGCACGTCACGCAATCGGCGTTCAGCCGCCGCATCCGCTCCCTGGAGGTCTGGCTCGGCACGGCCTTGCTCGACCGCAGCACCTACCCGATCACCCTCACGGCGGACGGGCGCCACTTCCTCGAGACCGCCGAGGAGGTGGTGCGCCTCCTCACCCTCAGCCGCGCCGACTTCCGCAACCGCAGCGAGCGGTCGAGCCTGCCCGTCGTCGCCATCACGGCCCTGCATTCGCTCTGCCTCTCCTTCCTGCCGCGCTGGCTCGGCGCGCTCCGGGGCGAGCTCGGTGCGATGAGCAGCCGCGTGCTGCCGGAGAACTTCAACATCTGCCTCCAGGCCCTGGTCGAGGGCGGCTACGACCTCATGCTGACCTATCACCATCCGGGCATCCCGATCCCGCTCGGGCCCGATCGCTTTCCCTGCCTCGTCGTCGGCCAGGACAGCCTCGTGGCCGTGGCGGCGCCGGCGGATCTCCCCCGCGACCGGGAAGGGCGCCTGCCGCTCCTGCAATATTCCCGCGGCTCCTTCCTGGGCCGGCTCGCCGCCATCGCCCAGGCCCGGGAGGGCGCGCCCGCGACCTATCCGGTCCACACGAACGAGAACTCGATGGCCGAGGCCCTGCGGTCGATGGCGCTCGCGGGACACGGGGTCGCGTGGCTGCCGAGGAGCCTCGTGGCCGGCGAGATCGCGGCGGGCGCGCTCGCCATCGTCAGCCCCGAGATGTCGATGGAGATCCGGCTGTACCGCAGCGCGGAGCGGGCCCGGCCGTTCCTGGAGGCCGTCTGGTCGGCCGCCGCCGCGGATTCGAAGAACTATTCCGGTTCGGAATAGTTCTGGTCGCAACTAGCATTGGCGGCCCGCCGGCACCGGGACTATCAGACGCCGGCCGGTCAGGCGCGGCCGCCCGTGAGGGCGGGGCGACTGGCGGCGACCCTTCATCGCGCACCGTCGAGAGCGTCGACGCCCCCTCACGCGGGCCGGTCGCTCACGCGCAATCGTCTGCCCAACCGTCCTGCCCTACGGCGCGCCGGATCGCTTCCGCGCGCGAGGAGAGAGCCGTGTCCGAGATCGCTTCCGCCGCCGCCACCCGCACCGAGCACGACCTCCTGGGCGACCGCGAGGTTCCGCAGGCGGCCTACTGGGGCATCCATACCCTGCGCGCGGTCGAGAACTTCCCGATCACCGGCACCACGCTGGCCACCTGCCCGGACCTGATCCGGGCGCTCGCGGCGATCAAGCAGGCGGCGGCGCTCGCCAACCAGGAACTCGGCCTGCTCGACGCGGCGCGCTGCGACGCGATCGTGGCGGCCTGCGAGGAGATCCGGGCCGGCGGCCTGCACGATCAGTTCGTGGTCGATCTCATCCAGGGCGGGGCCGGGACCTCGACCAACATGAACGCCAACGAGGTCGTGGCCAACCGCGCGCTCGAACTGCTCGGCCACGCCCGCGGCGCCTACGGGCAGCTGCACCCGAACGAGCACGTCAACATGGGCCAGAGCACCAACGACGTGTACCCGACGGCCCTCAAGATCGCCGGCATCGTCGCGATCCGTCGGCTCGTCGCCGCGATGGCGTCGCTGCGCGGCAGCTTCGAGGCCAAGGCTGCCGAATTCTCGGACGTGCTCAAGATGGGCCGCACCCAGCTGCAGGACGCGGTGCCCATGACGCTCGGCCAGGAATTCGGCACCTACGCGCGCATGCTCGGCGAGGACGAGGCCCGGCTGGGCGAGGCCGAGCTTCTGATCCGCGAGATCAACATGGGCGCCACCGCGATCGGGACCGGCATCACCGCGCATCCCCTCTACGCGGCCGCGGTCCGCGCGCGGCTGTCCGAGATCACCGGCATCCCGCTCGTCACGGCCGAGGATCTGGTCGAGGCAACCCAGGATTGCGGCGCCTTCGTGCAGGTGTCCGGCGTCCTCAAGCGGGTGGCCGTGAAGCTGTCCAAGACCTGCAACGACCTGCGCCTGCTCTCCAGCGGTCCGCGCGCGGGCTTCGGCGAGATCAACCTGCCGGCCCGGCAGGCCGGCTCCTCGATCATGCCCGGCAAGGTCAATCCGGTGATCCCCGAGGTGGTGAACCAAGTGGCGTTCGAGGTGATCGGCAACGACGTGACGATCAGCTTCGCGGCCGAGGCCGGCCAGCTGCAGCTCAACGCCTTCGAGCCCGTGATCGCCTACAGCCTGTTCCGCAGCTTCGCGCATCTCGAAGCCGCCTGCCGCACGCTCGATCTCCACTGCGTGCGGGGCATCACCGCCAACCGCGAACGGCTGCGCGCCAGCGTCGAGCACTCGATCGGGATCGTGACCGCGCTCAACCCCTATATCGGCTACCGCAACGCGACGGCCGTCGCCATGGAGGCGCACGCGACCGGCCGCGGCGTCTACGACCTCGTGCTCGAGAAGGGGCTGATGGCCCGCGCGCAGCTCGACGCGGTCCTCCGGCCCGAGCGGCTGACCCGCCCGCAAGCCCCCGATCCGGTCATCGCCCGGGCCGTCGCCGGGGCCTGATCCAGAATCCGGGATCCGCGCCCGCGACGCCAGCGGTCGGATCCCGCACGCCGAACAACACGATCCCATGGGAGGACAACGGATGACGCACGCCGATACGGACCCGGATTCCACGACATCGCGCTCGGGCCGGCTCACGCTCTATACCGGGCTCGGGCTGGCACTCGGCATCCTCGTAGGCGCCGTCCTGCACGGACTGGCGGCCGGACCCGACGAGGCCAAGGCGTTCGCGGCGCACTTCACCCTCGCGACCGACATCTTCCTGCGTCTGATCAAGATGATCATCGCGCCGCTCGTGTTCGCCACCATCGTGGCCGGCATCGCGAGCTTCGGCGACGCCCGCTCGGTCGGCCGGGTCGCCGCGCTGGCCATGGGCTGGTTCGTCACCGCCTCGGTCGTCTCGCTCACCCTCGGGCTCCTGACCGCGAACCTGTTCCAGCCGGGCGCGGGCCTGGGCCTGCCGCTGCCCGACGCGGGGGCGCAGACCGGCCTGAAGGCCGCCTCGCTGAACCTGCGCGACTTCCTCGTCCACGTCTTCCCGACCAGCATCGTCTCGGCCATGGCCGGCAACGAGGTGCTGCAGATCCTGGTCTTCTCGATCTTCTTCGGCTTCGGTCTCAGCACGATCGACCGGCGCTACAGCGAGCCGATGGTGCAGCTTCTCGACGGCCTCGCCCGCGTGATGTTCAGGGTCACCGACACGGTGATGCGGCTCGCGCCGATCGCCGTCTTCGCGGCCATCGCGGCGGTCGTCACCGTCCAAGGGCTCGGCGTCCTTCTCGATTACGGCAAGTTCATCGCCAGCTTCTACGCGGGCCTGTCCCTGCTCTGGCTGCTGCTGATCGGTGCCGGCTGGGCCGTGCTGGGCCGCCGCGTGGTGGAGCTGCTGCGCCTGCTGCGCGCCCCGATGATCCTCGCCTTCTCGACGGCGAGCAGCGAGGCCGCCTTCCCGCGCACCGTCGAGGTGCTGGAGCGCTTCGGGGTGCGCCCGCGCGTGACCGGGTTCGTGCTGCCGCTCGGGTACTCGTTCAACCTCGACGGCTCGATGATGTACCAGGCCATGGCCGCCCTGTTCATCGCCCAGGCGTTCGGGATTCACATGGGCTTCGGCGAGCAGCTCACGATGCTGCTCGTCATGATGGTGACGAGCAAGGGCATCGCCGGCGTGCCGCGGGCCTCGTTGGTCGTGGTGGCCGCCACCGTGCCGATGTTCGGTCTCCCGGCCGCCGGCATCCTGCTGATCATGGGCATCGACCAGATCCTCGACATGGGGCGCACCGTCACGAACGTCCTCGGTAACGGGCTCGCCACCGCGGCGGTCGCCAAGTGGCGGGGTGAGATCGCGGGCGGCGTCCGGGAGGTGGGCGCGGAGCCCGCGGGGCCGCGCCTCGACCTCGCCGCGCGGCCCGCGGCCGGCGCCGCCCGTGCTTGACGGCGCCGCCGTGGCCCGCTCGATGGCGGACGGGATCGCGCCGCTCGCCGCTGTCACGGACCGCTCCGGGCTCTGAGAGGCGACCGCGCCCGGGCACCGCTGCGGGCGCGGGGGCGCGGCGGCCGGGTCCGGTCTGTCAGGTTCCGACCCGGAGCGGGGCTGTGAGCTTGCGCAGGTAGGCGATGACCGACAGGGCCGTGATGCGGCCCGTACGGGGGTTCTCGTCGGTCGGGACGTTCTCGATCGTCATCGCGAAGCGCGCGGCGTCGGCCTCCACCTCGATGCGGTGCGTGTTGCGCTCCAGGCCGGGGTCGGCCCAGATCTCGAGCTCGGTCCGGTCGGGACCGATGCCGGCCAGCGAGAGCGCGACCGCGACGTTGAGATTCGCCGGGAAGCCGCGGGCCGCCTCGCGGGGGCTGCCGGCGAAGATGCGCATCGGCTCGGTGATGCCGCCGATCTCGATGCCGTTCTCCGCGAGGTAGGGGGCGCCGACGAGGCCGCGCACGGGCTTGCGGGTGATCATCCGCACCGTGCGGATGGTGCCCTCCGCGGCGGCCGTCACGGCGTCGAGGCCGAGCAGCGCGCCGGTCGGGACGACGATCTGACCGCCGTGGGCGCGGGCCGTCGCCACGAGGTCCTCGTGATCGAGGAGCGCGCCGCAGCTCAGCACGATCGCGGTCTTCCCCGCCGCCACGAAGGGCCGCACGATCGCCGGGAGATGCTGGGACGGCGCGCATTCCAGCACGATGTCGGCCCGCGGCTCCAGGGCGTCGAACGCGGTGACGACCTCCGGCGGCTCCGCGAGCGCCGCGAGGGTGGCCCGGGCTCTCGCGGCATCGCGAACCGCGACGGCGGTCAGCCTCAGCCCCGATATGGCGCCCGCATCGAGCGCGCGCGCCACGGCCAGCCCGACGGTGCCGAGGCCGGCGATCGCGATGCGACCGCCGCGGATGGGCGACCTCGGGGCTTCCTGCAGCGGCATGTCGGGTATCCCTTCATCGGGGCCGGAGCGGCCGACCGCGCCAGCCCTCTGCATCGGCCATGCCGGGGGACGCGCCTCAGCCCTCGCCGCGGGCATCGCGCGGCCGGACCGCGTCGCCGCGCAGGGCGCGCGCGGTCCGCGCGACGTGTCCGACGCCGACGTCACGGTCGTCGATCCGGTCCAGGGCGCTGTCGACGTCCCCCGCGACCCTGCCGCGCTGTTCCACGGCGCGCCGCTGCGCCGAGGCGAGGCGGTCCGCCTTCATCTCGAGGTGCCTCAGGCACGCGCACCGCAGGAGCGAGGCGAAATTGCGTGCCTCACCGTGGAGAGCGAGCACTTCGTCGTAGAGAAGCGTCACGAGGCGGGGAAGGGTCATGCCCTGAGCGGCGGCGATGTCCTCGAGCACGTTCCAGAACATCACCTCGATCCTGATCGAGGTCGAGTGTCCGCCGAGCCGGATGGAGCGGGTCTCGCCCTCGTAGTCGGCGGACGGCATCCCCGAGTACAGATTGCACATGTCCACCCCTGCGATCCGCGCCGCTCACCCGCGGCGACCGCCCGCGCTTCCCCGGGATGAGGAACAATAATGCAGCGCGCGCCCGTTTCCACCGCCTTCCGGGCTCTGGCATAACGCGCTCCGCGGATCGTCGCGGGCCCGCTCCGCAGTAGCATGATACTACCACCGCACGCTGGAGCGGCTCTAAGTTTCCGCTCGGCGGGACCCCTCGGGGCCTTCGGCCTCGGGCCTCGACAGGGGGATCATGCGCGACATGTCCGACATGCCCGAGCGGATCCCCGCGATGATCCGGGTCCGGGACGCGGCGCGCTCCGCGCGTTTCTACCGGACCGCCTTCGGCCTCGGCACCGCCGACCGGCCCGGCTTCGAAACCTTCACCCCGATCGATCTCGCGCATGCCGCGTCCGGTCTCGCGTCGGAGGTGACGGTCAATACGGGCCACGACGGCGCCTGCGGCCTGGGCGTGGGGGCCGCCCCGGGCACGGCGCGCTCCTGCTTCATCGACGACCCGGACGAGCACAAGATCGAGGTGCTCGCCCGCGGTTGGCGCTTCGCCTGATGACCCGCGACGGCCCGCCATCGGCCGCCGCGGCACCGGCACGACCGACACGGACAGGGGAGGACGGGATGAGGATGCAGGAGACGGGCGCGCACCTGTCCCGCCGCGGCTTCCTGGGCGCCGCGGGCTCGACTCTGCTCGCGGTCGCGGTCATGCCGGACGGCAGCGTGACCGGGCGGGCCTGGGCGCAGATGCCGAAGGCGACGAAGCCCGAGACCTTCGCCTCGCTCGTGCAGATGTCGCGCGACTGCTACCCGCACGACCGCGTCGCCGACAGGTACTACGCCGCCGCGGTGCAGATCCTCGACGACGCGGCGCGGACCGCTCCAGGAGAACTGACGCTCCTCGAGGACGGGATGGCCGCGCTCAACCGGGCGGCCGTCGAGAGGCACCGCCTGCCCTACGCCAAGGTTCCGCAGGATACGGACCGGGCGGCCCTCCTCGAGACCATCGAGCCGACCCCGTTCTTCCAGAAGGTGCGGGCCAACCTCATCGTCGGTCTCTACAACCAGAAGGAGCTGTGGCCGATCTTCGGCTACGAGGGCGCCTCCTTCGACAAGGGCGGCTACCTGGAGCGCGGCTTCGACGACATCGACTGGCTCTGACGGCGGCCCGGCGCCCGCGCCGACGGCCGCGCGCGACACGCATTCACCGCTCGGTCCGACCATCCCGCGCGAAGACGGGACGGGGCCGATCCGCGGCAGGAGGAAACCATGTCAGCTCCCTACGACCTCAGCGACGGCTCCGTCTTCGTCATCGTCGGCTCGGGCGCCGGCGGCGGGACCCTCGGGACCCAGCTCGCGCTCAAGGGCATCGACACCGTCATCCTCGAGGCGGGCGACCGGCACGAGACCTTCGACTTCGTCAACGACGAGTGGGATTCGTTCGCCCAGCTCGCCTGGAAGGACAAGCGGCACGCCACCGGGCCGTGGCCGATCGCCAAGACGTTCCCCAACCTGCCGGCCTGGATCGTCAAGGCCGTCGGCGGCTCGACCGTGCACTGGGCGGGCGCGTCGCTGCGCTTCCAGGAGCACGAGTTCAGGACGCGCACGCATTACGGGGCGGTGAAGGGGGCCAACCTCCTCGACTGGCCCGTCGGCCTCCCGGAGATGGACCCCTGGTACGCCATGGCCGAGAACCGGATGGGCGTCACGCGCACCAACGGCATCCCGGGCCTGCCGGGCAACAACAACTTCAAGGTGCTCGAGGCCGGCGCCCGCAAGATCGGCTACACGGAGGTGCATACCGGCCGGATGGCCATCAACTCCGAGCCGCGCGACGACCGCGCCGCGTGCATGCAGCTCGGCTTCTGCTTCCAGGGGTGCAAGTCGGGCGCGAAGTGGTCGACGCTCATCGCGGAGATCCCGAAGGGCGAGGCCACGGGCCGGCTCGAGGTCCGTTCGGGCTGCCAGGTGCTGCGGATCGAGCACGATTCCGGCGGCAAGGTCACCGGCGTGGTCTACGCCGACAAGGACGGCGTCGAGCACCGGCAGAGAGCGCGGGCCGTCGCCGTGGCCGGCAACTCCATCGAGAGCCCGAGACTCCTCCTCAATTCGCACTCGGCGAAGTTCCCCGACGGTCTGGCCAACGCGTCGGGGCAGGTCGGGCGCAACTACATGCGCCACACGACCGGTTCGGTCTATGCCATCTTCGAGAAGCCGGTCCACATGTACCGCGGCACCACGATGGCCGGCATCGTGCGCGACGAGGCCCGGCACGATCCGAGCCGCGGCTTCGTCGGCGGCTACGAGCTCGAGACGCTCTCCCTGGGCCTGCCCTTCATGGCGGCGTTCCTCGACCCGCAGACGTGGGGCCGCGACTTCACCGGCGCCCTCGACAAGTACCGGAACATGGCGGGCCTCTGGATCGTGGGCGAGGACATGCCCTGTTCCGACAACCGCATCACCCTGTCGGACGACACGGATGCCTACGGGATGCCGGTCGCGTCGGTCCATTTCGCCGACCATCCCAACGACGAGGCGATGCGCGAGCACGCCTACAGGCAGGGCAGCGCCCTCTACGAGGCCGTCGGCGCGGTCCGCACCATCCGCACCCCGCCCTATCCGTCGACGCACAACCTCGGCACGAACCGCATGAGCGCGAAGCCCCGGGACGGCGTCGTCAACCGCTTCGGCCAAGCCCACGATGTCGAGAACCTGTTCGTCTCGGACGGCTCCCAGTTCACGACCGGCGCCGCGGAGAATCCGACCCTCACCATCGTCGCGCTGGCCCTGCGGCAGGCGGACCACATCGCCAAGCGGATGAGTCGCGCCGAGATCTGAGCGCGGACCCGGCACCCGCATCCGGCCGGCGCAGGCGATCTCCGCGATCTCCGCGACCATCGCGATCGCGCTTCCCGCGCGGGTCCGCGGAAAGCTCGGCTCCCGCCCCCGGCGTCAGTGGAGGTGAAACTCGCTGCCGACGGCCCGCAATTCCGCGGGCCTGATCAGGCGGCTGTGGGCCACCTTCACCGAATGCAGCGGCCCATCGAGGGCGCCCTGCCAGAAGGCCAGGAAGCGCTTCAGCTCCGGGAAGACGGGGAAGAGATCGTGCTGCTGCCAGATGAAGGTCTGGAGCAGGTGGGGATGGTCGGGCAGGTGATACAGGATCTCGGCTGTCGTCAGGCTGTAGCCTTCCAGCTGACGACGGAAGGCGGTCGAAACGCTCATGGCGGCCCCTCCTGCGCGCATCGTGACAGTGACCCACGACGAAGCAAGAAAGTTGCCGGCTGAGCTGTTAACAAACGCCGAATCGCCCGCGATCTCAGTCGGTTAGCACTCAGAGCGGCCGATGGCTGCCAGAGCGGTTCGGGGTCGCGCGCACGCGCGCGCTGCACCGAGGTCGGGCCGCGCAGGACGGGCTCGGCGACGCTCGGTTCCAGCGCCCGGACCGCGAGCCGGCCTCTCCGTCGCCGGATCTGATCCTGTTCAGGACCCAAGCGTCTCAAATATTGCGCGTCTTCTAGCAATGAAACTCAATATTACTGCAGTCGAGGCATCGCTCGTGAAGCGTCTGCCGCGCCGATGTCATTCCTCCACCGTCGCGTGGGCGGCGAGGAAATCGACGAAGCTTCGGATGCGCAGCGCCAAGCGCGCGTGGCCGACATAGAGGACGTGGACGTCCTCGGCATCGCCGGGGTTGAACGCCTCCAGCACCGGCACGAGCCGACCGGCCGCGAGATCGGCCGCTACATGGAACCGGGCGAGGCGGGCGATCCCGGCGCCGCCGAGCGCCATCAGGCGCACCACCTCGCCGGAATTGCCGTAGAAATTCCCCTGGATCGGCCGCTGGTTGAGATCGGCTCCGACGCGGAACGGCCAGGTATCGAGGGAGCGGCGGAAGCTGAAGTTGAGGCACTTGTGCGCCGCGAGGTCGTCGGGATGCTCCGGGACACCTTCCCGCGCGAGATAGGCGGGGGCGGCGACCACGATCATCCGGCTGCGCCCGAGGCGTCGGGCCCGCAGGCGGGTGTCGCGGAGTGGGCCGATCCGGATCGCGACGTCCGCCTGCGTGGCGGGCAGGTCGATCACCTCGTCGGTCAGGGCGAGATCCAGGCTCATCCGCGGGTGCTGCGCGAGAAAGCGCGGCAGGACCGGCAGGACGACGTGGGTCCCGTACGGGACCGAGGCGTTCACCCGGAGCCGCCCGCTCGGCTCGGCGGCGGTCTGGGTGAGGCCCCGCTCCATCGCGTCGAGTTCCGCCATCAGCTCGGCGGCCCGCTCGCGATAGGCCTCGCCTTCCGGGGTCAGGGTCAGGGATCGGGTCGTGCGCCGGAGCAGCGCGACCCCGAGGCGCGCCTCAAGGCGGGCGACGGCCCGGCTCACGGCGGAGGGGGTTTGCCGCAGGGCCTTGGCGGCCGCCGCGAAGCTGCCGCACCGCGTCGCCTGGAGGAACGCCTCCATGTCCCCGAGCCGGTTGTCCATCGCGCCGCCACTCGTGCACCGAAGTCACGATCATCGTGCCGCGATGCCTGCTACTCAGCAATCTGGCGGCCGTCCATCTCCTCGGGACCGACACGGCAACGAGGACGAACCGTCATGGATCTTCAGCTCACGGGACGAAGCGCCCTGGTCACCGGCTCGACCGCCGGGATCGGTCTCGCCGTGGCCAAACGGCTGGCCGCGGAGGGCGCGGAGGTCATCATCGCGGGGCGCCAGCAGGCCAAGCTCGACGCGGCCGCGGCCGCGGTCGCCGCCGCGGGCCGCGCGCGCGCGATCCTGGCCGATCCCGCCACGGCCGAGGGCGCTGCCGCGCTCGTGCGCGCGGCCCCCGCGGTCGACATCCTCGTCAACAATCTCGGGATCTACGAGGCCAAGGCCTTCCCGGACATCGCCGACGACGACTGGCACCGCCTGTTCGCGGTCAACGTCGTGTCGGGGGCCCGGCTCGCGCAGGCCTATCTCCCGGGGATGCAGGCGCGCGGCTGGGGGCGCGTCCTGTTCGTCTCGAGCGAGTCCGGGATCGTGCCGCCGCCCGACATGATCCACTACGCCGTGACCAAATCGGCCCAGCTGACGATCGCCCGCGGACTCGCCCAGCTCACCAAGGGCAGCGGCGTCACCGTGAACACGGTGCTGCCCGGGCCCACGCGCTCCGACGGGATCGGCGATTTCCTGAAGAGTGTCGCCTCCGATCCCGACCTGTCGCCCGAGGCGATGGAGGCGGAGTTCTTCCGGCTCCATCGGCCGCTGTCGCTGATCCAGCGCCTGATCGAGCCGGATGAGGTCGCCGCCATGATCGCCTACCTGGCGAGTCCCCTCGCCGCCGCGACCAACGGCGCCGCGCTCCGGGTCGAGGGCGGGATCGTGCCGACCGTCGCCTGACCGCCGAGGCCCGCGACGCGGAGACGGGCGCGCGGCACGGGCCGGATACCGGCGCGCGGAGCGGGCGGCGCGAAGGGCGGGCGATCGATCCCCGACCTCTCCCCGGCCTCTCCCCGACCTATCCCCGGCCGGTCCGCGGCTCTTCCCCGGCCAACCGTCCCGGCCCGATCGCGTTCCGGTCGAGCCTGAGCAGGAGCGTCACCGGGAGGAGACCGATCATCACGATGAGCACGGCGGCGACGGCGCCGTCCTCGTACGTGCCGCGCGCCGCCTCGCCGTAGAGATGCGTGCTCAACGTCTCGACGTTGAGGGGACGCAGGAGCAGCGTCACCGGCAGCTCCTTGGCGATGTCGACGAAGGCGAGGAGGCCGCCGCTCAGCACCGCGGGCCAGGCCAGCGGCAGCTGCACGGTGACCAGCGTGGCGAGCCGACCCCGCCCGAGCACCCGCGCGGCGTCGGGGATGGTGCGCGGGATCCGCGCGAAGCCGGCCTCGCTGGCGCCCACCGTGACGGTCAGGAAGCGCAGGGCGTAGGCGATGACGAGGGCGGCGCCGGTCCCGAGCCCCACCCGTGCGGTCGTCAGGCCGGCCTCGAACAACCCGGCCTCGACCAGCGCCAGAGGACCCAGGAGCCCGACCGCCAGCACGGTCCCGGGCATGGCGTAGCCGATCCCGGCCGCGCCGATGAGCAGGCGCCCGGCCCGGGCGCTCAGCAGGGAGGGAACGGCCGCCACCGCCAGGCCCGCCAGCACCGTCACCGCCGTGGCGAGGCCCGCGTAGTAGACCGTGTTGAGGGCCTGGGCGGCGAGCGCGTCGGGCAAGCCGCTCGCGTCGATCCGGCGCCACGCCTCGAGGCCGAGAGAGCCCGCCGGCACCAAGAATCCGATCGCGACGGGGGCCGTGCCCAGGGCCAGGGCCGCCCCGGCCCGCCAGCCGTCCAGCCGGCGGCGCGCGCCGGCCGTGTGGCGGCGGGCGCCCCCGGCATAGCCGCGGCCGGCCCGCGCGAGCCGTTCGAGGCCGACGACCGCGACCACCGCGGCCAGCATCACCAGCGCGATCTGCGCGGCGCCGGGCAGGTCCGAGCGGTTCACCCAGGTGGCGTAGACCTGCACCGTCAGCGTGCGCACCCCCAGGAACTCGGCCGCGCCGACATCGTTCAGCGCCTCCATCAGGGCGAGGCCGGTGCCGAGGGCGATCGCCGGCCGCGCGAGCGGGAGGGCGATCCGCAGGAAGCTGCGCCACGGTCCGGCCCCGAGCGTGCGCGCGGCTTCCAGCAGCGAGCCGGCCTGCATCAGGAACAGCGCGCGGGTCGGCAGATAGACGTAAGGGTAGAGCACGAAGCCGAGCAGCAGGCTGCAGCCCGGCAGCGAGCGCAGGTCCGGCAGGGCGAGATCGCGCGGGCTCGACAGGCCGAGCAGGCCCCGCAGCCCGACCTGGAACGGCCCGAGCGGGTGCAGCAGGTCGAGATAGGCGTAGGCGACCACGTAGGTCGGCATCGCCAGCGGCAGCAGCAGGGCGGCCTCGAGGAGGCGCCGACCGGGGAAGTCGAACGCCGCGACCAGCCACGCCGTCGCGGTCCCGAGCCCGATCACCAGGAGGCCGACGCCCGCGAGCAGCAGGGCGGTGTCGCGGATCGCCTGCGGCAGCACGTAGGCGGCGAGGTGCGGCCACAGCTCGCCGCCGCCCTCGGACGCCGTGAAGCCCAGGGAGATCACGGGCGCGAGCAGCAGCGCCGCCAGGGCGACCGCCCCCGCCCAGCCCAGAGAGCGGGTCACCGACATCCGGCCCGGCTCGAACTCAGTTGTCGAAGCCGACCTTGTCGACGAGCAGGCTCGCCGCCTTGCGGTTGCGGGCGATCTCGACGAGCGGCGTCGGATCGACGCTCAGCGGACCGAGTTCCGCGAGCAGCGGCTCGATCGGGGCGCCGGCCTTCACCGGATACTCGTAGTCGACCTTGGCGTAGAGCGCCTGCGCGGCGTCGGAGACGAGGTACTCGAGGAGCTTGACCGCCTGGTCGCGGTTCGGCGCGTTCTTGGCGACGACCGCCCCCGACACGTTCACGTGCGTGCCCCCGCCCTCGAAGGTCGGCAGCACGACCTTGATGGCCGCGCCCCATTTCTGCTGGTCCGCCCCGCCGCGACCCGAGCGCATCAGTCCGACATAGTAGGAATTGCCGAGGCCCACCTCGCAGAGGTCGGCCGCGATGTCGCGGGCCACGTCCCGGTCGCCGCCCGTCGCCTTGCGGGCGAGGTTGTCCTTCACGCCCCGCAGCCACGCCTCCGTCTTCTCCGCGCCGTGGCGGACGAGGAAGGCGGCGATCAGGGCGGTGTTGTAGGGATGCTGGCCCGAGCGCAGGCACACCTTGCCCTTCCAGCGCGGGTCGGCGAGCGATTCGTAGGTCGCGGCCGCGAGATCGTTCAGGCCCGTGTCGGCGTAGAGCACGCGCGCGCGCATCGAGAGGGCGAACCAGCGCCCGTCGGCGCCGCGCAGGGGCGCCGGCACGGCCGCTTCGAGCACGGGCGAGCGCACCGGCTGGGTCAGGTCGCGGTCGACGAGTTCGATCAGGTTGCCGATATCGACCGTCATGAGGACGTCGGCGGACGAGCGCGCGCCCTCCGCGGCGACCCGCTCGGCCAGCCCCTTCTCCACGAAGACCGTGTTCACGGTGACGCCGCTCTGCGCCGTGTAGGCGTCGAGCAGCGGCCGGATCAGGCCCGGCTCGCGGGTGGTGTAGAGGTTGACCTCGGCCGCGTAGGCCGGTCCGCCGAAGCAGAGAGACAGGCACAGGCTCGCCCAGGCTCCGGTTCTGCAGACGTCCAACATGATAAACCCCGTTCGTCGAGCGACGAGCCGGTGCTATACAGTAAGAATGCGACCTGCAAGGCGGATTTATTTAGATGTATTCTAATTACAATCTGACAACACTTGGACTCCGTCCGGCAGCGGGAAGACGTGGGCGCGCCCGGGCAGCAGCTCGATGCCGACCTGCTCGCCCGGGACGGCCTCCGGCGGGAGGTCGAGGCGCAGCGGCGCGCCGAGGCCCGCGACCGCGATGTCCAGGCGCAGGCGCGGCCCCGCGAAGGCCCGGCCCAGGATCCTGGCCGGCACCCCGGCACCCGCCGGCCCGAGGCGGATCGCCTCCGGGCGCAGGCAGACCTTGACCGCGCCCTCCGGCACGGCGTCGGGCCGGGGCAGCGTGCCGAGGGGTGTCGCGACGTGGCCGTCGACGGCGCGGCCCGGAATCTCGATGATCTCGCCGAGCGCCCGGGCGGCGAACGGCGTCGCCGGCGCGGCGTACAGCGCCTCGGCGCTGCCGCTCTGGACGATCCGACCCCGGTGCATCAGGACGATGCGGTCCGCGCAGGCGACCGCCTCGGCCGCGTCGTGCGTGACGAGGATCGCGCCGATGCCGTCCCGCCGCAGGACCGCCAGGGTGTCGGCGCGGACACGCTCGCGGGTGCCGGCATCGAGGTTCGAGAACGGCTCGTCGAGGAGCAGCACCCGCGGACGCGGGGCCAGCGCCCTGGCGAGCGCCACCCGCTGCGCCTCTCCGCCCGACAGCGTGCCCGGATAGCTGTCGGCGCGGTGTGCCAGCCCGACCTGATCGAGGCGCTCGCGGGCGATGTCCCGCGCGTCCGCGCCGCGGAGATGGGCGAGGCCGAAGCGGACATTGGCCAGCACGGTGAGGTGGGGAAACAGCGCGTAGTCCTGGAACATCAGGCCCACGCCGCGGCTCGCGGGCGGCGCGTTGCGGCCGCGCCCGGCGACGCGGCGATCGCCGAAGGCGATCTCGCCCGCGTCCGGCGCGTCCAGGCCGGCGATGAGCCGCAGCAGCGTGCTCTTCCCGCAGCCGGAGGCGCCGAGCACCGCCAGGATCTCGCCCGGACCGAGCGTCAGCGACACGTTGTCCAGCGCCAGCGTCCGGACGTAGCGTCGGCTCACGCCCGACACCGTGAGTTGCCCCGCGGCGGGACCTGAACCGGCGCCGGGCGACGCGTCGGTCGGAGAAGTCTTGCGTCGAAACACGGGCAGGAGATCCGGCGGGCGACGGGCCCTCGATCGAGAACGGGTGGAGTCACCGTTCTCATCCGGCCCTCCGGCACGGCGCGGCCCGCCGGGCGGTGCGGCTCCAGGGTGTCGTTGGTTGGGCCGCCCCGGTACCTGACGCCCGGCTGTCTCGGCTCCGGTCTCCGGCGCCGCGGGTCCGGCGGGCGTAAGAAGGCTTGCCGGTGGGTCGTGCCCGGAAGTCCTGCCCGCAAGACTTGCCGCGGGGGCGTGTCCTCCCGGCTGCGCGGCCACACCGTATCGGTCGGCTCAGCACGCGACACGGCGGACGGTGCACGGCGCAATCGGTCATCGGCGCGCCGGGAGCCGCTCTTGCTGAGGGGGGCCGACAGGTCAGGCGCGCGGAACTTCCGCGCTGTCGCGACATGTCCGCGCTCTGCATTCATCAAATCAATCGAATTTGAAAGGTCATGGCAGCACTATTGAATTGGTTCGCTGCCATACTCCTCGCGTGCGGTGGGGGACATCATGCGCGCGTGGCTGGTGGCAGGTGTGGCGTTCTCTACACTTGTGGGTAGCATCGACACCGTCGAGGCGCGCGGGCGCGGGCGTCTGTTCTTCGGGCGGTCGTCGACGGCGCAGCGACCCGCGCTGCCTCCGTCTGTCGCCGCGACCGACACGGCCCCGAGCGGCCGTGCCGGCTACCGTCCCATCATCGCGATCGCGCCGGCCCCCATCGCTGCGGCCGTTCCTGCGGCGGCCGCGGCAGCGGTGGCGAACACGCCGGCCGAAGCGCGCGAGCCGGAGCTTCGGCCACAGCCCACCCTCCTCCGCCCGCCGCCCGAAACGCCGCGTGTCCAAGCGGTGCGCGCCGTCGCCCCGAGTTGCGAGACCGGGAGGCGCGTCGGCGGCGTCGACAGGGCGGAAGGCGGCTTCTGCCTGATCAACTAGGTGTTTGATCCCGCCGGTCGATCCCTCAGCGGACAGGCTCCCGGTCTGGCCGGGGATTACTGCGCGCGTCCCGGCCCGTCTCTCAAGCCGAGCCGCAGAGCCCGCGCGAACAGGTCGCTGAGCGTGATCCAGTCAGCACCGTCGATCCGCCAGCGCGCGCAGTCGTCATCCGGCTCGACCGTGTACCCGCGGCACCGAAGCACGGCGACCGCGTCGAGCACCGGGTCATCCCCTTCGCCCAGGTGGGCATCCTCTCGGTCATGGGCGTGGGTCAAGGCTGACGCTCATCACATCCGCGAGTTGAAAGAGGAGGTCGCCCACGACACCGATCGGCAGCAGGACGCAGAACTCACTGTCGTCGGGCGACCGCAATCGGATCGCCAGTGTGCCGCCGCCGTCGATGACCTCGACCGAGCGCACCGCCGCAGCGCCCAGCACGTAGGGGACCGCGCTGTCCGAGACCGTCATCCTCGGAGGCCGATCACGCGATTTCCATCTCGAGCGCGACGTCGGCCAGATAGGCCGCGATGCGCGCGCTCGCCCGGGTGTCCGACGCTTCGATGATGAGGCCGGCGCCGCCGGGCAGGACGTCGTAGCGCCGGAGAACGGATTCGGCCTTGAGCGCCGCCTCGCGCTCCGAGGTCGCGCGCAGGACGCGCCGATCGCCCTCGATGCGGATCAGGATGCGGAAGGGAGCGCGCTTCATGCTGGGACCGCCTCGGCCATCTGACCCGCGCCGTCGCGGCTCGATGGGTCAGTTACGGCGAGGCTGGCAAAACCGTTCCGCGACGGAGCGGGGGGAGAGTGAGGGGGACGTCGACCGCTTCGTGGAAGCCCGAGTGACGTTCAGGACGCCCGAGATCGGTCGGTATCTCGAACGGCATCCGTTTCACGCAGCCCTGACATTGGTCAGAAGCCGAACAGGGACGCGGTATGGGCGCAGGCGACTAACCTCTGAGGCACGTGCTCATGAACGCCTTGCGCTCGGCGCCCTTGAGGCTCTTGGCCGAGGCATCCGCATTGCAGCTCTTCATCTTCATCTGCTGCGGCGTCAGCTCCTTGGCCGGCGCGGCGCTCTTTCCCGCGAGGCAATCTGCCATGAAGCTCTTGCGGGCGGCGCCCGACAGCCGTTGCGTCCCAGCATCCACGTTGCAGGATTTCATCCGATCCCGCTGCGCGGTCTGAGCCGCCGAGGGTGCGGGGGCCTGCGCTCGGACGGACACCGTGCAGGCGAAGACGAGGGCCGAGGCGAGAGCGAGCGTACGCACGGTGGAGGACCTCCGGTGATGCGGAGAACCCTAGCGACCTGCGGTTGTACGAGCCAGCGTCAGTGCCGCGTCTGTCCCATCAATTCGCGGCGATGTCTCGCCACCGCCGTCGTCGAATGGTCACGAGGCTATGCCTTCGTTCGCCGAGCCCGATGTCTCCAAAGGTCCTGGTGCGCTCTGTCATCTGCGCCCTCGCTGGCATCACGCTCGTTCTCATCGCGCCGGTCGGCCGTGCCTTGGCCGAACCGGCCGCGGATCCGCTGGCGACGGCCGCGCGGGTCGCCGCGGAGGGCCTCGCCATCGGTTCACCCTCCGGCGCAGGCGGCGATCCGCAGACCTCGGTCGCTCAGCCCGTGTTCTCGGCCGGTCGCGCGGCGGAGGTCACGACCTCGTTCCAGCCTCTCCTCGGAGCCGCCGGCGATCCCGGCGGGTACCGCGCCTTCCTGGAGAGCCGCGGGATCACCTTCGGCCTGATCAGTGTGGCCGAGACCTACCGCAACCTGCGCGGCGGCCTGCGGCGGGGTTCCACGGGCCTGACGCTGCTCGATCTCGACGTCGATGTCGATCTCGACACGCTCGCCGGGTGGAAGGGGGCGACGGCCCACGCCACCGTCTACCAGATCCAGGGCAGCGGAGCCTCCCGCAGCCGCGTCGGCAACCTCATGACGATCAGCGAGATCGAGGCCCTGCCGGCTTCGCGACTCTCGGAGCTGTGGCTGGAGCAGAGCCTGTTCGACGACAGGCTGTCCGTCCGTATCGGCCAGCTCTCCGCCGACACCGAGTACATGGTGAGCCAGACCAGCATCCTGTTCACCAACGGTACCTTCGGCTGGCCGGAGATCTTCGCCGCGAACATGGTGGACGGAGGGCCGGCCTATCCGCTCTCGGCGCCGACCGTCCGCCTGAAGTACGTCCCGACGCCCGATCTCTCGTTCCAGGCGAGCGTGATCGACGGCACACCCGGCGGCGGCCGTCCCCGCTCGGGCGTAGACCCGCAGCGCCGCAATCCGAACGGTATCCGCTTCCCCGTCTCCGACCCCCCGCTCGTCATCGCCGAGGTCGCCTACGCCTACAACGCCCGTCCGGGTTCCGAAGGCCGGCCGGGCACCGTCACGCTGGGCGGCTGGCACCGCTTCGGCCGCGTCGATGCCCTCACGCCGGATCCGGTGAGTGGCCTCGATCGGAGGGTTTCGGGCAATTCGGGCCTCTACGGGCTCATCGACCAGACGATCTACCAGGAGCCGGACGATCCCAACGACGGCGCCAGCGTCTTCCTGCGTGCGTCCGTCTCGCCGGGGGACCGCAATCTCGTGGACCTCTACATCGACGGCGGCATCGCCTATCGCGGCCTGATCCCCGGACGGTCGGACGACACGCTGGGCCTCGCCGTCGGCATCACCCGCATCTCCCCGGCAGCACGCCGGCTCGATGCGATCGCCGCGCTCCAGAGCACGACACCCGCACCGCGCCGGAGCGCCGAGATCTTGCTCGAAGCGACCTATCAGGCCGTGCTCGCTCCCGGCATCGCCCTGCAGCCGACCGTGCAGTACATCGCCCATCCGGATGGCGGGATCGCCAATCCGCGCGATCCTGACGGCAAGCGGGTGCGCGGCGCCGCGGTGTTCGGCCTGCGTGCCATCACCCGCTACTGAGGTGAACGCGGCCCGCTTGCGCGCCCCCGCGCGCGCCGAGCGCGTTGCGGTTTCGGGAGGAGCGCGGCGGTTCGGCGCGAGCTCACGTCCGCGGGTGCGGCGCGTCGCGCGCGGGAAGCCGCCTGTGTGGCCGCGGCATCGGAACGCCCCGTCGGCTGACGGGTTTGTGAGCCGGCAGAAGGGGTCAGGTGAAGGTAGCGGTATGGCATCGATCCGGGAGATCGCGGACACGCTGAGGAAGATCGCCGCGCCGGGCATGAAGCCGAAGGCGATCCGTTCCGCCATCCGTGAGCGGCATCCGGAGGCGAGCAAGAAGGAGATCGTCCGCGCCGCGTTCTACGCCGTGACAGAAGGGCGGACCGCTACCGAGAGCGCGACCGCGGAGCTTCACGACTTCGCCCTGGCTGAGCGCATCGCCGAGGACAACGCGGACGTGGTCTTGAAAGCGAGCAAGCGCAAGAGGAAGAAGCGCTCGTCGGACGCATCGGACCGATCGCTGGCGCACTGAGCAGGGCGCGCATCGTCCGGTTGCTGCACGCTGGAGATCCGCTTCCGGGAGACGTGCCGATACGCTCTGACGGCAGGGTCGGGTCGGTGGGAGGCCGTCCGCCTTTGCAGCGGTCGCGCTCCACAGCGGCCACTCCGCTCTCGGCCAGAATCCGTCACGCCAATTCGTCAGCGCGCGCAGAACCAGACGTTCGGCTCGGCGCCCCATGCGGCCATTCCGCCATGTCCGTCGGCATCTCCATAGCGGACATGGCGGTGGCGACCGATGCAGACGCGGATCGCATCATTATGCAGCATCCGGTCGAACTGAATTCCTTAACAGCCCGTCATACACGACGGACGGATCAATTTCTGCGACTGAACTCCGTCGGAGCTCCAATCAGCATGCCGGTCGATCGGGGCGGGCCGCGGCGCGACGGACCGTCGAGTGCGCGGCCTCGATCGCCACCGCGGCGGCGCCGAGCAGCCGCGGCTCCGTTGGTCTGTTCAGGGCGTGGCGTGCGATGCTTGCCGCTAGGTCGTCCACCTCAACTGCGATGGCGTCAAGACGGTCCCGGTCGGTCTCCCGCCGGGCGGTCGAGCGGAGTGCGAGCAGGCGCGTCGTCGCGACCTCGATTCGCTGCCGGCGGATGCGCCCGAGGCGCTGCCGCAGCCAAGCGATGGTCGAGCAGACGCCGCCGCCCAAGATGGCCACGAGATAGATCCAGCTCTCGTAGCGCTCGATGAAGGTCTCCTGCTCACGCTCGTAATAGTCGATGGCGCCAGGGTGAATGGGCAGGCGGGCGGTGGTGGCATCCGCCGTGTCCTCATAGGCCGGATAGGTGAGCGCCTCGGCGGCCGGCACGGTCTCGGCCAGCGCCGCGCGCATCTCGAACAGATGCTGCGTGACCTCGGCGGCGACGCTGCGCGACAGGCTGGCGCGCGCCATCAACCGGTAGGACGAGCCGACGGTCGCGACATCCTCGGCCGGCAGGCGTGGGTTGCCGCTGAACAGCCCGGCCGGCACCGTCACCGACTGGAGGCGCGGCCAGCGCGCCAGCACCGCGGCGGTGTCCGGCACGCCGATCAGCGCGACCGTGCCATCCTGGCTCGCCGCGCGGACGAAGCCGACCAAGCGCCGTGCCGCCGGAAGCGTGGGCGTCGTCACAAGCGCCATCGCGTCGATGCGCCCATCGCCGAATGCGGCCGTCACGTCGGCTTCCTCGAGCGGCACGAGGAGAACGGCCTGCGGCGGAACGGGGCCGTTGGGGGCCTCGGTGAGAAGTTCCAGCCCGTCGCGGGTCAGCAGGTCGCGCAGAAGCGTCCTGTCCGCGTCCCGGCTCGCCAGCATGCCCAGCCGCTTGCCCGCCAGATCCGGGATGCTCCCGATGCTGGATCCAGCCGGCGCCGCTGCAAAGGCCGCGAGCTCGCGCAGGATCGCGAGGGTCAAGCCGTTCCCGGGCATGGCGACGTCCGGTCGGACCACCGCCAGATCCGCCTTGCCGGTCCTGAGCGCCTCCGCACTCTCGCGGACCCCCGGGAAGTCCAGGATCCTGAGCTGGACACCGGTTTTCCGGCGGGCGAGCTCGCCCGCGTAGGCCCGCAGCAAGTCCGGCTCGGTTCCGCCATTCGGGGCGACCGCAAGGGTCAGGGTCGTGGCGCGGGTGAAATAGAACCCCGCTGCCGCGGTGGCGACGAGCACGAGCACCAATCCGAGGGTGAGCCATGCCTCACGACCGACTGGAAACGCCGATTTGCGCATGCCTACTCCCGGCCCTCAGCCGCTCGACGCGTCCGTTGCGCTCTGCCGGGCGAGCGGCCCTGGACCGCGATGGCATGCCATCATGATCGACTGTTGTCCTGGCGCGTGCTCAAGTATCATCGATTCCGGGGGAACGACATGCTGACGCAACTCGCGATCGGCGCGCTCGGGAGCGTGTGCAGCATCACGATCCACGCCTTCATGATGACCATCATCCTGAAGGTGGTTCGTGTGCACGGCGCCATCCGCGGCTACAGCAGCGTGACCCTCTGGCGCATCATGTCGTCAGCCGTGTGCGTCATTATGGCGGCGCATACTGTTGAAGTTGCGATCTGGGCCGCGATCTACAAAGTGATCCGCATAGCGCCAGCAGGATCCGACTTTCTGTACTTCGCGTTCGTCAATTATACAACGCTCGGCTACGGAGACATCGTTCCAGCCGAACGCTGGCGCCTCCTCGGTCCAGTTGCCGCAATGAACGGGATCCTGCTGTTCGGCTGGTCGACGGCTGTGATCTTCGAGATCCTGCGACGAACCCTGGCCCTCATGGAGAGAGATGCGTTCTGAGGCCACGTCCTGTATATCCAGCTTCCGGGCGCCGTCCGGCGTCGATCTTTCAAAGCCGACCCGAAAAACAGATCAGACGTCGCCGCGTCTTCACCCCGCAATACTCTCCCGAACGGTGCTACAGTCGGTTGTGTGCCCTGAAGACGGGGGTTCCGATGAGAGATCCCGGCAAGGCGCGTCGAACTGGCGGGAACCGTGTGTCACCGGATCTCGGCCACGACGTCGTGGCGGGGCTCACGGCCGCGACCGTCGTCCTGCCGAAGGCGATGGCTTATGCTACGGTGGCCGGACTGCCGGTGTCGGTCGGGCTCTACACCGCGTTCGTGCCGCCGCTCGTCTACGGATGGCTGGGCTCGTCGCGCGTCCTCAGCGTGAGCTCGACGACGACGCTGGCTATCCTGACCGGGGCCGAGCTCGGCACTGTGGTTCCGGACGGCGATCCGGCGAGACTTGCGGTCGCCGCGGCGACATTGACGGCCCTTGTGGGCGCGCTGCTTCTCGCGGCGCGGGTCCTGAAGCTGGGCTTCATCGCAAGCTTCATCTCCGTGCCGGTGCTCACGGGTTTCAAGACCGGCATCGGTCTCGTGATCCTGCTGGACCAAGCCCCCAAGCTCCTCGGGCTGCATATCGCGAAGCAGTCGTTCTTCGCCGATCTGGCGAGCGTCGTCCGCCACCTCCCCGAGATCTCTCTGCCAACCTTGGCCGTCGGTGGCACGACGCTGGCCATCCTCATCGGCATGGAACGGTTGAAGCCGCACTCCCCGGCGCCCCTGATCGTGGCCGCCGCCGCGATCGCCGCCTCGTGGGTGCTGGACCTCGGCGCGCGGGGCGTCTCCACAGTCGGGCCGATCCCGCAGGGCCTACCGTCCCTGACCGTGCCCGATCCCGGACTCGTCCTCGCGCTTCTGCCGGGCGCGGTCGGGATCGCCCTGATGAGTTTCACGGAGAGCATCGCGGCGGCACGGGCCTTCGTCGGCCCCGGCGATCCGCCCGTCGATGCCAACCGCGAACTGGTCGCGACCGGATCGGCAAACCTGGGTGGAGCCCTGCTCGGCGCCATGCCGGCGGGTGGTGGAACCTCGCAGACGAGCGTCGTTCGCGCGGCCGGCGGCCGGACGCAGGCGACCTCGCTCGCGACCGCCGTCGCCGCGCTCGCCACGATGCTGTTCCTCGCTGGGATCCTCGGCCTCCTGCCGCAGGCGACCCTCGCGGCGATCGTCGTCGTGTACTCGGCCAGCCTGATCCAGCCGGCGGAGTTCCGCGCCATCTATACGGTCCGATGCATGGAGTTTCGCTGGGCCGTCGCGGCGGCAATCGGCGTCCTCGCCTTCGGGACGCTCCAGGGCATCGTCGTGGCCATCGTCCTCTCGTTCCTGGGCCTCGCCCTCCAGACGGCTCAGCCCCGTATCTCGATCATCGTCCGTAAGCCCGGGGCCGACGTCCTGCGTCCACAGTCCCTCGACCATCCCGAGGATGAGACCTTCGACGGGCTTCTGATCCTCCGTCCGGAGGGCCGTCTGTATTTCGCGAACGCCCAGACCGTAGGGGAGCGGATGCGGGCGCTGACGGAGGAGTACAAGCCGCGCGTCGTCGCCCTCGACCTCAGCCGCGTGCCCGACATCGAGTATTCTGCGCTTCAGATGCTGCGGGAGGGCATACGGTCCGCTGCCGTCAGCGTCTGGCTCGTGGGCTGCAACCCGGACGTGCTCCGGATGGTGCGGCGCACGGGCCTGGACCGGGAACTCGGCCCGGACCGCCTGTTGTTCAACGCCCGTACGGCCATTGCACGCTACGGGGCGCTCCGGTCGGCCACGGCACCGTCGACGGAACCCTGAGCGGCAGCGCGGCCGGCGCCGGCCGCCCGCTCCTGCGTGACCGCTCTCGGATGACGGCCCTCGGGTGACGCCCCCGGAGGCTAGTAGTCATACCCGACGCGCGCACGTTGGCGGACGTAAGGGCCGGCGGCACCGGGCGCCACGACCATCACGGCCCGCGGCGCTGGGTCGAACGGCATCGTCGCGGCGCTGAAGGCGATGAACCCGGCCGCCGCCCGAACGTCGTCGGGTTGACGGGGATCCCGAGCGATCAGGTCTGCCTCCCGCGACAAGCGGAGATTGCAGAGCCGAGGCGGCAGGCCGCCCGCGGGCGTACACGCATCATGGCGCGCGCAGGCGCGATCCAGCGCATCGACGGGGAGAAGCGGTGCGCGGTTGCCAAGGCCGCAGTAATTGCCGTGCACGAGGAGCGGCGGCGTGCTCGAGAAGTCCTGCGCCTGCGCCTGTGCGGACGACAATCCGGCAGCGGCGAGACAGAAGGCAGCAATCCTGGTTCGCATGACGGACGCCTCATCGGATCACGTGACGGGGTGATGCGGAACGCCGGAGGTCGGCGTTCCTGGCGCGGTAATGCCGTCCCGGTGGCTGACCTCAGTTCGGGCGGCAGACGCCGGCATAGGCGTCCCAGTATTGGTACGGGCCGCATCCGCCGGACGTCGCTCCGTAGTAGCCCGCCGCCGCCGCCGCGGCACCGACGCCGGCGGCCGCCAGCCCGTAGCCATACGGGCGATAGCGATAGCCGTAGGCACCGTAGCCGGGGCGAACGTAACGGCCATAGCCGCCGCGATAGGCATAAGCACCGCCATAGCGACCGACGCCGCCGCGGTAGGCATAACCACCGCGGTATCCGCCGCGATAGCCTCCGATCCCTCCGCCATGAAAACCGCCGGCTCGGAAGCCGCCCGCGTGAAAGCCGCCGCCGCGGAAGCCGCCACCCCGGAAGCCGCCACCCCCAAAGCCGCGTGCCTCCGCAGCGGCGCTGGTGACAATCAGGGCGGTGACGGCGGAGACAGCAATGATGAAGCACTTCATGAGATCGGCTCCTCCTGGTTGATGGAACGGCCGGCCCAGCCTCGTCGCGTGCCAAAGCGGAGATATGAACATTCCACCATGCGAGTAGATTGGCTCGATTTCTAATCTAGGCCGGATCGGAACGCTTGATCGAAAGGGACACACGCGATGGTTCCGGACCGAGGCCGCCCGGCCGTATTGGAAGCAGGACTGAAGGACGATTCCTGCCCGATACGATTGCCGGTAGATGATATGGCCTGGATTGCTTCTGATTAAATTTCATAGATGTAGCAGAAGCGCATTCCTGGGCTGATTGTTTTGGCCTATGATCGGAAAGGTCATCGCGTATGGTCGCTCGGCAGGGCCGAACTGCTACCCTGCGACGCGTGCGTACGGGACAGGCGGCTGTCGATGATCATGCGTCGTCGCGCACGGCGTTCGCGATCGGACGACCCAGGACGGTCGGGCAGGAGGGGAGCGGATGAGCACGCCCGCTGATCCGGCAATCGTCCGCAACACCGGGGCGACGGATCGCTGGCGGCGCATCGGACGGCGCGTGTCCCAAGAGGCGAAACACATCGCCGCGATCTTCATTTATCTGTGGGTCGTATTCGGCGTGCTGGTGCTGCACGAATCGGTGGTGCTGTCGCGGCACGGCCTGAGCGCCCAGTTCTACGGCCTCGCCTTCATCAATGCCTGGATCCTCGCCAAGGTGATGCTGGTGGCGGAAGGGCTCGACGCTCGTCCGCACTTCGCGGGCCGGCCGTTGATCCTGCCCATCGCGCTGCGATCCGCCGGGTTTGCCCTGCTGCTGGTCTGCGCCTACGCGGCAGAGGAATCGGCGATCAATCTGTGGAAGGGGCATAGCCTCGCCGACGCCCTGCCGGCGATCGGCGGCGGCGGCGTGCGCGGCCTCGCGGTCATGACGGTGATCATGGCCATCGCGCTCGTCCCCTACTTCGCGTGGCGCGAACTCGGGCGCGTGCTCGGCCGCGACACGCTGAGGGCGCTGATGCTCTCGGGCTCCGGGGTGCCACCGAGGGCCTGATCGGTCCGGGCGGGAGGTCCGGCTGTCCCGTCCGATCAAGCCGGACAGACGCAATCTGCAAGGATGCGCGGGGATTCTCCGGGCGAGGGACGGTCATGTTCCGCTGGTCTCGTTGTCTCTTCATCCTCACTCTTCTGACCGCAGGATCGCATTCCGCCGCCGCGGAGACGGCGCCCGCCGCGGCGCTGCCCGTCGGCACCGTCGCCGCGCAGAAGAAGGCCATCGACACGGCGCTCGACTTCGTCGGCCGGGTGGAGGCCGTGAGCCGCGTCGAGGTACGGGGGCGGGTCACGGGCTACCTCGACGCGGTCCTGTTCAAGGAGGGCGAGCTGGTCGCGGAGGGCGCGCCGCTCTACCGGATCGAGCCCGACCTCTTCGAGGCCGCCGTCCGTCAGGCAGAGGGGGCGCTGGAGCGCACCCGCGCGGCCGAGACGCTCGCGGCGATCCAGCTCCAGCGCGCGCAGGATCTCCTCGACCGCAATTCCGGCACCGTGGTCGCACGCGACCAAGCGCGCGCCGCCCTCGAACAATCGCAAGGCGCCGTGATGGGCGACGAGGCGAGCCTGAGAACGGCGCAGATCAACCTCGGCTACACCAAGATCCTCTCCCCAATCGCCGGCCGGATCGGACGCACCAGCGTCACGAAGGGCAACGTGGTCGGGCCGGACAGCGGGGTGCTCACCTCCATCGTGAGCCAGGATCCCATGTACGTCGCCTTCCCGGTCAGCCAGCGCGAGTTCCTCCGGGTGCAGCAGAGCGGTGCCCACCTGGACCGCAGCAAGATCGTCGTGCGGATCCAGTTCTCCGACGGCACGACCTACGACCAGCTCGGCCGGGTCAACTTCGTGAACATCAGCGTCGACCGCACCACCGACACAGTGCTGGTGCGCGCCAGCATGCCGAACCCCGCCGGCACCCTGCGGGACGGCCAGCTCGTCAAGGTCGCGCTGCAGACCGGGGCGCCTGTGGAGAAGGTGATGGTGCCCCAGGCTGCCCTCATCGCCGACCAGGGCGGCGTCTACGTCTTCGTCGTCGAAGACGGGCGGGCCGTGATCCGGCGAGTCAAGCTGGGCTCCGGCGGCACCGGACCGGATGCCATCGTCGACGAGGGCCTGTCCGGCGGCGAACTGGTCATCGTCGACGGCCTCCAGCGGGTGCGGCCCGGGATCGCCGTTCGGGCGAACCCGATCGCCCAGCCGGCAAGCGGGATCTGAGGCCATGCTGTCCGCGATCTTCGTCGACCGCCCGCGCCTGGCAATCGTCATCGCCATCGTCACGTCGATCGCCGGTGCCCTGGCGCTGCTCACCATTCCGGTCGCGCAATACCCCGACATCGTGCCGCCGCAGGTCTCGGTGACGACAACGTATCCCGGCGCCGCCGCCGCGGTGGTGGAATCCACGGTCGCCCAGCCCATCGAGTCGCAGGTCGTGGGCGTCGACAAGATGATCTACATGAAGAGCGTCAGCGGCAACGACGGCAGCTACACGCTCACCGGGTCGTTCGAACTCGGGACCGATCCCGACATCAACGCCGTCAACGTCAACAACCGGGTCCAGATCGCCCTGGCCAAGCTGCCCGAGGACGTTCGCAAGCAGGGGATCACGGTCAAGAAGAAGTCGTCCGCCCTGCTCGGCGTGCTCGCGGTCTACTCGCCCAAGGGCGCTCAGGACCCGCTCTTCATCTCAAACTACGTCACCATCAACCTGCTCGACCGCATCAAGAGCACGCCCGGCGTCGGTGACGCGACCCTGTGGGGGCCGCAGGATTACGCGATGCGGGCCTGGGTCCGGACCGACCAGCTGACCGGGCTCAACCTCACCACGAGCGACGTGATCGACGCGATCAAGGCGCAGAACGTCCAGGCGCCCGTGGGGCGGATCGGTGCCCGACCGATCTCCAACGCGCAGCAGCTTCAACTCAGCATCCAGACCCAGGGACGGCTCACCTCGCCCGAGCAGTTCCAGAACATCGTCCTGCGCACGAACCCGGACGGCTCCCTGCTTCGCCTCGGCGACGTCGCCCGGATCGAACTGGGTGCGGCGAGCCTCGACCGTGAGACCCGGCTCAACGGCAGCCCGGCGACCGTCGTGGCGATCTACCAATCGCCGGGCGCCAACGCGATCGCGACGCTCAAGGAGGTCAAGGCCCGCGTCGCGGCGCTCGCCCCCTCCTTCCCGGAGGGGCTGGAGTGGAAGGTCACCTACGACCCGACAGCCTTCATCACCGAGACCGTCCACGAGGTGCAGAAGACCCTGATCGAGGCGTTCGTGCTCGTCGTGGTGGTGGTGTTCCTGTTCCTCGGCAGCCTTCGCGCGACGCTCATCCCGACGCTGGCCGTGCCGGTCAGCCTGATCGGCACCTTCATCGCCCTGAAGGCGGTGGGGTACTCGGCGAACTCCGTCTCGCTGCTCGCCATGGTGCTCGCCATCGGCATCGTGGTCGACGACGCCATCGTGGTCGTCGAGAACGTCGAGCGGGTGATGGAGGAGCATCCCGAGCTGTCCCCGCGCGAGGCAACCAAGCGGGCGATGGCCGAGATCACGGCCCCGATCATCGCGATCACCCTGGTCCTGCTCTCGGTCTTCGTGCCAGTCGCCTTCGTGCCCGGCATCTCGGGGGAGCTGTTCCGCCAGTTCGCCGTGGCGGTCGCGGTCTCGATGTTCCTCTCGGCGATCAACGCGCTGACGCTCTCGCCCGCGCTCTGCGGGGTGCTGCTGCGGCCGCACCACGGCCCGCGCCGCGGGATCATGGGCTTCATCATGCGCGCGATCGACGGGGTGCGCGACGGCTACGGCGTGGCGGTCGCCCGCATCGTCCGCCTGTCGATCATCGGCGTCGTGCTGTCGCTCGCGGCGGCCTGGGGCACGGTCGAGCTGGCCAAGATCACGCCCACGGGCTTCCTGCCCGAGGACGACCAGGGCGCGTTCTTCGTGGTCGTGCAACTGCCCGAGGGTGCGTCCGTCGACCGGACCTCGGCGGTCGCGGCGCAAGCCGAGGCGATCCTGCGCGAGGAGCACGCGGTCGCGGACACGACCACGGTCGTCGGCCTCAACTTCATCGACAATTACTCGCAGGGCAACGCCGCCTTCCAAGTGGTGACGCTCAAGCCCTTCGAGGAGCGGAAGGGCGCGGGCGACGGCGCCGCGGCGCTGATCGCGCGGCTCGGCCAGCGCTTCCGCGAGATCCCCGGCGGCACGGTCGTGCCGATCGCGCCGCCGCCGATCATCGGTCTCGGCACCGGCGGCGGCTTCGCCTACGTGCTGGAGGACCTGCGCGGCGGCGACCCGAAGGAGCTCGCGCAAGTCTTGCGCGGGCTCCTCGTCGCGGCGAACCAGGAGCCGAAGCTCAATCGCGTCTTCAGCACCTTCTCGGCGACGAATCCCTCAGTCTACCTCGATATCGACCGCAACAAGGTCCAGATCCTCGGGGTGTCGCTCGACGCCGTGTTCCAGGCGCTGCAGGCCTCGCTCGGCGGCTACTACATCAATGACATCAACCTGTTCGGCCGCGCGTGGCAGGTCCAGGTCCAGGCCGAGGCGACGGACCGCCAGAAGATCGACGACATCTACCGCATCAATGTGCGCAACAAGGACGGCGGGATGGTCCCATTGCGCAGCCTCGCGGAGGCCCGCATCGTCGTCGGGCCGCCCGCGCTGATCCGGTACAACAACCTCCGTGCCGTGACGGTGCAGGGCGGCCCCGCGCCGGGCGTCTCCTCGGGCCAGGCGCTCGCGGCCATGGAGGCCGTCGCAGCGCGCACGCTGCCCGCGGGCTTCGGCGGGGAATGGACCGACACCGCTTTCCAAGAGAAGCGGGCGGAGGGCAAGACCGCGATCATTCTGGCTTTCGCGGTGCTATTCGCCTTCCTGTTCCTGGTCGGCCTGTACGAGAGCTGGACCATCCCGGTGCCCGTGCTGCTCTCCGTGACGGTCGGCATCGTCGGCGCCTATTTGGCGATGGTCTGGGGCAACCTCACCCTCGATCTCTACGCGCAGATCGGCATGGTGGTGCTGATCGGCCTGGCCGCCAAGAACGGCATCCTCATCGTCGAGTTCGCCAAGGAGCAGCGCGAGAAGGGCGTGCCGCTGCGCGAGGCCGCGACGGAGGGCGCACGCCTCCGCTTCCGCCCGGTGATGATGACGTCCTTCGCCTTCATCCTCGGGCTCCTCCCGCTCGTGATCGCCACCGGCGCCTCGCAGCTCGCCCGGCGCGATGTCGGGACGCCCGTGTTCGGCGGCATGCTCGCCGCATCGTTCCTCGGAATCTTCGTGATCCCGCCGCTCTACGTCGTGTTCCAGGGCCTGCGCGAGCGGGCGTGGCGTCTGCTGAGCGGCCGGACGGGCAAGATGACCTACCCAGCCACGCAGTCCGACGCGGCCGGCGGCACGCCGGGGCATCTCCCGGCGGAATAGCGGAGGATTGCCCCATGGACGGTACAGATCAAGCACTCCGCGCCGAAGCGCGCGTCGAGACAGAGCCGACCGGCGAGCGCAACCGGCTGAAGCGCAAAGCCTATGAGCGCGAGCTGCGGAAGCTCCAGGTGCAGCTCTGCCACCTCCAGGCCTGGGTGAAGGCGACCGGCGCGCGGATCATCGTGGTGTTCGAGGGGCGCGACGCGGCCGGCAAGGGCGGCACCATCAAGGCGATCACCGAGCGGGTCAGCCCGCGCGTGTTCCGCGTCGTCGCCCTGCCGGCGCCGTCCGATCGCGAGAAGAGCCAGCTTTTTCTTCAGCGCTACATCGCGCACTTCCCAGCCGCGGGCGAGATCGTGATCTACGACCGCAGCTGGTACAATCGTGCGGGCGTCGAGGCCGTCATGGGGTTCGCCGGCGAGGCTGAGCAGCGCCGCTTCCTGACCCTCTGTCCGCAAATCGAGCAGTTCATCGCCGGGAGCGGGATCCAGCTCATCAAGTTCTGGCTGGAGGTCGGCCGCCAGGAACAGAGGATCCGCTTCGAGGCCCGCATCAGCGATCCGCTCCGGCAGTGGAAGCTGAGCCCGATGGACCTGGAATCCTACCGGCGATGGTACGATTATTCCCGCGCCCGGGATGCGATGCTCGCGGCAACCGATTCCGACGCCTTGCCGTGGTACGTGGTGCGCTCCGACGATAAGCGCAGGGCGCGGCTGAACTGCATCGCGCACCTGCTGCATCTGATCCCCTATCGGGAGCTCAAGCCCGAGCCGGTGGCGCTGCCCAAACGCTGCAAGAAGAACGCCTACGACGACACCCTGCGCGACCAGCGTTTCGTGCCGGAGCAGTACTGATCCAGCTGCTGGAGCCACCGCCTGCAGTCTGCACAGTATTGCGGCGATAAAGGATCTCGATCGCGGGCGCGACGCACGGAGGCCGGCTGGCGGCGGGAGGCGGCTTGCAAAGGCGTGTTCAATCCCGTGAAGGCGCAGACCCGGCTGCGCGCCGCAGTAGCACTTGGTTGGAGGTCCCTTTTTCGTTCCGGTATCGGAGTATTCTGCATCGGGGCCGAGCCAACTCCGATGAAGCGGCCGGCAAGGTCCCCTGGGACAAGTCCTCGCTCGGCCCCGAAAAACGTCGGAGGGCGCTTACTAAATTCGAAGCTGTTCGGGTGTCCCGTTCGATCAAGCAATGATTTATGGCTTAGATTAATTGGCGTCGGAGGATACGATTATGCCCCTGTCCGCCACATTGCACAGCGGCTTCTGCTTGACGGAGGCAGCCTTGGCCGAGCGCTTCCACGCGACCGAGAAGGCTCCCTCGACGGGATTTGTCCAGGTTGACGATGTCAGGGCCATCCGGGTCGTTCTCATTGAACTCGGCGCCGACTTCAGCAGCCTCGTCGCCGAAGCCGGACTCGATCCGCAGGTCATCGATAGCGGCATGAAGCTCGTCCCATTCACCGCGGTCGGCCGCCTCATCGCTCTGGCAGCCGACCGCATGCATTGCCCACATCTTGGGCTCCTCATCGGGGAGCGCGTCACGCTGGCCTCACAGTGGCTCCTCGGCTCGCTGCTGTGCAACTGCGAGACGGTCGGGGACGCGCTGCGGGCCCTCGAGGCTCATCTGTGCGTACAGGACCGGGGTGGCGTGGTCGGGCTGGGCGTCTTCGACGAGATCGCCGTACTCAGCTACACCCCGTATGATCCCGAGATTGTGGGAGCCGCCCTGCATTCCGAGCGGGCCTTGGCCAAAGTGACCAACGTTCTGCGGGCGCTCTGCGGGTCCCAATGGGCGCCGCTGGAGGTGCTGCTGCCGCGCTGCGCACCGGATGACATCAAGCCATACGGCGCGTTCTTTCGCGCGCCCGTCCGGTTCGATCAGGAAATGACCGCCCTGGTTTTTCCGGCGCTGCTCCTGCAGCAGACGATCGCCGGCGCAGACCCGGCGGTTCGCCGATGCGTGGAGGAGCGGATCCGCCAGATCGAGGCCGCCGAGCCCGCCAAGCTGACGGACGAGCTCCGTCACTATCTCCGGGCTACGGTGATCAAGCAGCGCTGCAAGGCGGAGCGGTTTGCGCGCCTGCGGCTGGTGAACCGCCGCACCCTGAGCCGCCGCCTGAGGGCCGAGGGCACGAGCTTCAGGCAGCTCACCAACGAGGCCCAGTTCGCGGTGGCCAAGCAGCTCCTGGCCGACACGAGCATGAGCCTGACGCAGATTTCGGCAGCCCTGAACTTCTCCGAGCTCGCCGCCTTCACGCATGCCTTTCGGCGCTGGTCGGGCATGGCGCCAAGCACATGGCGGAAGGAGAAGCGATCGGAGACGAACAGCCCCGTCGACAGCGACATGCCTCAGGCGGGTTAGGGGGGAACAAGGGATGCGCCAACCTGATCGCATCTTGGTCTGCGCTCTCATCCTGTTCGCCGGCGCCGCGCGCGCGCAGGAAGCCCGCTCTCTGATCGCGACGCAGGCGGATTCGCACATGCAGATGGCGGCGGCGTCGTTGATTCCGACCCTCCGGGGACGGTGGCTCCACGCCGATCACAAGCTCGTTGTGGGGCGCGTGCAGGATGTCAGGGTCTCACAGGACGGACATACGCTGATCGCCGTGGTCGCACGCCGACGATGGCTCGGTGGCGGGGAGATCGGCATCCCGGTCCCACGGCTGCATCAGCTCGACAATGACCTGACCGTAAGCGGCACACGCGAAGATATCCGGCAAACTCCCGTGATCGGGCCATGAGAAAGGCTCCTCAGCTGAGCGCCATGCGTTTTCCAGGACCAAACCCCGGGCGCACGCCGACTGCTGCGGCGCCGGCAAAGCTGACTGCACGCTCTTTGTAACGGTTTGACGGGAGTCGATGATATGACCATCGCCAGCATCCTGGTTTCCCTCGACCTCAGCGCGGCGGCCGCTGCCCGCGTCCGCCTCTCGACGCGTCTCGCGAAGCACTTCAACGCAATGCTGACCGGTGTCGCCGCGCGTAAGATTCCAAATCCCGGCCCCGGCCACGACCTAGCTGAGATTCAGACGACCTATAACGAGGAGCAAGCCAAGCTCGCGAGGGATTTGGAGCGATGCCGGGATCTTTTCGAGCAGAATGCCGACGCGGATGTCCTGACCAGTTGGTTGCAAGCAGAGGCCAATGCGGCAGACTTTCTCGTGCGGCAGGCGCTGGCTGCGGATGTCGTTGTCGTCGGCCGCGAGAGTGAGGAAGGCATCGGCGAGATGAGCGCCTTACCCGGCGCGGTCTTGATGGAAGTCGGGCGTCCGGTCCTGATGACTCCGCCCGGCTCGGATGACCTCAGAGCCGAACGGATCGTCGTCGCTTGGAAAGATGCGCCCGAGGCACGCCGCGCGGTCTCGGCTGCGCTGCCGTTCCTACGTCGCGCGAAGCACGTCTCCGTCGTCAGCGCGGGTGAGGAAGCCCGATCCGATGGTGCCGACCGCGTCGCGGAATTTCTGGCCCGTCACGGCGCACAGGTCAGTCAGCACCTGTTGGGTGCGAATGCTCGAAACGTCGCGGATGAAATTTTGCGCTTCGTAGACCAGGCGGATGCAGATCTCGTGGTCATGGGCGGATATGGCCGGTCCCGATTGCGGGAATGGTTGTTCGGCGGCGTGACGCGAGATTTCTTGAAACGTTCGCCTGTCTGCTGCCTGATGAGCCACTGATGGTCAGCTGTCGGTATGAACGTCGCCGGTGATCGCCCGACTACAGCGGCGGATAGTCTACGGGACCCGCGATTGCCAAGCGCGGCGCAAGCGTGCGCCGCGATGCAGGCGTACCCGCAAGTGCGGGCCGATCAGCCTCTCGAAAGCGTAAGCCGCCGACTTGTATTCCTCTCTGCACGTCGCGGCCCGCTCGGGGGGCAGATAATCCTTTGCAACGATGTCGGCGTAGCGACGGGGATCGGAGCCGTAGGCGAGGCATACGAGGCTGTAGAATCTCTGCCATGATAGGCCGTGCACATTGGCGAAACCGCTTCTATCGACCGCTTCCTGCCGCCCCAGCGTCACGAAGAAGTAGCCGCTGCCTCCGACGAGAGCCCGGGCTTGTGCAGGGGCGAGGTGGAGCAGGAGCAGGGCGGCAAGTTGGTCGGCCGCGTCCTCCTCGCGTCCGAAGATCGGGACGCGCAACAGGTGGAACAGGGCATGTCCGGTCTCGTGCACCAGAATCTGGGCGATCGGCCCGCGAATCGCCTGCTCCTGGGTGACGCCGGCCGCAGAGGCTTCGTGCGGCGCGAGAGCGATGATGCCTGCGACCATCTCGTAGCACATCGTGACGGCGTGGCTTTCGGGATCGTACCAGGCGTTCGCCTCGCCGCCGCACCCCTTCAGCCGGAGCGTCAAACGACCGGGGAGTCGAACTAGGCGAACGACCGCGCCAAGCCGCTCTAACACGCGCTGCCGCCGCAGCGTCCGGTAGATCTCGCGATGCGCGGGGTCGCTCGGCTGAACGTAGGTCACGACGACTCGCCCGCCGTGCCGCGCAGGCACGGCATGGACGGGAGCATCTGATAGAAGGATGACCGCCGTCAGCAGGACACCCTGGATCGCCCGCCGGCTGACGTGCCTGACCATGGCGCCTTCCTGTCCCGGATCTCTGAACCCGGAAACCGCCATCGCCTGAAGTCGCTGTGCCATACCCATGGAGCGCACCCGATGGAAGAAAAGTCCGTGGGCAGTTGGATCAGGTCGGGTTGCGGTCTGACGGTCCGATCCGGGGTGCGGCTCGACGCAGGGTCGCCGGAGCGGTCCCGCCAAACGCCGCGCCGTATTTTATTGTCAGTTTATGTTACAATCGCTTCGATGTTAAACAAGATGGCGAGATAACGGACTGCGGAAGCTTGGCAACGAGATTTTTATTTGTCCCAAGCGATCAAGCGGATTGTGTTTGTCCCGTTATAGCTTCTGACGGTCGCAGCTTCCGTCCGGGTTTACACCGCGGCGGGGGCAAGTGGATGTTGCGGCAAGATTGGCAGTTGTCGTCCGCGCACCTGAAATCGCTGATGCGAGGGCGAGCGACCGGATAGGGAAACATCCTATGGGCGATTGGCTCGTCAGGACCTTTCAGACTTATCCTGAGTTGGCGATCTTTCTGTCCCTGGCGATCGGATTTGCAATCGGTCCTCGGAAAGTCGCGGGCTTCAGCCTCGGAAATGTCACGGCGACCCTTCTCGCCGCGGTTGCGATCGGTCAACTGGGGATCGCCATCTCGCCCAACGTCAAATCGACCTTCTTCATCCTGTTCATCTTCGCGATCGGATATGGCGTCGGGCCGCAATTCGTGAGCGGCCTGACCAAGGAGGGGCCGAGGCAGATCGGCTTCTCCCTCGTCGTCCTCGCCCTCTGCCTGCTCGCACCGATCCTGTGCGCCAAGCTCGCCGGCCTCGATCTCGGCTACGCGGCGGGGATGTACGCCGGCTCGCAGACCATCTCGGCCTCAATCGGCGTCGCATCCGACCAGATCGCGCGGCTCGACATGCCGGCCGACCAAGCCAAGACCTATCTCGATCAGATTCCGATCGGTTACGCGGTCACCTACATCTTCGGCACGATCGGGTCGGCGATCATCCTGGCGCAGCTTGGGCCGAAACTGATCGGCGTCGATCTCGAGAAGGCCTGCAAAGACTACGAGCAGACGATGGGCGGTCAGGTGAGTGAGGGCGGCCTCATCTCGGCGATCCGTCACATCGAGTTGCGGGCGTACCGGGTGCCGAACGACGACAGCATCGTTGGCCGGCCGGTGCGGGAGATCTGGCCGGGGATGCGCGTCTTCGTTGAGCGCGTGCGGCGCGGTGATCAGATCATCGAGGCCGATGGCGAGACCATGCTGCGGCCTGACGACGTCGTGGCCGTCTCCGGTCGTCGCGAGCGCCTCGTCGATAGCCTCAACCCCATGCTCGAGGAGGTTCAGGACCGGGAACTCCTCAATGTTCCGGCGGAGGTCGTCGACGTTCTCGTGACGAACCGCGACCTCGCGGGCATGACCCTCGAGGAACTTGCGGGCCATGATTGGGCACGCGGCGTCTATCTGCGCAAGATCATGCGCAACATGGTCGAACTCCCGGTGCTGCCGCGGACCGAGATCCTGCGCGGCGACATCCTCACGCTTGCCGGAGGCCACCGGCACGTCGAAGCGGCAATCGGGCACCTCGGCTACCCGGACCGGACTGTCGAGACGACCGATATCGCCTTCCTTGCCGTGGGCATCGTCCTCGGGGGTCTCGTCGGCGCGCTGAGCTACAAGATCGGCGGCATCCCAATCAGCCTGTCGACCTCCGGCGGCGCCCTGCTGGCCGGCCTGGTGCTCGGTTGGCTGCGGACGATCCGCCCGATCTTCGGGCGCATCCCGGGACCGGCCCTGTGGCTGCTGAATACGCTGGGCCTCAACGTGTTCATCGCCGTCGTCGGCATCAGCGCCGGTCCGGGCTTCGTGGCGGGCGTCCATGCTGTGGGCCTAAGTCTTCTTCTCTGGGGCGCGCTCGCGACCGCTATCCCGATGGTCCTGTCGGTCTACATCGGCCGGTACATCTTCAACTTTCACCCGGCGATTCTGTTCGGCGCCTGCGCGGGCGTGCGGACCACCACCGCGGCCCTCGGCATGGTCCAGGAAGCCGCCAAGAGCAAGATCCCGGCCCTCGGCTACGGCATGCCCTACGCCATCGGCAACACCGTACTCACCATCTACGGCATGGTGATCGTGCTCATCTTCTCTTGAGACCCCCCGAAGCGCCGGAGTATCGTCATGGCAGGATCGTTCGATCTACAGGACTTCGAGTCGCTCAGCCCGTTCGAGATCAAGGACGAGCTGATCAAGCTGGCCAAGGCGACGTCGCGCCGAACACAATCAGCCTTCCTCAACGCGGGACGGGGTAACCCGAACTGGGTCGCTACGACGCCGCGCGACGCCTTCTTCCTCCTCGGCCAGTTCGCGATGAGCGAGAGCCGGCGCGTGATGAGCCACCCAGCCGGGCTCGGCGGCATGCCGCAGGCGTCCGGAATCGCCGAACGGCTCGCGGTCTGGCTGCAGCAGCGTACCGATCAGCCCGGCGCCGACTTCCTGGCGGCCCTCGTCCCCTACGCGACTCGAACGTTTGCCTTCGAGCCGGACGCCTTCGTGCACGAACTCGTCGATTCGATCGTCGGCGACAATTACCCCGTTCCGGATCGGATGCTCGTCCACAACGAGCGGATCGTACACGAATACCTGATGTGGGCGATGTGCGGTTCGCGCAAGCCAGCCGGCCGGTTCGATCTCTACGCAGTCGAGGGCGGAACGGCAGCGATGTGCTACCTGTTCAAGTCCCTCAAAGCCAATCGGCTCCTGATGCCGGGCGATACGATCGCCCTCGGCACGCCGATCTTCACGCCTTATCTCGAGATGACGCATCTCGAGGACTATGCCCTCGGTGTGGTTCACATAAAGGCGCCGCAGGAGAACAAATTCCAATACACAGATGCCGAGATCGACAAGCTGCTCGATCCGAAGGTCAAGGCCTTCTTCGTCGTCAATCCCGGCAACCCGACCGGGATGGCCCTGAGCCCGGAGACGATCGCCAAGATCACCCGGTTGGTTAGGGACAAGCGGCCCGACCTGATGATTTTGACCGACGACGTCTACGGCACGTTCGTGCACGACTTCCAGTCGCTGATGGCGGAACTGCCGCACAACACCATCGGTGTCTACTCGTTCTCGAAATATTTCGGCTGCACCGGCTGGCGGCTCGGCGCCATCGCGATCCACGAGGACAACATCTTCGACAAGGCCATCGCGAAGCTGCCGCCCGAGGTGACCGCGGATCTCGACAAGCGCTACGGGCCGCTGACCTTGGAGCCGCGCAAGCTCAAGTTCATCGACCGCATCGTGGCTGACAGTCGCGACATTGCGCTCAACCACACCGCCGGCCTCTCCCTGCCGCAGCAGGTGATGATGAGCCTGTTCTCGCTCGCCGAGCTGATGGACGAGAGCAAGGTCTATCAGGAGGCCTGCATGGAGATCGTCAACCGGCGCGCCTGGTCGATGATCGAGGGGCTCGGCCTCCAAATCACGCCCAACCCGAATTACGATGCCTACTACGGGCTGATCGATTTCGAGTTCTGGGCGCGCAAGAATATCGGCGAGGAGGCCGTTGCCTATCTGAAGCGCAACGTCCATCCGCTCGACCTCGCCTTTCGGCTCGCCGAGGTCCACGGCATCGTGCTGCTCAACGGTGGCGGGTTCGAAGCGCCCGATTGGTCCCTGCGGGTCTCCCTCGCTAACCTGCCCGACGAGGCATACGCCGATATCGGACGCGGCGTGCGTGCCGTCGCGCGCGGCTATCGGGATGCCTACGAGGCTGCCAGGCGCGCCGCCAAGGCGGGTGTGCAGGAGATTGAGCAAGTCCCGGCCGAGTGACCTACCCCGTCATCGCGTACCGGGTCCGCGCGTCGGACCCGGGCCGGTCGATCACATCTTTGGGCCGCCCCGGGATGATCGAGGTGCCGACGATGGCTTTCGTTGATGGCGAGCATGCCGCTACCAGACGCCCGCGGGGCCAAGTCCGCTCGTCCCATGGCAGCTGCCGCGCGCGGCGCCTGCTCGCGGCAGGGCTGCTTTGCCTGGGGACGCATGCCGCCGTGGCGCGGACGATCTACGTCACGCCCGCAGGGGCCGGACCGGGCTACGATGCGGACGGCCGGATGATCGCCCCGCAGACGCAAGCCTTCTCCACCGAGGCGATGCGGGGACTGCGCCCGGGAGACGTAGTCCAGCTTCTCGCCGACAGCCCAGATCCCGCCGTCGCGGCGCTCTACGCCAAGCGGATCGTTCTGTCCGGCTTGGGCGAGCGGGACGCGCCGCCGATCCTAATCAAGGGCCTCGGCGGGCGCACACGATTGGTCGGGCGCACGGTCGATGAGGTCCGCGGCTGTCCGATGCCCGAGGACGATCTCGAGCAGGCCTGCGGCGGCCTCGCGACTGCCCTTGCGGCCCCACAGGTTTCGGACCTGCTCGGTGCTCTGACCACGCCGGCCTCGACCGGCGAGCGGGAGCGCAGCCGCCGCTCGCGGCTCGCCATACCGATCGGCCGTGCCGGACGGCTTGCGGAGGCAGCCTGCCTCGACATCGACCGGGGGGACGGCATCACGGTGGAGGATCTGACGTTTGACGGGTGCTGGCTCGCGGCCGTCCGGGCGATCGGCAGTCGCCGCGTCACGCTGCGTCGCTCCCTCGTGATCGGGAGCAGCTACGGTCTCGCGGCACGCGGCAGCCGGGAGCGGCCGGCCGACTCGCTGGTGGTCGAGGACGTGACATGGGTGCAGGACGCGAGCGGCTACGACGCCGCGGCCCTGAGGCGCGATGGTCCGTTCCGCTGCGCCGACGGCCGCGTCAGCCCGCTCGGCTGCCCGGGCCTGCTCTGGCGGAGCATCCCCTGGGGCGTGGGCCATCACGGCGCCTACGATCACTTCAACGGTGCGCTGCTCGGCGGAAGCGACGTGCGGGGCCCCATCATCTTCCGCCGCAACACCGTCCTTTCGGCCTATAACGGCTTTCGGCTCAAGGCTGCCGCCTGCGACGACCGCAAGGCCTTGGACCTCTCGCCGGAAACCTGCCCCTACAATGGGGACGTCTGGATCTACGACAACCTGTTCGCCTACGTTCGCGACAACCCCATCGAACTGGAGACCTGGGCGACGGACGTCCGGATCTATCGCAACCGGATCGTCAATGCCCACGCGTGGTTCTCGTTCGACGACATGGGAGGCGGTCCGATCTACGTCTACGGCAATCGCGGCTGGTTCGACGACGTCCCGGCGATCGCCTTGCCGGATCATTCCCTGTTCCCGCCGCCCTGCACGCGCCACCCGATCGAGAAACCGGCCGCCGGCGGGGCATTCGACCCGAAGCTCGACCGGCGTTACGACTACGCACGCGCCCGCTGGCTGCCCGTCGGGGTCGAGAGCATCGGTCCGAGCGGTGCCGTCTCCTGGATGGATCCCCTCGACCAGACCTGTGAGGCAAGCCTCCAGGGCCGCGTCGTCAAGCTCGCGCTCCCCCCGCGGGATGTGGAGCCCGGGACCTATCGCTATGCGGAGCGCGGCGCGATCTACCTGTTCAACAATAGCTGGTACCTGCGCTCGCCCGTGACCGGGATCGGCGCGGCCGCCAATCTCAGGCACTGGAACAACGCCCTGCTATTCTGCGAGGACGGCGTGCCCGGCTACGATAAAGAAGTGTGCCGGCCGAGACCCGAAACGTTCGATGTGAGCACCTGCGGACGTGGCGTGGTCGGCGGGGACGGCCTCGCCCGCTATCTCGGCGAAACGGGAACGCTGCCGTTCTTCGACTGCTTCCGGTGGCTGCCCGTCGACGAGTCCGGCCGCGATCTCTCCGCGCTCGCGAGCGTCTTCGATTTCGACGTCAGCAGCAACGGCTTTCCTGTCGCGCTCAAGCGCGAGCGCGGGTTCGAGTCCCACGGGCGTGCCGGCAATCCGGGCTTCACGGCACCCAAGGACGGGGACTTTCGGCTTATCCCGGGCGCGCTGGCGGGAGCGTCGGGATGCACGGTGACGGAGATTTCAAACCATGATCTCGTCTGCGCGGATCCGAACGGGGGGCAGGCATTCGCCGGTGCGTTCGGCCCTGACGGCCACCTATATGAGGGACCCGCTTCAGCGCGATTTCGGCTGCCGGAATAGAGCGTGTAAGAGCTGGTCCGGCGCACCCCGGTCTTGCGTGTACGCCAACTGACCGGCGCCCGGTTTGCTGCCCGCTGCAGGCAAGCTGATTGCCGAGACCCGGCGCCCCACTGCGACTGCTTTTTCTCAGAATCGTCTTCGAAGCGGACTGGCAGCTTTCGGCCATACTACGTCACGCCGGATCGCCGGAGCGCGCAAGACCGGACATGTGCCTCGGCGCCCAACCCGGACATTCGGTGCACATCGAAGACATCTCCGAAGCGGACGTCACGGGAGCCGGATCTTTAGGTCGGAATTGGAAACACTACGGGGCCTTCGAGATTGCGGCCCGAGATAGCTTCTTGTTCTCCGAAGGTGGCCCCTAGCTGGCAGCCGGAGCCGCCTTGTGCCGCAGGAGAGCAGAGGCAGCCCGCTTCCGTTCGCGTTCTCAAAGCTTCGATCGCGTGTTGGTACTTGCTGGCGCAGCGCCCCATACAGTCGCCAGGAAGGTGGTGAAGGCTTCGAGGCTGGTGGATCGGGCCGGCTTCATCCAAGTGGCGTAGGTTGCGATGGTATCGGGGACATCGTCGAGGGAGCGGATCACGATCCCGCGCCGCTGCACGTTGCGCACACAGCTCGCATAGGTGCTCACGCCAGTTCCCGCCGCGACGAGGCCGAAGATACCCTCGCTCGACGAGGCCTCCTGGCTGATGGTCGGGTGAAAGCCGCGCCGATGGCAGATCGCGAAGAAGGCCTCGCGATAGGCGCTCCAGCTCCCGCCAGACCCCAGCACGAACGGCTCGCCGGCGAGATCCTTGAGGGTCAGGCTGCGCGCGTTCGAGAGTGGATGGGTCACCGGCAGCAGGGCCACATAGGAGTCGCGATCGAACAGCAGGCTCTCGAAGTGCTCGTTCTCGACCGCGCTGAGCGTGAAGCCGACGTCGATGCGGTCGTTGAGCAGGGCCTCGCGCTGGGATTGCGAGGGCACGTGCGACAGCTCCAGCCGGATCGCCGGTCGCACTTCGCTGAACGCGCGGACCAGCTCCGGCAGCCGACCGTTGATCGCGAAATCCATGTAGCCGACTCGCAGGACGCCGGCCATGCCGGTTGCCGTGCGCCGCGCCAGCGTCACAGCCCGCTCCAGATGGTCGATCCCGATCCGGCACTCGGCCAGGAAGGCACGCCCGGCCTCCGTCACCTCGACCGTTCGGGTCGTACGGCGGAACAGCTTCACGCCGACCTCCGCCTCGAGGTCTGAGACGAGCCGGCTGAGACCCGGCTGCGTCGTCGCGAGGCGCTGTGCGGCCCGGCCGAAGTGAAGCTCCTGGGCGAGGACGAGGCAGCTCGAGACGTGCCTGAGGTCAAACCGCATTGATGCCGAATCTCGTATCAATCACGCCAAATTCATCATTTCACACCGCGGGCCGTCTGCAACATCCTCGCCTCGATCCCGCTGCGGCGGGCTGGAACGAACGATGCAAGGGACGCGACAGATGGCCTTCAACACCGAACTCGACAGCGCTCTCGAAGCGGCGTTCGCGGAGGCGAGCGCGTTGTACAAGGAGCGCGGTTTCCAGCGCCGCGTCGGGTTCGGCCGGCGCCCCGCCCTGATCAACGTCGATCTCGCCAATGCCTGGACGCGGCCGGGGAATCCCTTCACCTGCGAGAACATCGACGACCAGATCATCCCCGGCGTCCAGGCGCTCCTGGCCGCCTGCCGGCGCAACAACCACCCGGTCGTGCACGTCACCACCTGCTATCAGGTTACCGACGTCGACAGCCCCAAGACCGACATGGGCCTGTGGCACCGCAAGATCCCGGTTGAGGTCGTGGATCAGAACAAGCCCGAGCTCTGGGCGATCGACAGCCGCATCGAGCCGGTGCCGGGCGAGCAGGTCCTGGTGAAGAAGCGGGCGAGCGCCTTTCACGGGACCTACCTTGCCGGGTTCCTGCGCGCCAATAACGTCGACACGATCCTGGTCACGGGCGTGACCGCCTCGGCCTGCGTGCGCACCACGCTCTGCGACGGTCTCGCCGAGGGCTTCCGGACCATCGCGGTGCGCGAGTGCATCGGCGACCGCGTGCCGGGTGCCGTCGCCTGGAACCTCTTCGACATCGACGCGAAGTTCGCCGACGTCGAGCCGCTGGAGCGCTGTGTCGCCTACCTCGACGAGGTCGGCCTGCGCAACGCCGCCTGACGACCTGGGCCATCGCCTGACGCGATCCGATCCTCGACCCGCCGCCCATGCAGGAGTGTGAGCCGATGCGTGCTGACTTGTCTCTCGATCGATTCTCGCCGACGCGCCGGCAGGCGCTCCTCGGCGGCGCGGCGGCCGTCCTCACGGCGGGGGCGGGACGCGAGGCGCGCGCGGCGGCCGGAACGGTCGTCGTCTCCAACTGGGGCGGCGACTGGAACCAGCGCACGGTACGCTTCGTCGAGACGCCCCTGGTGGAGGCGCAGGGACTGACCGTCGTGCGCGATCTCGGCATGGAACCGGAGCGCAAGGCCAAGCTCCTCGCCGAGCGCCGCCTGCGCCGGGGCAGCATCGACGTGATTCATCTGAACGACTCGGACGGGTTCGAGATGATGAAGCAGGACGTACTGGCCGACCTCGACCGGTCGCGCATCCCGAACTACGGCGACGTGGTGCCGGCCCTGCGCAAGGATTATTTCGTGCCGTGGCTCTACAGTGGCGTGGTGATTATCTATAACAAGGACAAGATCAAGGATCCGCCGAAATCTTACGCGGAGCTCTGGGACAAGAGGTGGGCCGGCCGCCTCGGCCTGACCAATCAGCTCTACTTCAATTACATGATGATGTCCGGCCTGATCCAGGGCGGCAACATGACGAGCGTCGAGACCGGCCGCGAGCGGCTCGTCGCACTGAAGGAATTGGTCCAGCCCCGGCTCTACGCCGCGCATCAGCAGCTCGGCGCGGCGCTGGCCACCGGCGAGGTCGACATCGCCCTGAACTACAAGGCCCGCGGCCTGCAATGGATCGGCGAGGGCTCGCCGCTGGCCATCCAGTATCCGAAGGAGGGCGCGATCGCGATCACCTTCGGCGCCGGGATGCCGAAGCGCGCGCCGAACCCGGACGGAGCCTACGTCTACCTGAACGCGATGCTCGACCGGAAGGCGATGGCCGAACTCGCCGCGGCGAGCTTCTACGCGCCGGCCAACGGCGCGGCCGAGCTGAGCCCCGAGCTGCGCGCCCGGATCGACTTCTCCCCCGAGGAGCGCGAGCACCTCAACTTCCCGGATTATGCCTACGTCTCGAAGAACACCGCCGAGTGGCTCGAGTGGTGGAACAAGACGATGGCGCGCTGATCCGATGGCCACCCTCGCACGCTCGGAGGTCCTGGCGCCCGATCGCGCCGCGCGGGCCCGGCCGCGCATCCCCCCGGGGGTCGGCGGCGTCCTGCCGGGCACGCTACTGGTCGTCCTGGCGCTTCTCGGGCCGCTCGCCCTGATGCTCCGCTACAGCTTCAACCGGTTCGTCCCCGGTGAGCTGATGGTCGAGGGGCTCACCCTCGCCAACTACGCCAAGTTCCTGCACGACAGCTTCTATCGGGACGTCCTGCTCACGACCCTCTGGGTGGCGGCCCTCTCGACGCTGATCTGCCTCGTGCTCGGCTTCCCGGTCGCCTATGCCCTGGTGCGGCAGGTCGGGCCACGCTGGAAGTCGAAGCTGCTGATCCTCATCATCCTGCCGCTCCTCATGGGCAACGCGGTCCGCACCGCCGCCTGGATGGTCATTCTCGGCGACAAGGGCCTTCTCGCCGCCCTGCTCTCCGGGGTGGGACTCACGCCGCCCCGGTTGATGTACACCCCCAGCGCCGTGGTGATCGGCCTCGTCTCGGTGACGCTGCCCTTCATGATCGTGACGCTGCAAAGCGTGCTTGAGCGGATCGATCCGGTCCTCGAGGAGGCGGCCGAGAGTCTGGGCGCCGGGCACCTCACGATCCTGCGGCGGGTCGTGCTGCCCCTCGCGCTGCCCGGGCTGCTCGCCGGCACGATGCTGTGCTTCATCCTGTCGATGAACGCCTACGCCACGCCGGTGCTGATCGGCGGACCGCAATTCCACATGATGGCGCCCGAGGTCTACCAGCAGGTGGCCAAGGCCATGAACTGGCCGTTCGGTGCGGCCCTCGCCTTCGTGCTGATGTCGGTCACCCTCTTGCTGACCACCACCGCCAACGTCCTCGTACAGCGCCGCTACCGGCGCTGGTCGGAGTAGGGCCATGTCGCGCGCAGGCATCCGCCGGACCTACGGCGCCATCTCGGGCGCGGTCCTCGCCTTCATCGTGCTGCCGCTGGTGGTCATCGTCTGGGTGTCGTTCTTCGCCAACCGCATCCTCGCCTTCCCGGCGAGCGGCTACACCCTCGACTGGTACGCGCGCGCCCTCGAAACGGACGTCTTTCGAGACGGCTTCGTCACCAGTGTGGAGACGGCGCTGTTCGCCACGGCGGCGAGCCTCGCCCTCGGCGTGCCGGCGAGCCTCGGCCTGGTGCGCGGCCGCTTCCCCGGCCGCGACGCCGTGCAGGCCCTGCTGCTCGCACCGATGGTCGTGCCCGGCATCGTCGGCGGCGCCGCCCTGTTCATCGCCTTCATCGAGGTCGAGGCGCTGCTCGACATCCAGGTGGCCGGCACGCTCGGCGGCCTGCTCGCGGCGCACACGCTGATCGCGCTGCCCTGGACCATCCGTCTGGTCAGCGCGTCCCTCGCGTCGGCCGATCGGGCGATCGAGGAGGCCGCGGCGAGCCTTGGAGCCGACCCGCTTACCGTGCTGCGGCGCGTGACCCTTCCGGCGATCCGGCCCGCGATCGTCGCGGCGGCCCTGTTCTCCTTCGTGATCTCGTTCATCGATCTGGAGAAGTCGATCTTCCTCGTCGGGCCGGGCCGCACGACGCTGCAGATCGCCCTGGTCAACTACCTCGAATGGAACCTCGACGGGACGGTCGCGGCCGTCGCCGCCGTCCAGATCCTGATTGTCGGGACGGCGCTCCTCGTCAGCGACCGCTACGCGCGTCTCGCCCAAGCCTTCTGAGACGGCCGTCTGAGACTGCCACCTGCCAGCCCGGAGATCGGACCATGTCGACGACGGTCGCCCTTCGCTCCCTGATCAAGCGCTACGGCAGCTTCACGGCCGTGGACGACATCACCCTCGATGTGCCCGAGGGCCAGCTCGTCGCCCTGCTCGGCCCCTCGGGCTGCGGCAAGACCACGACGCTGCGGATGATCGGCGGGTTCGTCGAGGCGGATGCCGGCAGCATCCTGATCGGCGGCCGCGACGTGACCCGTCTGCCGCCGGCCAAGCGCAACATCGGCTTCGGCTTCCAGAGCTACGCCCTGTTCCCGCACATGAGCATCGCCCAGAACGTCGCCTTCGGCCTGGAGATGCGTCGCCTTCCCCGGGCCGAGATCGCGTCGCGCGTGGCCCGGGCGCTCGACCGGGTGCGCCTGTCGGCGATGGAGGATCGGCTGCCCAAGCAGCTGTCTGGCGGCCAGCAGCAGCGGGTCTCGCTCGCCCGCGCCCTGGTGATCGAGCCCTCGGTGCTGCTCCTCGACGAGCCGCTCTCCAACCTCGACGCGCAGCTGCGCGGGGAGATGAAGCTCGAGATCCGCCAGATCCAGAAGGCGATGGGCATCACCACGATTTTCGTCACGCACGATCAGGACGAGGCGCTCTCGATCGCCGACCGTATTGTCGTGATGCGCGCCGGGCGGATCGAGCAGGACGGCAGCCCGGAGGCGGTGTTCGGTGCGCCACGCTCGCGTTTCGTGGCGGAATTCATGGGCGTGACGAACCTCCTGCCGGGGACGGTGGAGGGACCGGACACGTTCCGGCTCGCCGACGGCAACGCGATCCGCGTCCCGGTCGCAGGCGCCGGCCGCGGGGCGACGGTCCTGGCGATCCGGCCCGAGCGCGTCCGCATCACGCCCTCCGGCGCGGACACCGCGCCCGACACGCTGGATGCCGAGATCGAGGCGGCGACCTACCGGGGCCTTTCCGTCGAGTACAGGCTGCGGACCCCGTCCGGTCTGTGCCTGACGGCGCGCCGGGCGACCCCTGCAACCGGCGGCCCGGCCATGCTCGATCCCGGCGCGCGCGTTCACGTCGCCGTCCCGCCAGACGCCTGCCACTTCGTTCCTGTCGAACTCTGAAAGGGCGCACCATGACCATCCGGCACGACGACCTAATCGTGATCGACGGGCTGATCGTCTCCGACTTCGGGCCCGAGGTCTTCGCCGACATGCGACGCGGCGGCATCACGGCGGCCAACTGCACCTGCTCCGTCTGGGAGGATTTCGTCACGACCATGCGGACGATGGCCCGCTGGCGGCGCTGGTTCCGCGAGCACGCCGACCTGATCGCCCCGGTCCACGGTGTTGCCGACATCCACCGCGCGAAGGCGGAGCGCCGCACCGGCATCATCCACGGCTGGCAGAACGCCAGCGCGATCGAGGACCGCATCGAGTACCTGGAGCTGTTCCACGCGCTCGGCCTACGGATCGTCCAGCTGACCTACAACACCCAGAACCTCGTCGGCTCGGGCTGCTACGAGTCCCGCGACGGCGGGTTGTCCGATTTCGGCCGCGACGTGCTGGCCGAGATGAACCGCCTCGGCATCCTGTGCGACCTCTCGCATGTCGGACCCAAGACCAGCGAGGACGCGATCCGCGCCTCGCAGCGACGTGTCGCCTACTCCCATTGCCTGCCCGCCGCCTTGAAGGATCATCCGCGCAACAAGACGGACGCGCAGCTACGCTTCATCGCTGAGCGGGGCGGCTTCGTGGGCGTGACCATGTTCCCGCCGTTCCTCGCCCGGGGCGCAGCCGCGACGATCGAGGACTATCTCGACGCCATCGCGTACGTGATCGATCTGGTCGGCGAAGAGAACGCCGGCATCGGCACCGACTTCACGCAGGGCTACGGACAGGCATTCTTCGACTACATCACCCACGACAAGGGTGACGGCCGCAAGCTCACGGATTTCGGTGAGGTTTTGAACCCCGAAGGCATTCGCGTCATCGGCGACTTTCCGAACCTCACCGCAGCGATGGAGCGGCGCGGCTGGCCGGCCTCCCGCATCGAACGCGTCATGGGCGGCAACTGGCTCGCCCTGCTCGGCGACGTCTGGGCCTGAGCACTTCTCGGGCAACTCCGGAGATCTCGCGATGTCAGCGAACACCTACGACGTCATCGTCCTCGGCGTCGGCGGCATGGGCTCGGCCGCCTGCTGGCACCTCGCCCGCCGTGGGGTCCGGGTGCTGGGGCTCGAACGCTTCGACATCCCGCACGCCATGGGCTCCTCACACGGCTTCAACAGGATCATCCGCCTCGCCTACTTCGAGGATCCCTCCTACGTGCCACTGCTGCGGCGCGCCTATGAGAACTGGCGGGAACTGGAGGGACGGTTCGGCGAGCAGCTGCTCTTCATCACCGGCTCGATCGATGCAGGACCTGAGGGCAGTGCTATGGTCGAGGGCTCGGTCGCGGCTTGCCGGACGCACGACCTCCCGCACCGTCTGCTCGATGGCGCCGAACTGCGGCGTGTGGCGCCCGGCTACAACCTGCCCGACACGCATCGGGCCGTCCTTCAGCCGGATGGCGGCTTCGTCTCGGCCGAGCGCGCGATCGTCGCGCACGTCATGCAGGCGCAGGCGGCCGGCGCCGAGATCCGGGCGCGGGAGCCGGCGCTGAGCTGGGAGCCGACGGCCTCAGGTGTACGCGTCCGGACGGAGCGGGGCACCTACGAGGCGGGGCACCTGATCCTGTCGGCCGGCTCGTGGATGGGCGAATTCGTGCCGCAGCTCAAAACCGTCGCTGTGCCCGAGCGGCAGGTGCTCGGCTGGTTCCAGCCACGGGAGCCGGCCCTGTTCGCTCCGGACCGCTTCCCGGTGTTCAATATGGAGGTCGACGAGGGCAAGTTCTACGGCTTCCCAGTCTGGCACGTGCCGGGCTTCAAGATCGGCCGTTGGCACCATCTCGGCGAGACGGGCGGTGCCGATACGTTGTCGCGAGAGTGCGAAGCCGAGGACGAGGCGGTGCTACGCCCCTGCGTCAGCCGCTACTTCCCCCAAGCAAACGGCCCGACCATGGCAATGCGGGCCTGCTTCTTCACGAATACGCCGGACGAGCACTTCGTGATCGATACGCTGCCGGACCTGCCGCAGGTCGTCGTCGCCTCACCCTGCTCAGGCCACGGTTACAAGTTCTGCAGCGTCGTGGGTGAAGTTCTCGCCGACCTCGCCTCGGGTAGAAGGCCGGGCTTTGACCTCCGCCTACATGCGCTCAACCGCTTCGCACTACGTTCGTATGCGCGCACTGACCAAAGCTCCGCATGATCTAAGTTTAGGACCCGTTTAGCTCCAATTCTGTTCGCCCTGGCTTGCATGCCCCCAAGATGATGGGTTGGCACTCGCTGGCGCCTTACGTCTGCTCTTGCAATATGCGGGCATATAAACAGATCGGCGGGTTTCGGCCCAATCCGGCCCACCGGAATTTGCTTCGGAATGACCTGAATGGGTGGATGAACGAACCCGCTCGCGCGGGTTGGGTGGCAGCTTCGAGGATGGCGGATTGACCCCAGCGTCCTGCGCCAATTGAGCGCCGCCCAGCCCGGGCGGACGATCCCGGCTCCCTTGTTTCGAGCGGGGCCATCCCATGACCATCGTCGCAGTTCCCGCCGCTGCCGGCGGCTCGCTGCGTCATCGCCTGATCGACGACATGACCCTGCGCCGGTTCTCCCGGGCGACGCAGCACAACTACATCCGTGACGTCGGGCCGCTGGCCGCCTTCCTGCGGTGATCAGCCTATCGATATGGTGGAACCGCTGACGGACAGATCATATCATCACCACACAGGAGCGAACGGTGATGACCAGGAACGAGCAGTCGAGCAGGCTGTCGCGTCACAATGCGCTACGATCCCTCATTCGCGAGCGCGAGCGCGCGCGCGATGACGGACGTGCTTGCAGAGTGTTCGCAGCGCAGCACGCAGCGAGATGACACGGTGCGGATCGCCCTTACGAGCTTCGGGACACGCGGAGACGTCCAACCCTTTCTAGTCCTCGCGATGGCGCTGCAGGCTCGCGGCCACGATGTGACCCTCGCGGTCCCTCCCAACGTCCTAGAGTGGGCTGCCCAATGCGGCGTCCGTATCGAGCGTATCGGCTTCGACACCCAGGCCTACATGGACTCGCCCGAGGGCCAAGCCATGTTCGCGTCCGGTAACGTCCGGGCTATCATGAAACGCATGCAGGCCCTGATGCACGCGCATCAGGATCTGCTTCTGGCGGACCAGATGCGCATCTGCGACGGAGCAGATGTTATCGTGGCTGGCGTACTTACAGAGGATCACTCGGCGGTCATGGCCGAAGCGCAGGGTATCCCCCTGATCGCACTGCATCTTGCTCCTTTGATGCCCACCGGCGACTTCGCCCATAGCCTCGTCACCACGCGAGATCTCCGCTCGCGCCTGCTCCATCGCCTGACATATGCTGTGGTTGAACGCCTGTGGTGGGCGGCCCATCGCGACAGCGTTGCGCTTCTGCGCAGCCGCATGGGGCTTGCCTCTACCCGTCGGCCAACCCAGCAGCGCCTCGCCACGACGGGGTTGTGCTCCGTGCAGGCATTCTCGTCACACCTCGTCCCTCGGCCATCCGACTGGGGCCCGACGCAACGCATTGTCGGGTCCTTTCAGGTCCCGAAGGCTGCGCGGCGGAGCCTCGGGGAGGCTGCCCCTGCGCCGCAACTCGCCGCTTGGCTTGAGGCCGGTCCACCACCGGTCTACGTTGGTCTCGGCAGCATGCCGGTGCGAGAGCCTGACCGGATGCTGAACCTTCTCGGCCAGGTCGCGCGCCGCTGCAATTGCCGCATGGTCGTGGGCGCCGGCTGGTCGACCTTGGCGTCGCTGCAGGACCCATCATCGGAGATCCGCCTCGTCGGCGCGATCGACCATGATTGGCTGCTGCCCCGTTGCTCAGCCGCCGTTCACCACGGCGGCGCTGGAACAACCCATGCCGTCGTCAGGGCGGGGCTGCCGTCCGTGGTCGCATCGGTCTTCGCCGATCAGCCGTTCTGGGGCGCGCGACTGGCCCAGCTGGGTGTTGGCTGCCACATGCCCTTCAGAAAAGTGACTTGTGACAGCTTGGAACGCGGACTGCGCCTGATCTCGAAAGCTGATGCGGTCGCGCATGCGGCGACGCTCTCGGCACGCATGCGATCCGACCCCAATCCCGTTTCAGCAGCAATGCGACTCATCGAAGAGAGCCGCTTAGACACCATCTGCTATGCGCCCTGAGGGATCCGCGGACGTTTCCGGGAACGTGGGCTTAAATCGCCGCCCCGCTGGAAGGACCGAAACCGATCTTCGCTTCCGACATGTTGATATTGCGCAGTCCGCGTCGATAGGCCTCCTGCGACTACCTTTTTTTGGAGAGTCGTCTTCGAAGCGGACTTGCAGCTTTCGGCCAGTTTCCGTCATCGCGCGACGCCCGCCTGAACGTCTCAGACGGATGGCTTCCGGCTGGTCGGCTTTCGAGCGACATAGGTCCGGAGCAGACGTCGTTGTCGTCTCCTCTCTCGCTGTTCGCGCGCGGGCCACCCTGCAAGGTGTCCCCCGACGAACGCGTCGCGCGCCCGAGGATGACGCGTCCAGACCGGCGGGACGGCCTACTTCAGGAGGCCGTTCGCCAAGCACCGGAAGGCCTCGGTGACCCTGGCGAGGACGGCCGGCGGATCGTCGGACGCGGCGACCCAGAGCGCGGCGTTGAGCGCCGCGCCGTTGATCAGGCGCGCCGCGGCCTCGGCATCGACAGGCTTGACCGTCCCGGCCTCCACGAGGGCCTGGATCGTCTCGGTCGTAGTGCGCAGGCAGGCGGTCTGGCCCGGCCACCGCGACGGATCGCCCAGCACTGCCGGTCCGTCGAGGAGCACGATGCGCTGGATCTCCGGCTCGAGGGCCAACTCGATGTAGGCGACGCCCTCGTCGAGGAAGCCGAGCCAGGGCGTTGGCGCCCTCTCGCGCGCGACCCGCGCCTTAGCGACCATCTCGGCGTCGAGCTGCGCGATGACGGCCTGAAGCAGGCCCTTCTTGTCGCCGAAGTTGTGATAGAGCGCGCCACGCGTCAGGCCGGCTGCTTCCGTCAGCTCATCCATCGACGCCGCTGCGTAGCCCTTCTCGGCAAAGGCTGCACGCGCCGCGCGGATCAGCCGCGCGCGGGTTTCCTCCATCTTCAGCGCGCGCCGTCCCGATGCCACAGGATGCCTCGATCCTTCACGTAGGCCCGCATGTGTTGACATACGCGGCGTATGTCACGATGTCCCTACATACGCGGCGTATGTGAATGGTGCCGCGAGGTCGATGGAAGCCGTCGGCACCCTTCGCAGAGGACACGCGATATGTCGAAGCGCGATGCAGTCTTTCCGCCCGGACGGCAAGCCCTCTACGACAAGCACCGCTACTCGGCCGCGATCCGGTCCGGCGACCTGCTTTTCGTCTCCGGCCAAGTCGGCAGCCGCGAGGATGGCTCGCCTGAACCGGATTTCGGTGCGCAGGTTCGCCGTGCCTTCGACAGGCTGAACGCCGTTCTCGCGGCGGCCGGCTGCAGTTTCGACGACGTGGTGGACGTGACAACCTTCCACACCGACCCTGAAACGCAGTTCGACACAGTGATGGCGGTACGCGACGTAATGATCGGCGAACCGCCCTATCCGAACTGGACTGCCGTCGGCGTGACCTGGCTCGCGGGCTTCGACTTCGAGATCAAGGTCATCGCTCGTCTTCCGACCCCGGTCTGAGTCGGCGTTCGGCTCGGACGATGCCGGGAAGAATCGCCAAGCCGCTTGTTCCTCCACGGTCCCGATACCGGAATCATCGTCGATGAGACGGATTTAGACGATCGCTCCTGACCCTGTACGAACTATGAACTTGGATCACCGCGTGGGGCCCATCACCCGGCGAGGAGGCCCGCCGATTGGACCACCACCACCGCGAGCATGCAGACCGCCGCCGCGGCCGCCGCGTACGACACAATTTTCGTGAATCCCTTCCTGGATCTCCTCCAGACAAATCGGATCTTCGGGCGTCGACAGAGATCGCAGCGCGCGACCGCGCTCCGTGAAGGCAAGACGGCCCGGAGCGCCGCGTCACACACCGTATCGGGGTGTCACGTCGTCAACGCTCCTCGGTGGCGAGCGTAAACAACGACAGGAAGATTCGGTTCACCTCGGATGCGCGCGTCCTGTCCTCGAGCGACAACTTGCCGCTCGCGACGCGGCACGTTCTGGAACTTCGCAGGCGATGGGTGAACGGGACGCGCGGCCCGCGCAGGGGCGCACGGGGCGTCTATGGCCGGCCCGGTACCGACGCCCGTCGCGCGAGCGGCCCGAAGGCGCCCTCCCCTCCCGGTCCCGCTCCGTAGCGCTCCGATGTGCCGGGCGGTCACCGACCGCGTCGTCGCGGGCCGCGACCGAATGCCCGACCGTCTCCGGACCACGGGACCTTGCCGGTCAGCGACGCCACTGGCCGACGCGTCGCCGCACCACCATCCTGATCCTGCGGTGCGCGGCTCGCATCTGGGTCGTCCCTGCCGATCGGTTCACGCCGCCTCACGGGCGCGCGGGTTACGGTCCGCCGCTGGAAGCGCGTCGGCGAGGTCCCGAGCAGGCCGGGTCGCCACCCTTCGGCTGATCGCCCGTCTCGCGTCTCTGTCCAGTGGCGTCCGAGCGCGCCAGAGACGCGTGGCCGATCAGTGGCCACCCAATGCGATGGTGCCGGGCCTTCCGACGCGACCGCTTACAAAAATCAGCGCCCCCGGGTCCGCTCCTGAGAAAACTCAGCGCGGCCCCAGCGGTGTCCGACGGCGCGGGACTTACAAAAATCAGCGCGGGTGGACGCGCCTGCCGCGGTTTGGAAGGTCGCCAAGCGCCCTCACCCGTCACCGACGGCGTGCGCCACGCTGACTTTTGCCAGCGGACGGTCGGCGAGCGCTGATTTTTCGCACTCGCGCCGCCGCGACCGGCGCCAACGGCGGTCGCAGCCGTGCCGGGACGCCGTCGCGGCTCGACCGCTGGGCGGCCGTGGGTCGCCGACGCTGAGTTTTGTAAAGAATCCCGGTCGGCGCGCTGAGATTTGGAAACCCGATGATTGCGCCCGGTCGGCGACTCGCGACTGATAGCCTCCAAATTGCCCTGTGGTCGGCACGAGGAGAGCAAGACCGGCATGAACGCGGCAGAGACCCGCCAGTTGAGCCTGTGGGAGCAGAGCCTGCGGCGCCCCGAGGCCGGAGCCGACCGGCCGACGACCGGGCTCGGCCCCGCGCTCGACGGCCGCATGGATGTGTCGTTCCTCCACAAGGGCTTCTGCATCGCCGGCCTGCCGCTGCGCCGGCCCAAGAACACGATGGAGCCGTGGAACCGGCGCGACGGTCGCTTCTCGCTGACCGTCGAGCCGGCCCGGTTCGTCCTGCCCAACGGGCGCCAGATCGAGGTGGGCGTCCCGTTCGGACCCAAGGCGCGCCTCCTCTCCATGTGGCTGGCCACGGAGGCCCGCGATCCGCGCCGGAGCGCCCGCGACCGCTGGATGGAGATGGGGCGGATCACCGAGTGGTTGAAGGCCGTCGGTTTGCCGGTCACGGGCGGCGAGCGGGGCTCGATCGGGCCGACCAAGGACCAGCTCGTCCGGCTGAGCTTCCCCATCTTCACGATGGTCCTGAACGGCGACGAGGGCGGCCACGTGTTCAAGCGCGAGAGCCTGATCGAGGGGGGCGCGTTCAAGGATGACGACCTCGAGGTCTGGGCCGCCGGGGGACACAGCGCCATGCGCTGGCCGGAAGCGCTGATGCTCAGCCAGAACGCCTACGACCGCTTCACACGGCACTCGATCCCGGTGCCGACCGCCAGGCTGCGCCAGGTCGCCCACAACGCCATGGCGATCGATATCCTCGTGTACCTCTGCTACCGGCTGCCGCTGCTCTCGCGCGGGGAGAGCGAATTGCTGACCTGGCGCGATCTGATGGCGCAGTTCGGATCCTCGGAATTCGCCTCCCGCTTCAAGCAGGCCTTCTCGGAATCGATCAAGCGCACCCTCGACGCGTACCCGGAAGCCAACGTCGCGATGACGGCCGAGGGTCTGGTGCTGCGGCACTCGGACCCGGCGGAGCTGCGGCGCGCCTTCGTCGCCGTCGCGGGGGGCCCGACCCGTCGCGCCCGTGCCGCGCCGCGGGCGCGCAAGGCTGCGCGGGTCCCGGATCAGACGGGCCCCTGCGAGAGCGCGGACCTGCTGACGCCGGCCGGTGCCGCGCGCGCCTGACGGCGGCCCGCCCCCACCCCTCTAGACGGAGCAACCCGGCAAAAGAAAAGGCCCCCGAGACGTTCGCCCCGGAAGCCCTCTCTGTCGTCTGGACAACCTCAGAGAATCACTCCCGGACATCGCTGTCAACCACGCGACGCGGCCATCGCCTCGGCGGGCGCTGCTCTCTTGCCTCATCGCGGGCGAGGACCATGCTTCCCGGACACGAACCCACGACGCCCTTCGGGCGGCGACCGCTCTCGCTCGGCATGATGGCCGCGCAGGCGGCGGCCAAGGCCTGCCCCGACGACGCGGTCGGGCACAAATGGCGCATCTTCCGCGACGTGACCGAGGCGAAGGATCACCTCGCCGTCTCGGACCGCGCCCTCGCGGTGCTGAGCGCGCTGCTCACGTTCCATCCCGAGACGGCGCTGTCGCCCGGCTCGCCGCTCGTGGTCTTCCCGTCGAACCGCGAATTGTCGCTGCGGTCGCACGGCCCGTCCCCGGCGACGCTGCGGCGCGCGCTGGCCCAGCTCGTCGCGGCCGGCCTAGTGATCCGGCGGGACAGCCCGAACGGCAAGCGCTACGCGCGCCGCGACGGCGCCGGCGCGATCGCGCGCGCCTTCGGGTTCGACCTGACGCCGCTCGTGGCGCGCGCGGGGGAATTCGCCGCGCTCGCCCGGGCGGTGCGGGCGGCCGCGCGCCGGCGCCTGCTCCTGCGCGAGGAGATCGCCCTGCACCGCCGCGACCTGTCGAAGATCCTCGCCCTGGCCGCCGAATCCGGATGGCCCGGGCCCTGGGCGGCGCTCGCGGATCGGTTCGCGGCCTGCGGCGGCATGCCGGGTCGGACCGCCGGCGAGCCCCACCTGCACGCCGCCGCCGAACCGCTGCGCGCGCTGCGCCGGGAGGTGGACAAGTGGCTGCCAAGTTTGGCGAATGCGCCGGAAATGGTCGGCACTGCGTCTCACGGTGAGCGCCACCATCAGAATTCAGATCCAGATCCTGCTGACGATTCTGAACGGTGCCCCCGGCGAGGCCCGGCCGGAGCCGCGCGATCCGACGTCGCTCCCGCGCCCGGCCAGCCGCGTCCCCTCCCCTCGCCCCTGCCTCTGCCGATGGTGCTCGAGGCCTGTCCCGACGTCGTGCTCTACGCCCGCGAGGGTATCCGGAGCTGGTCCGATCTGGCCGGCGCGGCGGAGGTCGTTCGTCCGGCGCTGGGAATCGGCCCGGACGTCTGGGAGGCGGCCCTGGCCGCGATGGGGCGGGACCACGCGCTGGCGGCGCTGTCGGCGATCCTCCAGCGCGCCGAGTCGATCGGCGCGCCCGGCGCCTATCTGCGCGACCTGACGCGGAAGGCCCACTCCGGCCGGTTCTCGGCCTGGCCGATGCTCTTCGCCCTGTGGCGCCAGCGCCGTCGAGCGTCAGCCGACGGCCCAAGCGGCCCCTCCGCGTCGCGGGAGTTGACCGCGGTCAACACGCTCGCCAGCTCGGAAGCGGGGCGGCGCGAGCGTCAACATTCTGTTAAGGTTGACTGTGATCTTGTCACGGTGCGGCGGCGTTTGCGGCCGCGAAAACCGTGACAGGAGTTCGGAACCGTGGCCAGCCCCGCGGCGCTCGCCGCCCTACCCTCTTCGGGGTCAACCTCCATGGCGATGCACGATCTGATCGCCGGCGACGCGCAGGCGCTGTCGGCCAAACTGCAGTCGCACCGGCAGCGGCTGTTCCCGCCCGAGGCGCGCAAGCAGCTGCGGCGCTTCTCGTCCGGCGAGGCCGCCAAGCTGATCGGGGTCGACGACGGCTACCTGCGGCGACTCTCGCTCGACGGCAAGGGGCCCGCCCCCGAGATCGGGCCGTCCGGGCGGCGATCCTACTCGAGCGCCGACATCCAGGCGCTGCGCGGCATGCTGGACGAGGGGGCCAAGACCGGCCGGCGGTACCGGAAGGAGCGGCGGGCCGAGGAGCATCTCCAGATCATCGCGGTGGTGAACTTCAAGGGCGGCTCGGGCAAGACCACCACGGCGGCCCATCTCGCGCAGCACATGGCGCTGCAGGGCTACCGCGTCCTCGCCGTCGACCTCGACCCGCAGGCGAGCCTGTCGGCCCTGCACGGGATCCAGCCCGAATTCGACGTGCGGGACAACGAGACCCTCTACGCCGCGATCCGGTACGACGCGGCGCGCCGTCCCCTGACCGACGTCATCCAGAAGACCTACTTTCCGGGCCTCGACCTCGTGCCGGGCAATCTCGAGCTGATGGAGTTCGAGCACGAGACACCGCGCGCCCTCCTCCAGCGGAGCAGCGACGACGATTCGCTGTTCTTCACGCGCTTCGCCCAGGCCCTGGCGCCGGTCGCCGACCGCTACGACGTGGTCGTGGTCGATTGCCCGCCGCAACTCGGCTACCTGACGCTCTCTGCCCTATGCGCGGCTACCAGCGTGCTCGTCACCGTGCATCCGCAGATGCTCGACGTGATGTCGATGTGCCAGTTCCTGCTGATGACCTCCGAGATGCTCGGAGTCGTCGCCAAGGCCGGCGGCGACATGAACTACGACTGGATGCGCTACCTCGTCACGCGCTACGAGCCGACCGACGGCCCGCAGACCCAGATGGTCGCGTTCATGCGGACCCTGTTCGGGGAGCGCGTGCTCACCAACGCGATGCTGAAGAGCACGGCGGTCTCGGATGCCGGCATTACCAAGCAGACCCTGTTCGAGGTCAGTCGCGACCAGTTCACGCGCGCGACCTACGACCGCGCGATGGAGAGCCTGGACGCGGTCAACGGCGAGATCGACGCGCTGATCCGCACGGCATGGGGACGCTGATCCGATGGCCCGCAAGAACCTCCTCGCCGGCCTGCTCGATCCGGCCGACCAGACCGAGTTGACCGCGGTCAACTCGCCCCGCGACGACGCGGCGGCGGCGCGATCGGAGCGGGGCCCCGCCCCGGCCATTCCCAGCTTCACCGGCCGCGGCGCGGTCGGCGCGATGAGCCGGTCCCTGGAGCGCCTGACCTCCGAGGTCGTCTCGGCGCGCGCCGCGGAGGACCAGCTCAGGTCCGGCAGCGTCGCGGTCGATCTCGATCCGGGCCTCGTCGACCCGTCGCCGGCCCCCGACCGGCTGCCGGTGATCGACGGCCCCGGCGAGGACGCCTTCGTCGCCGTCATCCGGGCGCAGGGGCAGCAGACCCCGATCCTGGTGCGGCCCCATCCCACCGTCAGCGGGCGCTATCAGGTCGCGTTCGGCCACCGGCGGCTGCGGGCCGCGGCCGCGCTGGGGCGGCCGGTCCGCGCGCTGGTGCGGACGCTCACGGATGCCGAACTCGTCGTCGCCCAGGGTCAGGAGAACAACGCGCGGGCCGATCTCAGCTTCATCGAGCGGGCCGCCTTCGCCCTGACGCTGGAGCGGCTCGGGCACGGGCGCGACGTGATCATGGCCGCCCTGCTCGTCGACAAGACCGAGCTGTCGCGCCTGATCGCGGCGCGGCGCGCCCTGCCCGATTCCGTGATCGCCGCCATCGGTCCCGCCCCGAAGGCGGGACGCCGCCGGTGGATGAGCCTCGCGGATCGCCTCGCCAGCCCGGAGATGCGGGCGCGGGTCGATGAGATCGTCGCCGCGGACGCCTTCGCGACCCTGTCCTCCGACCAGCGGTTCGTGCGCGTGTACGCGGCCGTGGCGCCGGTCCCCGTCCCGGCGCCGCCGGTGGTCCGCGCGGGGCCGGAGGCGGGGCTGGCGGAGGACGGGCGCCGCTTGGCGCGCATCGAGCGGACCCCGACGACCGTGGGCCTAATCATCGACGAGACGCTCCATCCCGCCTTCGGCGACTTCCTCGTCGCGCGCCTCCCCGAGCTGTTCGCGGCCTACGAGCGCGAACAGGCGCGCGGCCCGGAGCGATCCGGGCTCTGAGGTCGCGCCGCGCGGGCCTCGCGCCGCCGGGGCGGACCGGTCGCGAGGCCGCCGGTTCCCGAGATCCGCCGCGCGCGATCCGCCCGCACGGGGGAGGGGGCTCCGGCGCGCTGCGTGAGGCGCCGGCTACCTGCAGGCCTCGGCCCGCTTGTCGATCAGGCCGCGCAGCCCGGAGAGGCTGATCTCCTCCGTCATGGCCTCGTGCCATCGGTCCAGCAGGCGGATGCTGAAGCGTCGACCGGCCAGAATATTTTTCAATACGTCCCCATTCAGCGTGATCACTCCGGCGTCCTGCATCTGCGTTGTGGGAAACATCGCGTTTGAAACAGGTCCGTCGTCGATCCGATACTGATAATTGAAGATGGAATTCTTCGGTAGGCCGGTGATCTCGATGCGGTCGCCGACGATCTGGATGCGCGACCGCGCCTTCGGCGCCAGAACGCAGGCGACGTCGCCGCTCGACGGGGCCGCCGATTTCCTGAGCACCCAATCGCCCTCGCCGGCGACCGTCTGTCCGGCCTCCTGAGCGTGGCCCAGGCCCGCGACAAGGCAGAGCGCGACGGCGCAGATCGTGACCCTCATGAACGACATCCCCGCTTCACCCGCCGGTCCGGCCCTGGGACCAACATCGTTCGCGCGGCGGCGCCGTCGATCTGAGACACATTCGCCCGGTCACCGGCAGGCGCGCGCCGGCGGACCCGCGATCGGGTCCGCCCCGCCTCTGCGGCTCCTCCGAGGCCCTCGGCGGCCCTACGGCGTCACGCCGGCCGACCGGAGCCGCGCCGCGAGGCGCGGATACACGCGCAGCGCGTTCCCGGCGTAGATCTTGGCCCGGTCCGCGTCCGGGATCGCCGCGGCCTCGACGTAGCGCTTAGTGTCGTCGTAGGCGTGGCCGGTCTCGGGATCGACCCCGTTCACCGCGCCGACCATCTCGGAGGCGAACAGCACGTTCTCGCGCGGGACGACCTTGAGCAGCAGGTCGATGCCGGGCTGATGGTAGACGCAGGTGTCGAAGAAGACGTTGCGCATCAGCTCGGACAGCGGCGGCCGCTTCATGTCCTGGGCCAGTCCCCGGTAGCGTCCCCAGTGATAGGGCACGGCACCCCCGCCGTGCGGGATGATCAGGCGCAGCGTCGGGAAGTCCTTGAACAGGTCCGAGGTCACGAACTGCATGAAGGCGGTGGTGTCGCCGTTGATGTAGTGCGCCCCGGTCGCGTGGAAGTTGGGATTGGCCGAGGCGCTGACATGCACCATGCCGGGCACGTCGAGCTCGACCATCTTCTCCCAGAGCGGGTACCAGAACCGGTCGGAGAGCGGCGGATCGGTCCAGTAGCCCCCGGACGGGTCCGGGTTGACGTTGCAGCCGACGAAGCCGAGTTCCTTGACGCAGCGCTCGAGCTCGGCCGTACAGTTCTTGGGCGAGACACCCGGCGATTGCGGCAGCTGGCAGACGCCGACGAAGTTCTGCGGCATCAGGCTCGTCACCCGGTGGATCATGTCGTTCGACACGATCGACCAGTCGAGGCTGGTGCGGGCCGTGCCGATATGGTGGCCCATCCCGCCGGCCCGCGGCGAGAACAGCGCCAGGGAGATGCCGCGCTCGGACTGGAGCTTGAGCTGCCGCCCGCTCACGCTGGCGCGCACCGCGTCGTCGCTGACTTGCAGGTCCGACGGCTTGGGGGACTGGCCCGGGTCGTTGAGCGCGCCGATCTGGCGCTTGCGCCAGTCCAGCATGGCGGCCGGCTCGGTGGTGTAGTGCCCGTGGCAATCGATCACCAGACCCGTGTAGCGCGACGGCTCGGCCCGCGCGGCGCCGGCCGTCAGCGCCGCCGCCCCCAGCCCCGCGAGGCGGCCCAGGAAGCCGCGCCGGGGCAGGCAGCACGCGCAGCCCGCGCCGGCGACCGGCGTGGCCGGATCTGCCGCCGCGATCATCGCGCGCCGCCCTCCGGCAGGGCGGCGCGCTTGCGCAGCACCATGTCGCCCCGGAACAGGAACTTCTGCGCCCGTTTCCCGGTGTCGACCTCGGTGGTGAAGACGTTGCCCTTGGAGTCGATCGCGAGGTTGTGGACCCAGTGGAAGTCGCCGGCCATCCGGCCGTTGCGGCCGAAGCGGCCGAGGACCTCGCCGGTGTCGCGGCTCAGGGTGCGGACCTCGTTGTTGGCCCCGTCGGCGTTGAGCAGGTAGGTCTGGCGCTCGTCCGGCCACAAGGCGAGTTCCCAGACCGAGCCGTTGGCCCGGGTGTTCTTCTCGACGAACATCTCCTTCACGAAGGTGCCGTCCTTCCGGAACACCTGGATCCGGTCGTTGGTCCGGTCACACACGTAGACGAGGCCGTCGCGGGCCACCTGCACGCAGTGCACCGGGTTGGCGAATTGCTGGGACGGGGCCGCCGCCGGATCGTAGGGGCCGAGCTTGTCGTCGGTCGGCGGCTTGCCGTAGGCGCCCCACATCCGCTTGAACGCGCCGGTCTCCGCGTCGAACACGATGACGCGGTGGTTGTAGTAGCCGTCGGCCACGTAGAGCTCGTTCGTCTCCGGATCGACCATCATGCCGGCCGGCTTGCCGAGGCGGCTCGTGTCCCGGCTGTCGGTCTGCGGCCCCTGCTTGCCGATCTGCAGCACGAACTTGCCGTCCGGGGTGAACTTCAGGATCTGGCCGTCGGTGTCGCCGTTGCCGGCGAGCCAGACGAAGCCCTTGTGGTCGATGTGGATGCCGTGCTCGTTCTGGGGCCACTGATAGCCCTCGCCCGGGCCGCCCCAGGACTTCACCAGGCGCCCGGCCTGGTCGAAGACGAGGACCGGCGGCGCCGGCTTGCAGCAGCGGGTGCGGGGCGGATCGAGGCTCGCGGCCTTCTCGTCGTCGGTGAGGGTGCGCGGCCGCTGGATCACCCAGACATTGTCCTGCGCGTCGACCGCGACGCCCGCCGCCTGACCCATGATCCAGTCGTTCGGCAGGCGCTGCGGCCAGGCCGGATCGACCTCGAAGCGCAGCGGCTCCTCGGCGAAGGCCGGAACGGCGAATGTCAGCACTGTCAGCGAGGCCGCAGCCGTCAGCCGACGCAGCACGCGTCGCAGCATCTCGGTTTCCTCTCCCGGTTTTTACTCAATTCGTGCCGCCATGAGAGGCTGAAAGGCCGCCCTCGTCCAGCATCGCGCAGCATATCCGGGTAACATCCCGGGACGCTTGCGCCCGGATGTGCCCGTCCGCGCGCGGTCCCGGCCGCCGCCGGGTCGCGCCGAGATGCGCGCCGAGATGCGCCCTGGGCGGCCCGAGGCTGTATCCTTCCCGCGCCGGCGGCGAACAGGGACGGTACGTCCCGCATCGACGAGTCCGGATGGAGGCGTCCCCATGATGACGCGCAGAACGCTGACCCGCACCCTTGCCGCCGGCGCGGCCGCCGCGCTGCTGCCCGGACCGGCCACCGCCCAGGATCTCCCGCGGGCGCGCAACGTCGTGCTGGTCCACGGGCTGTTCGCCGACGGGTCGTGTTGGTCGGAGGTGATCCCGCACCTGCAGGCGGCCGGCCTCTCCGTCACCTCCGTGCAGAACCCGCTGACCACCCTCGCGGAAGCGGTGGCCTCGGCGCAGCGCGTGCTGGCCCGCCAGGAGGGACCAACCGTCCTCGTCGGCCACTCGTTCTCCGGCATGATCGTGACCGAGGCCGGGATCGACCCGAAGGTCTCGGCGCTGGTCTACGTGGCGGCGCGGGCGCCGGACGCGAACGAGGATTACGCGGCGCTGGCGAAGGCCTACCCGACCCCGCCCGCCTCGGCCGGCATCGTGTTCGACGGCGACGAGGGGCGCCTGAGCGAGGCGGCGTTCCTGCGGGATTTCGCGGGCGATCTGCCGGTGGAGAAGGCGCGGGTGCTGTTCGCGGTCCAGCAGCCGTTCCGCAAGGTCCTGCTGACGGGACGGACCACCCAGGCCGCCTGGCGCTCGAAGCCGAGCTTCTACGCGGTGTCGACCGAGGATCGGACCATCGACCCGGACCTCGAACGGTTCATGGCCAAGCGCATGAACGCGCGGACCGTCGAGCTCCGGGCGAGCCACCTGTCCCTGATCTCGCGCGCTCCGGATATCGCGGACCTCATCCTCGAGGCGGCCGGCCAGCCCCGCCGTCGGCGCTGACCGGACGCGACTCGCTTGCGAGCGCTCGTCCCTCCCTTCCCGGGGTTCCCGGTCCGGGGGTCTCGTGCCGGGGTTCCCGTGCCGCGCCGGGCGGCGGGGAGGGGGCTGGGCTGCGTGCGGCGAAGGTCCCGGGATGTCCGGACGCGGTCCCTCGGCCCTACCTATCGGTCATCGGGCCGAAACGGATCTGGAGCGCGCGCATGCAGGACATCCCGTTGGGGGCGAAGGGGAGCTTCGCCATGCTGGTCGGGCCGTCACATCTGGCCAGCCAGTTCAAGGACAACATCCTGCCGCCGGTCTTCGCCACGCCGATGATGGTCCTGATCATGGAGAACGCGGCGCTGAACGCCGTCCGCCAGTACCTCGATCCCGGCGAGAGCGCCGTCGGGACTAAGGTGGACGTGACCCACATGGCGGCGACCCCGGTCGGGCACCGCGTCCGGGCGGAGGCCGAGGTGGTCGGCGTCGCCGGACGCCAGATCCAGTTCCGCGTCGCGGCCTGGGACGAGTCGGAGCAGATCGGGTCCGGGACGCACGAGCGGATGATCGTCGACATCGAGCGGCTCGGCAAACGTCTCGCCGCCAAGCAGCCCGCCCCGTCGAAGCGCGCGTAGCGTCCGGGCCGTGGCCCCTGGCACCCGTGGGACCGGCGAGCCCGGCTCGGTGCCGACGGGCTTCGACCCTCAATCCGGGCGGCCCGCGCCAGCGGACTCGGTCTGCCGCACCGCGACGGCAGCCCTGATCGCCTCGTAATCGGCCTTCTTCAGGACACGCCGGGTCACGAGATCCTCCGGGGAGCCGTAGGGCCGGAACGCGACGATCCGGCGCCCGATCATGCCGGCCCCGAGGGCGTTCAGCTCCTCGACGGACGCCGTGTTGAGGTCGACGCCCTGGCCCGGAGAGGCCGGCGGCTGGCCGGAGCCCGGCGCGCCCTCGGCCTGCTGCGGCGGCGGCGCCGCCGGCTTCGCCACCCCGCTCGCCGCGGGGGCATCCGGCGATGCGGGCGGCGATGCGGGCGGGGTTGCCGCCAGGGACGACGGGGGGGCGGCTGTCGCGTTCCGCGGTGCCGGGGCGACGCGCTGGGCGGATCCGGCGTTCGGCCCCGGATAGACGGACCGGATGGCCTCGCCCTGCGGGTCGATCCCGGATCGGTCCTGCTTGGACACGGGAATCGGTGTGGACGCCTGCCTGTCGCGGCTCGCGTGAGGGCGGGGCCCGTAGGAGATCCAGAGGCCCGCCAGGACGACTGCGGCCGCTGCCAGACCGGCGCTGATGGACAGCGTGGATCGGCTCATTCTCACAACCTCCTTTTGGCGGGCGGGGCACTGCCCCACGGCGATGGCACTGTCGAGGCGGGCTAACCCAGCCCGAGCGGCATCGCCATCCGCCGCGTGAGGTTCGCTGATCCGAATCGTGCGGCGCGCTGGCGCAGCTCACGGTCGCGCGGGCCGCGCGGCGAGGCGGCCGGCGTCGTCGCCCGCGCGGGGCCGCACGTCTGATAACGCCGCAGCGCGGGTCCGGCCGTCAGAGCTCGAGCGTCACGGCGTCCCGCGCACGCGAGACGCAGGGCATCATGCGGCTCCCGTGCTTGGCGAGCGGCAGGACCGCGTCGCGGTGGAGGACCGCGCCGTCGCGATAGCCGCACTCGCAGGCGCCGCAGACGCCGAGCTCGCAGGAGGAGGGCAGGTCGAGCCCCGCGCCGCGCAGCACGTCGAGCAGCGACCGGTCGGCGGGCACGTGGAGCACCTGCCCGGTGGAGGCGATGCGCGCCTCGAACGGCTCCGGCACGAAGCCCTCGTCGCGCAGCGGCTCGAAATGCTCGCTGTGCACCCGCTCGGCGGGCCAGCCCCGCGCGACCAGGCCCTCTTGGACCGCGTCCATGAGGCGCCGCGGCCCGCAGGCGTAGGCGTGGGTCCCGGTCTCGGCCGGGCCGAGGGCGTCGGGGTCGAAGCGCCGCCCCTCGGACCCGAACCAGCACCGGAGTCGCGGCCCGCAGACCGCCCGCACCGCCGCCAGCAGCGGCGCCGCCTCGGAGGAGGGGGCGCAGAGGTGGAACACGAACTCCGCCCCCGACGCGGCGAGCGCGCGCGCCATGGCGAGCAGGGGCGTCACCCCGATTCCGCCGGCCACGAGCAGGTGGCGGCGCGCCTCGGGGTCGAGGGGGAAGTTGTTGCGGGGCGCCGAGACGTGGGCGAACGCCCCGGGCGCGAGCGTCTCGTGCGCCCAGGCCGAGCCGCCCCGGCCGGCCGCCTCCCGCTTGATCGCGATCTCGTAGCGGCTCCGGTCGGCCGGGTCGCCGCACAGCGAGTACTGCCGCACCCGCCCGTCCGGCAGGCGCAGGTCGACGTGGGCGCCGGCCGTCCAGGCGGGGAGTTCCGGGCGCGCGGGATGGACCAGACCGAGGTGCAGCACCTCCGGCGTCGTCGCGACGGCGTCGGCGACGCGCAGCTTCATGATCAGGCGGGCCGTCATCGCGCGCAGCTCCGTCAGTCCAGCAGCGCGATCGCGTCGCCGGGCCGGATCACGCCGCCGCTCTCGATCCCGCAGTTCAGGCCCGAGCGGTTGTAGAGCGGCAGGTAGACCGGCATTCCGAGCAGCTCCTCGAGATAGCGGCAGGGGAAGTTGAGGCGCCCGCCCCGCAGGATCACCGCGCCGACCCGGAAGCGCCGGCCGACCAAGTGGTTGAGCGGCACGCCGCGCACCGTGAGGTTGCGCCGATGGTCCCCCGGCAGGAGGCGCAGCGGCCCCTCCTGCAGCGGCGGGTCGTTGCGGTTGAGGGCGTCGAGGGCCTCCTGCTCGATCAGCGTGACCTCGCGCACGTCGGGCTTGGGCGAGTAGGTGCCGGTGCCGAGGAAGTAGCGGTCGCCCTCGATCCCGCGGCCGGCCACGCACGCGGCCTCGGACACCTCCTCCATCTCGTAGCTCGCCGCGGGGGCGATGTGGATGTGGGTCAGGCTGCCGACCCAGCCGGCGGCGCCGCCCGGAACCCGGACGGCGGCCGATCCGGCCGCGTGCGCGAAGGCCTCGACCATGCGGGGTGCGGTCTCGCCGGTCATCGTGCTGGTCGCCTCGGTTGTCATGCGGCCTCCGTGGCGAGCGCGATCGCCTCGATCTCGACCCGGGCGTCGCGCGGCAGGCGCGCGACCTCGACCGTGGAGCGGGCCGGGGCCTCGCCCGGGAAGTGCTCGGCGTAGACCGCGTTCATCGCGGCGAACTCCGCCATGTCCTTGAGGAACACGGTCGTCTTCACGACGCTCGCGAGGCTGGCGCCGCCCGCCTCGAGCACGGCGGCGAGGTTGGCAAGGGACCGCCGGGTCTGCGCCTCGATCCCGTCCGGGAACGCGCCGGTGGCGGGATCGATCGGCAGCTGTCCGGAGGCGAAGACCAGCCCGCCGGCCCGGATCCCCTGGGCGTAGGGCCCGACCGCCGGGGCGGCCTTCTCGGTGCGTATGGTGTGCTTCGTCATGCGGTCGATCTCGCGTCGGTCTGTTTCAGATAGTGGACGATAATCCACTGTATGGGAAGCCGCCGCGCGCGTCCGGGGCGGCGGCTCATCCGGTCAGTCGATCGGCTTGCGCGCCGTCTCCGGGGCGAGGAGCGTCGCCGTCAGGGTGATGCAGGCGAGGGCGATCAGGTAGACGGAGATCGGCCAGGTCGCGCCGGAACTCCAGCCCAGCAGGGCCGCGGCGATCAGCGGGGTGAAGCCGCCGCTGAGGGCCGCGCCCACCTGGAAGCCCAGCGAGGCGCCGCTGTAGCGCAGGCGCGCGTCGAACAGCTCGGACATCCAGGCGGCGCCGGTGCCGAACATGATCCCCTGGCCGAAGCTCAGGGCCACCGCGACGGTCAGGGTGATGATCGTCGGGTCGCGCGTGTCGAGCAGGGTGAACAGCGGGAACGCGAAGGCGATCGAGAACAGGCAGGCGGCGACGAACAGGGTCCGGCGGCCGTAGCGGTCCGACAGCCAGCCGAAGGCCGGCAGGGTGAAGAGCTCGATCACCGCCGCCACCAGGATGCCGTTCAGGATGATGCTGCGCGACAGCCCGAGCTGGCCGGTCACGTAGGAGATCGAGAACACGGTTACGACGCTGACATAGGCAATCTCGGAGACCTTGAGGCCCACGGCCTTCAGGAAGGTGCGCGGGTGCTCGGTGAGGATCTCCATGACCGGCAGCCGCGCCACGGCTGACCGCCGCTTCACTCGCTGGAACGCGGGCGTCTCGTGCAGGCGCAGGCGGATGAACAGCCCGAGGCCGACCAGCAGCGCGCTGGCCAGGAACGGGATCCGCCAGCCCCAGGCGAGGAAGTCCGCCTCCGGCAGGAAGCCGCACAGCGCGAAGGCCCCGATCGACGCGATGACGCCGAGGGGATAGCCGAGCTGGACGATGCTGCCGAAGAAGCCGCGCCGCTCCGCCGGGACGCTCTCCACCACCATCAGGACCGCGCCGCCCCACTCGCCGCCGATCCCGATGCCCTGGACCAGGCGCAGCGCCACGAGCAGGATCGGGGCCCAGATGCCGATCTGCGCGTAGGTCGGCAGGCACCCGATCAGGAACGTGCCGAGGCCCATGATGATGATGGTCAGGGACAGCATCGCCTTGCGGCCGATCTTGTCGCCGAAATGCCCGAAGATGACGCCGCCGAGGGGGCGCGCGAGGAAGCCCACCGCGTAGGAGCCGAACGCCGCGATGGTGCCGACCAGCGGGTCGAAGCTCGGGAAGAACAGCTTGTTGAACACGAGCGCCGTGGCCGTCCCGTAGATCAGGAAGTCGTACCACTCGACCGTCGTCCCGATGACGCTCGACCAGACGATCTGGCGCCGGTCGGCGACCGGCACCGGGCCGGCATCGAGAACGGGGGACGCCTCAAGGGGCAACGCGGTATCGGCCACGGCACATCCTCCACTGTGATGGATAAAAATCCATTCTTGTGGAGGCAAGCGGCGTGCCAGCCCGGCGACGCGCGTTCCGGAGTGCGCTTCGGCGCAAGGTGCGGCGCAAGGTGCATTTCGGCAGCCCCTGCGCTAGGCGGGGGCGACTCTCTCGGTGCCGCGCCCCGGTCGCGCGGCCCGGACGCGGGCGCGGATGACGGGGCATGACGGCGAGGACGATCATCGGGGCGGACCCGGCAGCGACGGAGACGTCCCCGCAGATCCACATCGCCGAGGAGATCCGGCGGCGCCGCAGGGAGCAGGGCCTGTCGCTGGAGACGCTGGCGGCGCGCTCGGGCGTCAGCCGCTCGATGATCTCCAAGATCGAGCGCTCCGAGGCCGTGCCGTCGACGGTGGTGCTGTCCCGCCTCGCGGAGGCGCTCGGCGTCACCTTCTCGCGGCTGATGGCGCCCGCGACGGAGCGCGAGATCCTGGTGATCCCGGCGAGCCGCCAGCCGATCCTGCGCGACGAGGCGTCCGGCTACCTGCGGCGCTGCATCTCGCCGGTCCTGCCCGGGCGCGGCATCGACTGGGTGCTCAACACGCTGCCGCCGGGTGCCAGCACCGGCGAGTTCACCGCCCATCGCCGCGGCGTGTCCGAGTACATCTACGTCCTGCGCGGCCGCCTGCGGGCGGTGATCGGCGAGCGCGCGGTCATCATGGAGACCGGCGACAGCCTGTATTTCGAGGCCGATGCCGGGCACGCCTTCACCAACGTCGGCACAGAGGCGTGCGAGTACTTCCTGGTGATCGACCCGTCGCGCGTCCGCTGAACCGGGCCGCCCCGGACGTCCGCGGCGCGCGGGGCCGGCCGCCGGTCCCGGTCGGGCGCGTCAGTGGAAGGCCTTGAAGGCGATGATCGTCTCGGAATCCTTCACGCCGTCGAGGCGCAGGAGGAAGTCGTTCACGAACAGCCCGATATCGACGCCGTTGTCCACGTGGAACTTGGCCATGATGTCGAACCGTCCGGCCGTGGAGTAGATCTCGGACGCGATCTCCATCGCGACGAGCGCGTCGGACACGGCGTAAGTCTTGCCGATCTCGCATTTGATCTGCACGAAAAATGTCTTCATGTCCGTCTCGCTGGATGGCGCGCCGCCGCGGCCGCGCGGATCGGGGCCGCCGACCCCGCCGGAGCGGCCGAACCTAGCACCGTTCCGCGCGTCCGCTCAGGCGGCGCCCGGCCGGAGAAACGCCAGGACCTCGCGGGCGAAGATCTCGGGGGCCTGGAGCTGCGGGACGTGGGCGCAGTCCGGCAGCGTCACGAACCGCGCGTCCGGCAGCCCGGCCGCGAGCTCGCGGGCCATGGCCGGCGGGGTCGCCTCGTCCTCCTCCCCGACGAGCACCAGTGCCGGCGCGCGGATCTCGGAGAGGCGCGCGCGCAGGTCGAGGCCGGCCAGGGCCGCGCAGGCGGCCCGGAACACGTCGACGTCCGTGCGCAGGAAGGCGGCCCGGCGCTCGGCCATCAGGTCCGGGTGCGCGGCCTGGAACGCCGGCGCGAACAGGCGGCGCATGGCCGTGTCGGCGAGCGCCGCGAGCCCCTTCTCGGCCGCCGCGCCGGCCATGCCGCGGAACGCGGCCCGGCCGGGCTCCGGGAAGCAGGCGCCGCAATCGGCGAAGACGAGCCTGTCGAAGAGGTCGGGGTGGCGCAGGGCGCAGAGCAGCAGAACGAAGCCGCCGTAGCCGTTGCCCAGCCCGGCCGCCGGCCGGCCCCCGGTCGCCGCGCGCAATGCCGCGCCGACCCGGTCGGCGACGGCCTCGAGGCCGCCCGGCGCGGGCGCGGAGGCGCCGAACCCGGGCAGGTCGGGGACGAGGAGCCGGAAGTCGCGGCCGAGCGCCGGGGTGACCCGGTCGAAGCTCGTCCGGTCGGCGAGCAGCGAGTGCAGCAGGACGAGGGGCGGGCCCTCGCCGGAAGCGGTCACCGCGACCTGGCCATCCGCGAACATCGCCTGCATCCGAAACCTCCCCCGCCGCCTCTGCCGGCGGCTTCACGACGCTGTCGCATCCGACGCGTTCGCTCGCAATCCGGTTGACGTGATATTTCACGGATGGCAGCATGTGTCGATCGAACGAGGCCGTGCGTGCTGCTCCGAGACAACATCTACGCGGCGATCCGCGCCGACATCCTGGCCTGCGTCCTGCGCCCCGGCGCCGAGGTGCGCGAGCAGGAACTGGCCCAGCGCTACGCCGTGAGCCGGCAGCCGGTCCGGGAGGCGCTGCTGCGCCTGGAGCGCGAGCGGCTCGTCACGGTTCACGCGCGTCAGGGATATCAGATCAACGCGATTTCGGTGGCGGACGCGCGCGATCTGCTGCGCATGCGCCTCGCTCTGGAGCCGGCCTGCGCGGCCGAGGCCGCGGCCGGCGCGCCCGCTTCCGTCCTGGCGTCCCTCGACGCGTTCCGCGCCGTCGCGGACGGCGCCGACTTCATCGCGGAGAACCGCGCCTTCCACATCGCCCTCGCCGAGGCGTCGGGGAACCGCCGCATGGCCGCGACCGTGCGCGACCTCGTCGAGCAGGCGGACCGGCTCGTCCGGGTCAGCCTCGACGGCATCCGCGGGCGCGACCCGGCGCAGCTGGTGGACGAGCACGCCGCCATCATCGACGCCGTGCAGCGCCGCGACGGGCGCGGGGCGCGCCGCCTCGTGCGCGCGCACGTCGCCCAGGCCGAGCGCCGCATCCTGACCGCCCTGGAACGCAGCGCGATCGTCCTCTGAACGAGCCCGCGCCCGGCGCGGAGCCGAGGGACGCGGTCGAACACGACACCGGGCCCGACCCGGCCCGACAACGGACCCGACACGGGAGAGACGCCATGACCCTGCACGCGCCGGAACCGACCGTCGAGACACGGGGCAACTTCATCGACGGGCGCGAGGTCGAGGCCGGCGACGGGACGCTGATCGACGTGCGCAATCCCGCCACCGGCGCGGTGATCGCCCGGATCCCCAATTCGGGGCCGGCCGACGTCGACCGGGCGATGCGCGCGGCCCGGGCGGCCTTCGAGGGCCGGGAATGGGGCGGGATGGACATCCGGGCGCGCGCCCGGCTGGTGAACCGGCTCGCCGACGCGTTCGAGGCCAACCTCGACACGCTCTACCGGCTGGAGACCACCAACAACGGCCGGCCGGTCAACGAGACCCGGGCGCAGCTCTCGCGGCTGCCGGACTTCTTCCGCTACTTCGCGGGCGTGGCGCTGGCGCGGCGCGACGACGTCATCCCGGTCGAGGGCAACTACCTCAACTACACCCGCCGCACCCCGATCGGCGTGGTGGCGAACTGCACGCCGTTCAACCACCCGCTGATGATCCTGTGCAAGTCGCTGGCGGTCGTGCTCGCCACCGGCTGCACCACAGTGGTCAAGCCCTCCGAGTACACGCCGCTCACGACCCTGAAGCTCGCGCAGATCTTCACCGAGGCCGGCCTGCCGCCGGGCGTGTTCAACATCGTGCTGGGGCTCGGCGCCTCGACCGGCAAGGCGCTGGCCGAGCACGGCGACATCAACAAGCTCGTGCTCACCGGCGGCACCGAGGCCGGCCGGATCGCGGGCTCCGCGGCCGCGAAGGTCTTCGCCCACCAGACCATGGAGCTCGGCGGCAAGACCCCCGTGATGGTGTTCGACGACTTCGACGTCGAGCGGGCGGTGAACTACGCGGCCTTCGGCGCCTTCATCGGCGCCGGCCAGACCTGCGTCTGCGGCAGCCGCCACCTCGTCCAGGCCTCGATCTACGACGAGTTCGTCGAGCGGCTCGCCGCCAAGACCGCCGCGATCCGCCTCGGCGACCCCTTCGACCCGGCGACCCAGCTCGGCCCGGTCATCTCCGAGCGCCAGCGCGAGCGGGTGCTGGCCTATGCCGGTTACGGCCGCGACCAGGGCGCCCGCGCGGTGGCGGGCGGGCGGGCGGCCCGGGTGCCGGGCTTCGAGGGCGGCTACTTCGTGGAGCCCACCGTGTTCGCGGACGTCACGGCCGACATGCGCATCTTCCAGGAGGAGGTGTTCGGGCCCTTCACCAGCGTCACCCGCTTCGAGGACGAGGCCGACGCGCTCCGGCTGGCCAACGACTCGCCCTTCGGCCTCGCCGCGGCCGTGCGCACCCGCGACGTCGCCCGGGCCCACCGGGTGGCGCACGCGGTCAAGGCCGGCATCGTCTGGATCAACGACCACCACCGCCTCGACCCGGCCTCGCCCTGGGGCGGGGTCGGCGACAGCGGGCTCGGCCGCGAGTGCGGGATCGAGAGCTTCAACGACCATTTCGACGTGAAGAGCGTGATGGTCGCCACCGGCGACGGGCCCTTCGACTGGTACCGCGACACGGCCGGCCAGCGCCGCCTGAACTGACGACCGGCGGCGCGGGGGATGCGAGGTCCGCGCCAGACGGACCCCTTCCGCGCCGGCCCCGAACCCGAGGAAGGAAACGCCCCATGTCCGAAGCCGTGAGCCCGGCGGTCAACGCCGGAGGCCGCCTCGACCGCCTGCCGATCGGCCCGTTCCACCGCCGCATCATGTGGCTGATCGGGATCGGCATGTTCTTCGACGGGTTCGACATCTACATCGCCGCCACCGTGCTCGGCGCGACCCTGAAGAGCGGCTTCTCGACCCTGCCGCAGAACGCGTGGTTCGTCTCGGCCACCTTCGTGGGGATGATGGCGGGCTCGTTCCTGACGGGCTTCTTCGGCGACCGCTACGGGCGGCGCTTCACCTACCAGGCCAACCTCCTGGTCTTCGGGCTGGCCGCGCTCGGGGCGGCCTTCGCGCCCAACATGACGGTGCTGATCGTGCTCCGCTTCATCATGGGCGTGGGGCTCGGGGCCGAGAACGTCGTGGGCTACTCGACCATGACCGAGTTCGTGCCGGCGCGCTCGCGCGGGCGCTTCCTCGGCCTCATGGCGGTGTTCGTCGTCACGGGCCTGCCGGCCGCCTCCCTGATCGGCTACCTGATCATCCCGGCCTTCGGCTGGCGGGCGATGTTCGCGCTGGGCGGTCTCGGGGCGCTCGCCGTCTGGTACGCCCGCAAGAGCCTGCCGGAATCGCCGCGCTGGCTCGAGGCCGTGGGGCGCCACGCCGAGGCCGAGGCGCTGATGCGCGCGATCGAGGCCGAGGCCGCCCGCGGCGCGCCCCTGCCGCCCGCCGCCGCGATGGCGCCGGTCACGCAGCTCGGGCTCGCCGCCCTGTTCCGGCCGCCGCTGCTGTCGCGGCTGCTGCTGGGCTGCCTGTGCCTCGTGGTGATCAACACCCTGCTGTACGGCTTCGTGACCTGGCTGCCGACCTTCTTCATCCGGCAGGGCCTCTCGGTGGCGACCTCCTTCGGCTACGCGCTGCTGATGGGGCTCGGCGCGCCGGTGGGCAGCGCCATCGGCGCCCTGACCGCCGACCGCTGGGGCCGCAAGCCGACGATCATCGGCGCCTCGGCGACGGCCATCCTGTTCGGGATCCTCTACCCGATGACCCTGGACCCGGTCCTGCTGCCGCTGGTCGGGTTCGGGCTGACGGTGCCGATCTACGTGCTGGTGGCCCTGCTGTTCGGGATCTACATCCCTGAGCTGTTCCCGACCGAGGTGCGCCTGCGAGCCTCGGGCCTGTGCAACACGGTCGGGCGCGGGGCGACTATCGTGACGCCCTTCCTGGTCGTCACCCTGTTCGAGGCCTACGGCATCGCGGGCGTGACCGGCCTGATGATCGGGCTGCTCGCCCTGCAGATCGTGGCGGTCGCGGCCTTCGGCGTCGAGCCGCGCAGCCAGAGCCTGGAGAGCCTGGAGGCCGGCGTGGTGCCGGCCGAGGGCGGCCCGGCCGCCCGGGCGCGGGGCACGGTTCCGCGCCCGATCCACTGAGACCGGGAGGCGCTCCGCCCGGCCGTCCCCCGGCTGGGCGGAGCGATCAGTTCCAGGTGTGCAGGACCGTGCGCCAGGCGCCGTCGCGCTTCTCCAGCACGTTCACCCAGTTGCCCTCGAACTTCTTCTTCGCGCCCCCGTCCCCGGGGCCGGTCATCTCCCAGCGGCCGGACACGATGAGCAGGTTGTCCTTCGGCAGCGCGGATTTGACCGTCGTCTTGTGCTCGTCCCACCCCTTCGCCTTCAGCCCGGCGAAGAACTTCTGAATGCCGTCGCTGGTCTGCGGCGCGCCCTTCGTGACGACGATCGCGTCGGGCGTGTAGAGCTTGGCCAGCGCGTCCATGTCGCCGCCGTTATACGCCGCGTCCCACTGGCTCGCGGCGCTCTGCGCGTCGGCCTGCACGGTGTCCGACCGGCACAGGCTCGGCGTCATCAGGGCGACAGCGAATACGGTCGCGTGCAGGACGTGGGGGCGCAGCATGTCTTCCTCCATCGTGAAATGTTCTGGTTGATGAGTGCGGGACGGCACAGGATCTGCGGGGGCGGGCTAAGGGTATTTCTCCCAGGTTAGGGTGATGACGCTCATCCTGCCGTCGACATTGAACTTGAACGGCACCGTCGTGAGGACGAGCCGCCCGTTCTCCTGCGCGACGTGCCGGACCTGGGAGGTCCCGGTCCAGGCCTCGTTCCAGGACGTGTCGATGTCGTGGACGATCCGGTCGCCCTCGAGCCGGTAGGTCCCGGCATAGGCGAAGAAGGTCTTGTGGAGCTTGATCCGGTCCGCGTCGGACATCTTGTCGTTGGCGATCGGCCGCTCCCGGCCTTCGTGGGCGCAGACCACCATCATGCGCCCGTCGCGGCCGTAATGGATCCACCCGGTCGGCTTCGGGCCGCCGTAGGCGTCGATGGTCTCGCCCGTGTCCACGATCCGGCGCGTGGCCGCGGCGAGGCGCCAGGTCCCGACGACCGCGTCCGCGTCCACCGCCCACCCGGGCGAGATGCCGAGACAACCCGAGACCAGGACGGCGGCGCCCGCGACGCCGACCATCGCCGCCTCGGCGAGCCGAGACCTGCGCAACCCCTGTTCGACGACGCGCATCGCAGCGACCCCCGGTGAGGCCATGGGGACTCAGAGCACGAACCAGACCGTACGCGACCGAACCATCATTGAATACCATGATCGGTGCGAATGCAAGGCATATGTGCTGATTTGATAAAAGCGAAAACAGTCAAAGATCTGATATGGTCCGAATTGCGCTGGAAAGATAAGTATAGATGCGCCCGAGAGACCTGCGCGGCCTGCCGGCCGAGTCGACGGCGCGCGGGGGCGACGTTCGGGAGGGGGATCGGCCCCCCGCATGCGGAAACGTCCTGATCCGCGTGTCCGGATCGTCCTTTCCACCTGCGCGAGGCGTGCGAACACCTGCGCGTCCGAGACGATTGACCGCTCATCGGGAGAATGCCGCGCGCCTATCGAGGGTGGCGCGCAGGGGCTACGCTCCCACTGATGTCCGCGGCAACCGACCCCCACCCCGACCCCAGGCCGACCCTCGCGCGGCCCGACGACGATCCCTACCTCTGGCTGGAGGAGGTCGACGGGCCCGACGCGCTCGCCTGGGTCGAGGCACGCAACGCGGAGACGCTCGCCCGCTACGGCGATGTCGGCTTCCTCCGCGACCGCGACATCGCCCGCGCGCTTCTCGACCGGTCGGACCGCATCCCGTTCGTCCAGCGCTTCGGCACCTGGCTCTACAATTTCTGGACGGACGGCGCGCATCCGCGCGGCCTGTGGCGGCGCGTCGACGCGGCCGGCTACCGCGCCGCGGTCCCGGACTGGGAGATCCTGCTCGATCTCGACCATCTCGCGGCGACGGAGGGCGAGGACTGGGTCTGGGCCGGGGCGACGATCCTCAGGGACGCGCTCGATCGCGCCCTCGTCCGCCTCAGCCGCGGCGGCAAGGACGCGGCCGTGATCCGCGAGTTCGATCTGGACACCCGCACCTTCGTGGCCGACGGCTTCGTCCTGCCCGAGAGCAAGGGCGGCGCGACGTGGCTCGATCGCGAGACGGTGCTCCTGTCGAGCGCCCTCGGCCCGGGCATGGCCACGCGGTCCGGTTACGCGCGCACCGTCCGGCTCTGGCCGCGCGGCACGGACCCGCGCGACGCGTCCGTCCTGTTCGAGACCGCCGAGACCAGCATGGCGGTCTGGGGCGCGTCCGACCGGCAGACCGGGACCGAGCGGATCACGGTCGTCGAGCAGCTCGGCTTCTTCGACGCGGCTGTCCATATCGGCGATCGCGGCGGCCTGCGCGCGCGCCTCGACCTGCCCACGCATGCCGGGGTCCAGCTGCACCGCGACCACCTGTCCGTGCGGCTGCGGCGGCCCTGGACGGTGGACGGCGTCGCGCACGACACCGACACGGTGCTGGCGATCGCGCTCCCCGACCTGCTGGCGGGAGGCCGCGCCTTCACGGTCCTCTGGCAGCCGGACGCGCGGCTCGCCCTGCAGAGGGTGTTCTGGTCGGCCGGGCGGCTGATCGTGGACGTGCTCGAGGACCTGCGTCCCACCTACCGGGTCTTCGAGCCGGGGCCGGGCGGCTGGACCGAGCGGCCCCTCGCGGGGTTGCCCGCCCTGGGTTCCGTCCATCTCTGGCCCCTCGACGGCGATCCGGAGCGGGCGGACGGAGCCCTGCTGGCGCTGGCCCACGATCCGGTGACGCCGCCGGCGCTGCTCGCCTTCCCGCCCGCGCTCGACGCCCCGGCCGTCCTGCGTCGGGCGCCCCCGGCCTTCGACGCGCGCGGCGTCCGGGTGACGCGCCACGAGGCCGTGTCGGCGGACGGGACGCGCGTTCCCTACGTTCAGGTCGGACCGGAGGCCGAGACCGGTGCGGCCCCCGTCTACCTGACGGCCTATGGCGGGTTCGGGCTCTCGCGCCTGCCGGATTACCAGCCCGTGCTGGGCAAGCTCTGGCTGGAGCGCGGCGGCACCTGCGTGACCGCCAACATCCGCGGCGGCGGCGAGTTCGGCACCCGCTGGCACCACGCGGGCCGGCGCGAGGGCAAGGCCCGGGCGCACGACGACTTCGCCGCGGTGGCCGCCGATCTCGTCGCCCGCGGCGTGACGCGGCCGGGGCGGATCGCGGCCGAGGGCGGCTCGAACGGAGGCCTGCTGATCGCCAACATGCTCACCCGCTACCCGGAGCGGTTCGGGGCGCTGGCCTGCACGATCCCGCTGATCGACATGCGCCGCTACACGAAGCTCCTGGCCGGCGCGAGCTGGATCGGGGAGTACGGCGATCCGGACGACCCGCAGGACTGGGCGTTCCTGTCCGGCATCTCCGCCTACCACGCCGCCGAGGCCGGGCGGGCCTACCCGCCGATCCTGCTGGCCACGAGCCGCGGCGACGACCGGGTCCATCCCGGCCACGCGCGGAAGATGGCGCAGAAGCTCCGCGTCCTCGGCTGCGACGTCGCCTTCTACGAGCCCGCGACCGGCGGGCACGGCGCCGGCAAGGACAGCGAGCAGACGGCGGCGTTTCGGGCGCTGGGGCTCACCTTCCTGCGCCGCGCCATCGAATGGGATGACCCGGTCGCGTGAGCGCGGCCTCGACCCGAACCGCGGCATCGTCCGGGTCCGCATACGGGAACGGCGGGGCTCTCGCCCCGCCGCTCACGCCGTCCGTTCGGGCAGTCCGTCGCCCGGGCGGCCCCGAGGACCGCCGCGGCTCAGAAGCCCATCAGCACCCCGGCCGAGCCGGTCACCGTCATCGCGAGGCCGCCCAGGAAGGCGCCGATCATCGCGTAGGAGAAGCCCTTCAGGACCATGTCGTGCACGCCTCTCATCGAGCAGCGGGTCTCGGGCGAGACCCGGGATCACCGACTGCAATGATGATGCCGGATCGGCCGGCTGCGTGCGGTGCGAAGAGTCACGCTGCGCCGCGGAACCGTTCGGCGCGCGTTCAGGCGGCGACGGTGGGCGAGACGGCCGCCGGGCCCGTCTCGCTCACGCGAAATGGGCCGGCAGGCTGAGGGCCTGCGCGTAGGTCACGAGGGCGACCGCGCCGGCGATCAGGGTCGCCGCCAGGGCGATGCGGTTGGTCCAGGTCATCGTCGTCTCCATCGGGTTCGCGACTGTGTTCGCGGTGTGATCCCGATGTACGCCCAAGCTTTCAGGTCCGGCGTGTCCCGGAACACCTGCAGGGCCGCCGCTCGCGCACGGATCCCGGGCCGCGCACCGGCCGGAGGCGGGCAGGGAGGCCGCCTCCGGGCTCGGAGGGCCCCGCAGAGCGGGACGGGACCCCGACCCGCCGGCCCGCTCTATCCGGCCCCCGCGCCCTGATCCGCGTTGGAGGCGACCGTGAAACCCTCGCGGTCGAAGACGGTGTAGAGGATGCCGGCCGGATCGAGGCCGAGACCCCCGATATGCGCGATCGCCGCTTCCTTGGCCTCGGCCAGCGTGCTGAACGGGTCCGGCAGCTGATACATCCGCGAGGCCTGTTCGGCGCCGTCGATCCGCACCGGCGGCGTGGTGATCTCGACCGTGTAGGGCACGACGACCGTCCGCCTCGACCTAGTGGAACACGCCGAGGAAATACAGCAACAGGATGATCGGCAGCGGGATTCCCAGCAGCCACAGCAATCCACCGCGCAGCATTCGCGCCTCCTCTATGTCGACAATCGCACCGAAATATCGGCCGGTTCGAGATTGGAACGCGCGAACATCGGAAAGGGATGCACAATACTGGCGCGAATGCTCGGGGCGCATCTTCGGTAGAGCTGCGCGAGACCTGCGGGCGTCCCGCCCCGCGCGGGCGGCCGTCCGCGCCCGACCTCCGCCCGGCCGCGGGTGGGACGGCTCAGCGATGCAGCGCGGCGATCCAGTCCCTCAGCGGATCCACCACGTAGGCCATCCAGGTCCGCGCCCAGGCCAGGGCAGGGCGGTTCGCGTCGATCGGCCGGGCGGCCATCAGGGCCGCCACGTAGGCGTCCTCCTGGGGCTTGCACGCGTCCAGGGCGCCCCGCTCCCGGCCGGGCCTGCTCCGGTGCGCCGGCTGCCGGTCGAAGGCCTCGCGGACGCAGCCGTGCCACGCCCGCTCCAGGCCCGGCAGGTCGGCCGGCTCCGCTGCCAGCGCCGCGGCGGGCTCGGCCCCCGCCAGGGCCGCGAGGAGCGTCAGGCCGGCCGCGAGGGGCGAGCGCCTACTCATCCGACGCGCGCTCCGTCTGCGGGGCCGCGTCGGCGAGGGTCATCGCGCGCGCGGCCGTGCGCAACTCGTGGCGGGCCACGCCGTCCGCGAGCGCGACGAGGGCGACGAGCACGAGCCCCAGCATGAGGAGACGGCGGATGGTCGGGGCGGGGATGAGCATCGAGGGCGCCTCAGGGAGACGTCCGCACCGTAGCGGAGCCGTCGCGCGCCGGCTGCCACTCCGATGCCACATGAGTACGGAAAGCGAACGTCCGTCCACGAAATCCCGGCGGGAGCGCCCCGGCGCGCCCGCGAGTCGCGGATGCCGGCCATCGCCGCGCCGGATCGAGCAGCGGTGCCGGGCGCGCCCAAAAGGGGCCGGTCCGGCGCGACGAAGAGACCTCGCGCTCGATTCGATACTGACGATTGTGCGGCGTCGCACGCATTCGCGGCAACCGCCGGCCTAACATCCATGTTGAAGGATGACATTCGGCCCGACAGAGCCGAGGCGATCAAGACCGCCGGAACGACGATCTTCCTCACTCGCGACAGTTGACCGGATGACTTCGTGCCGAAGTCAGAAGAGGTTTGCCATGACCGTCCGCCTGTTCGCTGCCGCCGCGCTCGCCGCGACCCTCGCCGCCGCCCTCGCGACGCCCGCCTCCGCGCAGGGATCCGCCGCACGCCACGGCCTGTCCGACGTCACCGCGGTGATGCTGCCCGAGATCTCCGTCACCTACCACCGGCCCGTGCCGGCCGACCGCTCCGCCGGCCCGCACGTCGCCGGCCCGGCCGGCCGCCAGCCGCGCTGACCGGTCAGGCCCGGCGCCCGCAGGATTGCCGGCCTTCCGCGATCTGACCTGCACGAGGCCTGCACGGTGCCCGCATGATGCCCGGCGGGGAGGGCACGTCTCACGGCACGAAGGCAGATCTCGATCCGGTCGAGCCGGGCGGCGACGCGCATTCGCCGAGCGCGCGCCCGGTCGACATGCACGCGCGATTAGTGTTGACGGCCGTCAATGCTATGCTCGGTGGTCCGTCCACGGTATGCATCGACTTCAGGAGCGCGCCGGGACGCGAAGGGCCGATTGCTATGACACGCTTGACCGTCGCCGCGCTGGTGTTCGCCCTCGCAAGTCCCCCGATCGTCGCGCAGGCCCAGCAGGACATCCCGATCCAGCAGGATCTCAAGCGCATGGATCGCCTCGATCAACGGCTCGGGCGCGAGGATACCGAGTTGAAGGTCGATCCGAACGTGACGCCGGACAATCCGGACGGTGTGGTCGGCTTCGACGGACCTCCGTTCAACTACGGGGATCCCGGCGTGATGGGTGACGGCCCCCTCCCGCCGGGATCGCCCGCCGACGACGACGACTGGTACTGACCGGGGACGGCGCGGCCCGCGGTTCTGAGACCGCGGGGCCCTGCCTGGTTCTCAGCGCCCCTTCTTGTAGAGCTTGCTGGCGATCTCGAAGATCTCCTCGGGGGCGTAGTTGGGCGCGAAGGCCCCGTAATTGCCGTCGAGTTCCGGGATCTTGCCGCCCTCCGGCAGGCCGTCGACGACCTCCAGGTTGCCGGGCGGATCCCCCGGCAGCGCGACCTCGTCGTTCGACCAGACGCCGGCCGCTTCCTTGTAGTCGTCCGGGCTGAAGCGGTAGAGGCGCCGGTGCGAGCCCTCCTGCAGATATTTCTGGCACTCCGGAATCTTGTCGAGAACGATGTTCGGGGTCGGTAGCATCTTCTCGATCTCGACGCCGGTCAGCTTCTTGAGCGCCAGCGCGTAGGCGTGCGCGTGCACCGAGCCGCGCACGAGCAGGTAGCCGCAGACCTCGCGGCCGGTCGGGTCCTTCAGGGTCTCGTAGACGCGCAGCTTGTGCAGGCGCGCGCCGCACTCCAAGTGGAAGTTGTGCAGCAGGTCGATGATGATGTTGCCCGTCGTCGTCACCATGTCGACGTTCCAGGACTGCGCGTTGGAATTGACCGGCGTCGCGCCGCCGCCGTTGCTCAGGAAGCTTCCGGCGAGCCGGATGTCCTGCATGTCGTGGAACGGGGCCTTCGAGACGTCGACCTCCTCGGTGTCGTCGCCGGGGCCGTTGTTGAGCATCGCGATGCCGGTCGAGACCAGCTCCACGTGCCCAAGCTCCTCGGCGAAGATGCTCGACACGAGGCTGTAGAAGGGGCGCAGCTTCGACTTGTTGCGGAAGTTGAAGCTCTGGAACATGTAGTTCCCGAGGGTCGACATCTCCCCGTACTTGCCGCCGAGCAGCTCCTGCAGCGCGGCCGCCGCGTTGGGATCGGGCTTCTTCGGCTGTGGCAGTTCGGCCTGAAGGCGGTCGAGCTTCATGAACATGCGAGCAGCTCCGTTCGCGCGGGGTGCGCATGACGGCATCTTCCCGCACGGACGATTGTTCCTGCGGCTGAGACGGCGCGGCCCGCGGGCGGCCTCCCGGCGGCCGGCGCCATCCGGCTGTGGACAGTGGCCTCGGCGCGGGCGCCCGGCCGCCATCCTTTCCGGAGCGGTAACCATGCCGGTCCTACCAGCCGCGACCCCGGACGGTGAGGCAGGTGGACGAATGGGCGACGACGTGGCGGCGATCCTGTTGACCCTCGTGACCGAGAATTCCGAGCTGCGCGAGCAGCTCGCCAGCGCGCAGGACATGCTGATGGAGACGGCCATCGATGCCGGGCAGCTCCATGCCCGGATCCAGGGCCTGGAGGCCGAGCGCGACGCGTGGCGGGCCGAGGCCGGGCACCGGCAGGCCCGCGTCGCCCTGACCGCCTGACGGTTCGGCGGCGCGCCGACTGGGCGCGGAGGTGGGGCAGGGCCGGATGCGCGCGGGTCGGATTTCGCGGTCGGATCGCGGAGCGTGTACGCTCGGCGGCCGTCGAACAATCGGCACGGGAGCGCGCGGCCATGGTGACGAACGTCCTGCCCCCGCTCGATCCGGCCGCCCTCCCGGCCGGAATCCGCGCCCGCTTCGTCGAGGGCGTCAACGGCCTGCGCATGCACGTGCTGGAGGCGGGCGACGGCGGTCCCGACCGCCCGCTCATCCTCCTGGTGCACGGCTTCCCCGAGATCGCCTATTCCTGGCGGAAGGTCATGCCGGCGCTGGCCGCGGCGGGCTACCACGTCGTCGCCCCCGACCTCCGGGGCTACGGCCGCACCGCGGACGCGCCGGTCGCCTTCGCGGACGACCTCGCGCCCTACCGGCTGCACAACCTTCTCCTCGACCTGCTGTGCCTGATGAGCGCCCTGAAGCGCGACAGGGTCGCGGCGCTCGTCGGACACGATTACGGGTCCTGGGTCTGCGGCTACTGCGCCCTGGCGCGGCCCGATCTCTTCGGCATGGTCGCCCTCATGAGCGCGCCCTTCGCGGGGGCGCCGGGGCTCGACGCCCTGGCCCGCGGCCTCCGGACGCCGGCCGACGACCCGATCCACGCGGCGCTGGCCGCCCTGCCGCGCCCGCGCACGCACTACCACCGCTACTACGCGACGCGCCGTGCCGCCGCCGACATGGAGCGCAGTCCCCAGGGCCTCGCCGCGTTCCTGCGCGCCTATTTCCACCACAAGAGCGCGGACTGGCCGGACAATCGACCCCGCGCGCTCGCCGGCTGGACGGCCGAGGCCCTCGCCGAGATGCCGACCTACTACGTGATGGATGAAGGCCGGACGATGCCCGCGACCGTGGCGCCGGAGATGCCGGAGCGGGGCGGCGCGGACTGCGCCTGGCTGACGGAAGCGGAACTCGCCGTCTACGCGGCCGAGTACGCGCGCTCCGGCTTCCAGGGCGCGCTCCAGGGCTACCGGTGCCGCATGGATGGCAGCATCGACCGCGACCTCGCGCGGTTCGCCGGCCGGCGGATCGAGGTCCCCCTCCTGTTCGTGTCCGGGGCGCGCGACTGGGGCCCGTTCCAGGCGCCGGGCGCGCTGGAGCGCATGAAGGAGGCCGCCGGCGCGGGCCTGCTCGGCTGCCACTTCGTGGCAGGGGCGGGGCACTGGGTTCAGCAGGAGCAGCCCCGGGCCGTCGCGGACCTCCTGCTCGACGCGCTCGGTCGCGGCGGGGCCGGGTCCCGCCCCGGCGCGTAGGCGCCCGCCGCCGCACCGCGTCCGCTCCTATCGGGGCGCCGACGGCCCGGCTATGTCACCCGCGAATTGACCGGAGGCCCGGTCGGATCGGGCGCCCGGCGTCCGTTCCGGATCCTCGAGGGGGCGACGATGGATGTGGAAGCGCGCGCCATCCGGCGGGTCAGCAGGCGGCTCCTGCCCCTCCTGATCACCTGCTACTTCATCTCCTACCTCGACCGGGTCAATGTCGGCTTCGCCGCGCTGACCATGAACCAGGATCTCGGCATCTCCGCCACGGCCTACGGGCTCGGGGCCGGCATCTTCTTCCTGAGCTACTTCGTCTTCGAGGTGCCGTCGAACCTGATCCTGGAGCGGGTCGGGGCGCGGGTGTGGATCGCCCGCATCATGCTCACCTGGGGGCTCCTGTCGGGCGCGATGGCCTTCATCGTCGGCGAGAAGAGCTTCTACGCCGTGCGCCTGCTGCTGGGCGCCGCGGAGGCCGGATTCTTCCCCGGCATCATCTTCTACCTCACGCTGTGGTTCCCCGCGCGCTACCGCGCGCGGATCATCGGCGCCTTCATGGCCGCGGTCCCGCTCTCGAGCGTCATCGGCTCGCCGGTCTCGGGGGCGCTGCTGGGCCTCGACGGGGTCTGGGGCTTCAAGGGCTGGCAGTGGCTCTACGTCCTCGAGGCGCTGCCCGCCGTCATCCTCGCGGGCATCGTCCTGGCCTTCCTGACGGACCGGCCGGCGCAGGCGGCCTGGCTGCCCGAGGACGAGCGCGCGTGGCTCACCGGGCGCCTCGCGCAGGAGCGGCGGGCGCGCGAATCCGCCCGCCGCTACAGCGTCGCGGAGGCGCTCCTCGACCGGCGCGTGCTCGCCGTCGCCTTCGTGTATTTCGGCAACGTGGCGCTGCTCTACGGGCTCAGCTTCTTCCTGCCGCAGATCGTCAAGGGCTTCGACCTCACGAACGTCCAGACGGGTCTCGTCAGCCTCATCCCCTTCGCGATCGGGATCGTCGGCATGCTCGCCCTCGGGCGCTCCTCGGACCGCAGGGGCGAGCGCAAGGGGCACGCGGCCTTCGCGCTCCTGCTCGCGGCCGGCGGCACGGCCGCGGCGGCGCTGGTCTCCGATCCCTACGCCAAGATGGCCCTGTTCAGCGTCTCGGCCTTCGGCATCTTCGGCGGCCTCCCGGTGATCTGGACGCTGCCCACCGCCTACCTGTCCGGCGCCGCGGCGGCCGGCGGCATCGCCATCATCAACGCCCTCGGCAACCTCTCCGGCTTCGCCGCACCCTACGCGGTCGGCGCGATCAAGGACGCCACCGGCACCTTCACGGGCGGCCTCCTCCTCATCGCGGCGGCCGGCCTCGCCGCCATGGTGACGGTCCTCTGCCTCACCCACGACCGGCACCTGGAGCAGGCCGCGGCGCGCGGCGCGCGGGTGGCGGAGTAGGCGCGGCTGGGCAGACGTGGCGGGGCAGACGCGGTGGGTGAACGCGACCCGGGGGGAGGGGGCAGCGCCGCCGCCCCGCCGCGCCCGGGTGGCGGGCGGCCGCCGATCGACCTACGGTCGCGTTGCTAGGTCCTCCCGGCGGAGGCCGTGTCGCAGGGCCGCGCGCCCCCCGGGACACGCCGTCCCCGGCGACGCCCCAGTTCGAGCCCATCGGAGCAGCCCATGAACGCCCCCGTTCCCGCCCCGCGGACCCGCCCGGACGCGGCGACGATCGCGGGTCTCACCGAGGCCCTGCGGGCCGTGCTCGGGGACCGGGTGACGGCGAGCCCGGCGGTGCGCGAGCAGCACGCCAACCAGCTCACCTGGGCGCCGTGCGAGCCGCCGGACCTCGTGGTCTTCCCGCACTCCACCGCGGAGGTGCAGGCCGTCGTGCGCGCCTGTGCCGAGCGCGACGTGCCGATCGTGCCCTACGGCGTCGGCACCTCCCTCGAGGGCCACGTCAACGCGCCGTTCGGCGGCGTCTCGATCGACACGGGGGCGATGAACCGCGTCCGCGCGGTCCATGCCGACGACCTCGACTGCACGGTCGAGGCCGGCGTCACCCGCAGGGCGCTGAACGCGTACCTGCGCGACACCGGCCTGTTCTTCCCCATCGATCCCGGGGCGGACGCCACGATCGGCGGGATGGTGGCGACGCGGGCGTCGGGCACCAACGCCGTGCGCTACGGGACGATGAAGGACGCGGTGCTCGCGCTCACCGCGGTGATGCCGAACGGCGACATCGTCACGACCGCCCGGCGGGCGCGCAAGTCGTCGGCCGGCTACGATCTCACCCGGCTCCTCGTCGGCTCGGAGGGCACCCTCGGGATCATCACCGAGGTCACGCTGCGCCTGCACGGCATCCCCGAGGCGATCTCGGCGGGCATCTGCCCGTTCCCCTCGATCAAGGCGGCCTGCGACGCCACGATCCTGACGATCCAGTCCGGCATCCCGGTCGCGCGCATCGAGCTGCTCGACGAGGTGCAGGTGGCGGCCTGCAACCGCTACTCGAAGCTCGCCCTGCCGGAGACCCCGCTGCTCCTCGTCGAGTTCCACGGCACGGACGCGGGCGTGCGCGAGCAGGCCGAGCGGTTCGGCGAGATCGCCGCCGATCTCGGCGGCGGCCCGTTCGACTGGGCGACCGGGGCCGACGAGCGCGCGCGCCTCTGGCAGGCGCGCCACGACGTGTACTGGGCCTCGATCGCGCTGCGGCCGGGTCCCACGATCAAGAACATGTCGACCGACGTCTGCGTGCCGATCTCGCGGCTCGCGGAATGCGTGGAGGCGACGAAGCGCGACATCGCCGCGACCGGGCTCACGGCGCCGATCGCCGGCCATGTCGGCGACGGCAACTTCCACACCCTGCCGCTCGTCGATGCCGACAGCCCCGAGGAGATGTCCGCGGTGGCCGGCTTCCTCGACCGGCTCGTCGCCCGCGCGCTGGACCTGGGCGGCACCTGCACGGGCGAGCACGGGATCGGCCAGAAGAAGATGCGCTTCATGGAAAGCGAGCACGGGCCGGAGGCGCTCGGCCTCATGCGGACCCTGAAGCGCGCGATCGACCCCCGGAACCTCATGAATCCCGGCAAGCTGATTCCCTGACGCGCCCCGCGACCCGGCGCCGCCGTCCGCGTCGCCCGTCGATCCCTCCGATCCGGGCCGATCGTCTGCATCGGTGCTGTTCAGGGCCGAGCGATCACGTCGTCCGATCCTCAAAGCTGGGGATCGCGCCGACGCCGCGGGCCGGGTCTCAGATGGCGCCGGCACACCGAGGACGGGCATCCGCGAGAGCGGCGGCCGGCCGCGCGATCCGGTAGCACGCGCGAGATCGCCCTCTAATCCCGAATTCTCGGCCGAAACGGATGAATTATTCTGCTTGCCATACGTTCCTGGCACACAGAATAATGCATGCCGCCGTGCCAATTTCGGAACCCGACATAAGGTTCCGGCGCGGGCAAGGAATTCGTCGGCGTGCACGCCAATCCTATAGCACGCCGCTGAATGTCAGCGCAGGAATGAGGGAGGAAGCTCATGGCCATGCCAAATGCCACGCCGGCTACGGCAGTACCCAGTACAAATCGATGGCTGCAGATCGTGCTCGGCGTGATCTGCATGGTTGCAGCGGCGAACATCCAGTATGCCTGGACGCTGTTCGTCCCCGAGATTCAGAAGACCTTCGGCTGGGACCGCGCCGCGATCCAGGTCGCCTTCACGATCTTCGTCGTCGTCCAGACCTGGCTGACCCCGATCGAGGGTTACTTCATCGATAAGTACGGCCCGAGCCGCGTCGTCATGTTCGGCGGTCTGATGACGGGCCTGGCCTGGGTCATCAACTCCTACGCCACCAGCCTGAGCGGCTTCTACCTCGGCTCGGTGGCCGGCGGTATCGGCGTCGGCTGCGTCTACGCCACCTGCGTCAACAACGCGCTCAAGTGGTTCCCGGACAAGCGCGGCCTCGCGGTCGGCCTCACGGCGGGCGGCTACGGCGCCGGCTCGGCGCTCACCATCCTGCCGATCGCCAAGATGATCGACGGCGGCAACTACGCCCAGGCCTTCTTCGTCTTCGGCCTGATCCAGGGTGCCATCATCATCGCCGCCGCCATCGCCATGCGCGCCCCGCGCAAGGATCAGGTGCCGTTCTCCACCAAGGTCCTGCAGTCGCGGCGCGACTACACCCTGGGTGAGGCGCTGCGCACCCCCGTGTTCTACGTGATGCTGCTGATGTTCACCTGCACGGTGACGGGCGGCCTGATGGCCGTGGCCCAGCTCGGCGTGATCGCGCAGGATCTCGGGGTGAAGAACTTCCAGGTCAACCTGTACTTCTTCGCCATGGCCGCGCTGCCCTTCGCGCTGATGCTCGACCGGATCATGAACGGCATCTCGCGCCCCCTCTTCGGGTTCGTCTCGGACCGGATCGGCCGTGAGAAGACGATGTTCATCGCGTTCGCGATGGAGGGTATCGGCATCGTGGCGCTGGGCTACTTCGGCTCCAACCCGTGGGCCTTCGTGATCCTGTCCGGTGTGGTGTTCCTGGCCTGGGGCGAGGTCTACTCGCTGTTCAGCGCCACCGCCGCCGACACCTTCGGCTCGAAGCACATCGGCAAGATCTACGGCGTGCTCTACTGCGCCAAGGGCTTCGCCGCGCTGTTCGTGCCGGTGGGCAACCTGATCATGCAGGCGACCGGCACCTGGGCGACCGTCCTCTACACGGTGGCGACCATGGACCTGATCGCCGCCGTCCTGGCGATCGCGGTCCTGCGGCCGATGCTCAAGCAGCACCACGCGGCGAACAACGACGCGGCGGCTCCGGCGATGAAGCTGGCCCACGCCTGAGCGACGGCCCCCGCCGCTCCGCGGCCGGGGCGAAGCCTCCCCGACCCGGCTCCGGAATTCCGGAGCCGGGTCGGCCAGCACCGGGCAGCTGGCCCGCACGGAGACCGTCTCGTCGAGACGCAGGGCGCCGCGGACGATCGCGCATGTTCGGGCGTCCGTCGACGATCGGGTGAGGGACGGCTGTCCTGGCGCCTCGCTCTCACGCGATAGCCCGGCCGCGCTCGGCGCCATTCCAGGACCTGAGGCCAGAATCCATTCTCGCGTTCCCGGAGTTCGACTGTGCTGCAGCCTTCCGAGACCTCTCTGGGTCTAGCCTCGATCGGACAGACCCTGAGTCTGCGTGAACAGGCCTACGACAGCATCAAGCAATCGATCCTGGCGATGGATCTCTACGCCGGATCGGCGCAGATCCGGCTGCACGAACACCAGATCGCGCAGGATCTCGGCATCAGCCGCACGCCGGTCCGGGAAGCCCTGACGCTCCTGGAGCGGGAGGGCTTCGTCTCCACGGTGCCGCGCCGCGGCCTCTTCGTGACGCGCAAGAACAAGCGCGAGATCGTCGAGATGATCACCGTCTGGGCCGCGCTCGAAGGCATGGCGGCCCATGCCGCCGCACGGAACGCCGAGGATGCCGATCTCCGCGCGCTCGGCAGGGCCTTCGAGGCGTTCGACATCGCGACTCTGCCCGACCATCTGAAGGCCTACGACGAGGCCAACCTCGACTTCCATCGGACGATCATCCGTCTCGGCGGCTGCGGGTTGATGGTCGAGATGACGACCAACCTGTTCATCCACATGCGGGCGATCCGGTCGGCCTTCCTCCATCGGGCCGGGAGGCTCGAGGACTCGATGCGCGAGCATGCCGCCATCATCGCCGCCTTGCAGGCACGCGACGCGGATCGGGCCGCGATCCTCGTCCGCGATCACGCGCTCGGGCTGATCGCGCATGTCGAGGCGCACTGGGTTTGGCCAGAGGGGTGAGAGGCACCTCTGACGGAGGACCACCGATGCTACCGTCCGTTCAGACGACCGATCTGCTCGGCCTCGGCTTCCTGATCATCGGGCTCGCCGCAGCTGGGATCGCCAGCGCGAGCCGGTCCGCGCGTTTCGCAGAGGAGCCGCGCGAGGAGCTCGCGGGCGGGGCTCTGCTGGTGGCGATCCTCGGCCTCGCCTTCGTGCTCGCCGAGTGAGCGGGCGCGGCGCGTCGTGAGCGCCGGACTTCCCGGGAGCCCGCCGCGCGCTACGGGGTCGCCTGCCCCGCGCGTGCGTTCCACTTCTCGAACTTCCCGAGCGCGCCCCACGCCGTCAGCCCGATGAAGATCGGCATCGTGTAGGGGCTCAGCCCGAAGGCGGGCGTGAGCTGTGCGAGCACCTGCCCGAGACCGGTGTTGAGCGGCACCTGGGACAGGATCTGCGTGGCGACGGCGCCGATGATGCCGATCGCCGACTTCTTGCCGGAGAGCAGCTGCCCGATCGTCTGCCCGAGCGCGCCGTTGACCGGCCCGAGGACCGCGCCGTCGGGACGCGCCGCGGGCGGGCCGGGCAAGATCGGGGCGGTCGGGAGGCGCGCACCGTCGATCTGTCGGCGCAGGGCCTGGAGGAACTCGTCGAGCCGCGCCGCGACGTCGGCGGGCGGCGCGGCCGGCGCGATCACCACCGGGGGCATCGAGGCAGGTTGCATCGGGGCGGGCTGCATCGGGGTGACCGCCCTCGCGGCGAGCTGTCGCTCCAGGTCCTGGATCCGCGTCAGCACCGCGTGGTCCGGCGCCGCCGGCCGCAGCGCCTCCTGGATGGCGGCGATCGTGCGCGCGTCCGCGAGGCCGGTATCGTCCAGACCGCACCGCGCCTGGAACGTCGCGACGGCCGTCATGGTCCGCGGCCCGTTCCGGCCGTCCTCGACGAGGGGCGGCGTCGCGCCGAGGCGATTGAGCGATTGCTGGACCCAGAGCGTGCTGTCGGCGAGTTCGTCGTCGGGCTCGCGGGACACGGCCGCCTCGACGGCGCGCGGCGCCGCGAGCGCGACCGTCGCGTCGAGGTCGATGAGGCTCCGCAGGATCACCGCGGTGCCGATCTGCGTGTCGACCACGTTCGGGTCGAACACGTGGTCGCGCACGAACTTGCCGCCGCGCGCGCCCGGCGGCCCGTAGGCCGTCGATCCGCCCCAGAGATAGGGCGAGTTCACGCCCCGGCCGTGGTAGCCGTAACCGTTGAAGCCCTCGAGCCGGTAGAGGGCCCGCGCGACGCTCCAGTCGCCGAGCCCGACCAGACCCTGGAGGCGCAGCGCGTCGACTGCCCCTTCGACGAAGGCCTGCGGCCCCGTGAACGGCCCGCGCCCCTTCGGGACGATCGTGGTGCGCCGTCCGAGCTTCTGTCCGTTGCCGAGATACGTGTCGAAGTCGAAGGTCGATTCCCGGTAGTGGCAGAGCCCGATGAACCACCAGGGCACGCCGGTGCGCGCCTCGATCTCCTGGTAGCGCGGCTTGCCGGCGGCGAGCTGCTGCGCGAGCTTGCGCACGGTCGCGAGCTTCTCCGGCCGGATCTGGAGCGACGCCCAGGTCCGCTCGTAGCCGTCCTGAAAATCCTGGAAGGATGCCATGTCGATGCTCCGGGCTCTGCGGTGACGAAGCCTTGATGGGACGGCCGGCACCTGCGCGCGGCCGGGCGCCGATCGGGCGGGGCTCCGGGCGACGCCCCGGATCCGGGCGCGCGCGGTCGCGCGCCGCCCGGGCTCGCGACGGAGGGACCGGGCGCGGTGTCGGCGACGTCCCGCGCGCGCCGGGCTAACCGGGCCCGGCGTCCCCCGCCGGCCGGCCGGCGCAGGAGATGCGGAACGCGGTCGGGAACGGCGTGCCCCCGTCCTCGACCGCGCCCTCGGCCCGCACGGCATCGCGCAGGAGGATGCGGCGAACGATCTCCGGGACCATCGCGCCCGCCACGTAGCGGCCGAGGCACTCGTGATGGCCCCGGCCGAAATGGAGATAGGTCTGCTCCGGGCGGGCCGGGTCGAAGCGGTCCGGGTCGGGCACGCCGGTCGCGTCGAACATTGCCGACAGGCTGAGGGGCAGGACGACCCGGCCCTTGGCGATCCGGCTCTCGGCCGGGCTGCCCCGGCCGAGCACGTGGTCGGTCTCCGCCTGGCGGAACATGAAGGCGACGATCGGCGCGAAGCGCAGCGCCTCCCACACGTAGCCGTCGAAGGCGGCGGGTCCGGTCCGGGCGGCCGCGCGGGCCGCCGCGAGGATCTGCGGCCGGCCGAGGAGCTCCGCGAGGGCGTGCACCACGGCCTCCGACGTGGTCTCGATGGCCCCGATCAGCAGGCCGCCGACGTTGATGACGACGCGGTCCATGCCGAAGCCGGTCGCCGCCGGCAGGTGCAGCCGGAGCAGCCGGGTGAGGACGTCGTCGGGCAGGTCGGCGCCGGCCTCGATCGCCGCGACGCGCGCCGGGATGATCCTGGCGAAGGCCGCCCGCATCTCCTGGCGCGCCAGATCCGCCGCCGCGTGGATCGCGTCGGCGTCCGGGCGCTCGTCGAAGGAGAGGTTGTTGAACTGGTCGAACTGGTTCGCGTACGACCAGCGCAGCAGGTCGGCGTCGGGCGCCGCGAACCCGAAGAAGCGCTGCACGATCCGCAGCGGGACGCGGCGCGAGACCGACGCCACGACGTCGATGGATCCGCCGCCCTGGTCGAGCCCCAGGTCGAGGCCCGCGTCGAGGGCCGCGTCGGTCTCGGCGCCCGCCAGATCGCGGATCGCCGGGAGGTCGCGCCAGGACAGCACGGCGCGCATGACCGCCTTGTCGCGGTAATTCACCTCCGTGCCGTCGAGCGCCAGCATGAACTCGCCCATCTTGGGCTTGTAGAGCGCGACGGAGAAGACCTGCGGCAGGGACAGGATCTCCTCGACCTCGGCGCGGCCGGCGACGAGGATGGCCGCGCCGCAATCCAGGGCGGTCCGCCGCGCGCGCAGCTGCGCGAAGAAGGGCCGGGGCGCGCGGGCGATCCAGTCCCGGGCGCGCTGCCAGCGCTCCGCCACCGGCAGGGCCTCTAGGAAGGCGAGGCAGGGCGTCTCGGGAGCGGCGGCGCGCATGCACGACCTCCTGTGGCGTTCGCGGAGCGGCGCGGGCCGTCCGGCCCGACACCCGGTGGTCAGTTGAGCGAGACGTCCAGCCCCTCGCGCAGGCGCGCCACGAGCTCGCCCTGCCGGTGCGTCTCGGTCTTGGCGAACAGGGCGCGCAGCTGGGTGCGGGCGGTCGAGATCGCGATGCCGCGGTCCTGGGCGTGGTCGTCGAGGGACCGTCCCGAAGCGACCGCGTTGGCGAGGATCGACTCGGCGGCGGTCAGCCCGAACAGCTTCTGCAGCCGCGCGGCGTTGCTCCCCTGGACCTTCGGGGTCCCGGTCCGGATCACGATCGCCAGCTCGGCCCGCACCTTCGACCCGGTGCCCGCCGGCCGCTTCGACAGCGGGTGCAGCGACACCCGGTAGGGCATGCCGCTCTCGCCGCAGGTCACGGTGATGTGGTCGGCCTGCGTGATCGCGACGTCGCCGCTCGCGGCCGCGAGCGCCTCGCCGGCCGCGCGGGCGATCCGCCGCCCGGTCTGGCTGTCCTTGAGGACGAGGCTGCCCTTCACGAAGGACAGGCCGGTCCGGGACCGCGCCAGCGCCTCGGCGGCGCGGTTGGCGTGCGCGACGCGCAGGTCGGAATCCGTGAGGATCACGGCGGCGTCGAGCAGGTCCAGGGCGGAGGCGAGATCGGACGTGCGCTCGGAGGCCTGCCGCATCAATGCGTACAGCTCGAAGGCCCGGCGCAGGTGCGGGACGAGCATCGCCAGGCGCCGGACCTCGTCGGACCGGAAGGGGCCGCCCTCCTCGCCCCGCATCGCCGCGAGCGTCGCCATGACGTCGGCTTCCTTGGCGAAGTAGGTGACGAGGCTGTGCTCGATCTCGAAGGGCTGCACGACCTCCTTGAACAGGGCGGACTCGCGGAACTGCACCGCGTCGACCCCCTCCTCGGCGCGGATGACCTTGCCCTGGTTCGACAGGATGTAGGGGAGACGCGGATCCTCGGTGGCGTGCCGGTAGAGGAACTCGCGGTACCGCGACCGCTCGAAGCCGGACACCGCCCAGAGCGGCTTGCGGTTCCCGTCGAGGCTGAACACGGCGAGCTGGCCGACCCGGCCGCCGACGAAATCGGTCAGATCCTCCAGGAGCGCCGACCACTCCTCCGGCTGGCCGACGCGGTCGTAGATCGACCCCACCAGAACCGAATACGCCTCGAGATCCTGCATGGCCACGCTCCGCGCTGAGTGCGAGTCTTGAGTGCTGTCAGATCTCCAGCCATCCGGTCGGACCGGCAGGTGCCGAAATCGGTTGTTCCATTACGGATGCAATCGAACGACAAATCAATACTGATAAGATAGAAATCGAAACCGCGGAGCGCGCCTACAGGGTTCGCAGATACTCCAGGAGCTGCCGGCGCTGCGCGTCGTCGAGCTGCTCGGTCCCGTAGGCCGGCCCCTCGTGGCCGGTATTGGCATTGCCCGGCAGCGCGGTGTCGAACAGGAACGGCCCGACATCGGACCGGAACCCGATCCGGTCCTCGTCCAGCTCACGGCTGCCGACCCGGAACGTCCTGGATCGCCGGCTGGACGGCAGCAGGAGTTCGTACAGGTTCGGCACCGAGCCGTTGTGCAGGTACGGGCCCGTCGCCCAGATGCCGTTGAGCGGCCGTGCCTTGTAGACCATGAGGTCGCGGTCTCTCCGCGCACCGACGAACGCGGCGACGAGGCCCTTGCCGCCGGCGGTCGAGACATCGTCGAGCATCGCGTTGCGGGCCTCGAGGGCGGCGGTGCCGCGCTTGAGCAGCCGGTCGAGGATGACGGCCTGGTCCGCCCCGACGCCCGCCTGGTCCGGTGCGCGGTCGAGGGGCGCCAGGATCGCGCCGGCGACGAGCGTGGCCACGAGTTCGAGGCTGCTCGTCTCGGCGGCCAGCGGCGGGGTCGTCGCCAGGAACGGCATCCGGACCCCTTCGAGGATCCCGGTCCGCGCGCGCCGGGACACGGCGTTCGTCGCCATCTTCGGGTCGGTCCCGATCTCCGCCAGCGGCGTCAGGGTCACCGTCAGCGTGCGGTTCGCGCCGGTCGGGGCGATCGCGTGGCAGGACAGGCAGTACCGGTCGTAGTGGACCTTGCCGGCCGCGGCGTCCCGGGCCTGCGCCTCGGTGCGCGGCGCGATCCGGTCGGGCCAGGCCGGCGCCGTGAGGGCGCCCAGCTGGTTCTCGATCCGCAGGAGGTTGACCCGGTCCGCCGAGGTCTCGAACCAGAGCGGCGGCAGGGTCGGCTCCCGGATGTCGGTGCGGGCGAAGACCCCCAGCACCTCGCCGACGTTCCGGCCCAGGCGCTCGACGGCGAGCCCGTTCGCGGCGGAGCCGTTCCACTGCACCCGGTCGTGCCACGACGTATCCCACAGGAACGGGTAGCTGACGGGCGCGTCGGGCGGGGCGATGTTGTGCGGGTCGCGCAGATCGATGCCCGTTGCACGGTTGAAGATCATGCCGAACGCGTCCAGGCGTGCCGGCCCCCAGGGCACCGCGGTCCGGCTCGACGCGACGTAACGGGAGAAGTCCTCGGCCAGCCGCGTCAGGCTGGCCCGCAGGCGGCGGCGGTCGGGCTCGGACGGGCCCGTCCCCGGCGCCGACAGTTCCGCCGGGATGACGCGGCGGGCGAAGCGCTCGAAGCGCGCCGGGTCGTCGCGCGTCCGCGCGAGGGCGCGGCCGAGTTCCTCGATGAAGGCGAACATGTCGGCATCGGCCGGACCGCCGTCGATCAGGATCGACCGACCGCGCAGGTCGACCCGGTTCACGTGGCAGGCGGCGCAGGTCATGCCGATCCACTCGCCGCGATCGTCGACGTCCTTCACGAACCCGATGGGGAGCCCGCTGCGGTCCGATCCGCGCGTCCCGTCGTACGGGTTCGGCAGGTAGCCGAAGCGCGCGAGCCCGTCTGCGACGAAGAGCGTGTCGTCGTCCGGGCGCTCCAGGGACATGAACCAGGCATACGGCATGATCTGCGAGCCCTGGCTCGCCCGGTAGAACCACGCGCGCTCCTGCGGCGTCCAGGATTGTTCGAGAAAGTGCGGGGTGCCGTCCGGCCTGTCGCTCGGCCCGTCTGCCGGCCCGTCACCCGGCCCGTCTGTCGGTCCTCGGTCGGCGGCGCGCGATCCGGCCTGCGCCGGGAGCAGGATCGCCGCGGTGAGCGCGACGACGCGGGCGGCGTGGCGGGCGGCGTGGCGGGCAGTCTGGCGGGCGGCCTGGGAGCGGGTCACGATCGCACCTGGGACATGGCGGGAACCCTGCCTTCGCGAAGCGTCTCACCGATTTCAATAAACGCCGATCCCCGTGCGCGCGTCATTCGAATGGATGATGTTCGAATACAGTTTTTCTGTGAGGGTCGGCGCGCCGGTAGTTTCGGGCTTCGGTGGTGCAGCGCCCCTGCTCGGCCGCAATGCTGATTCGGGTAACCTGTTCTCCCGACCGTTGTTGTCGATATCGTTTATACAGCGGTTATTGATCCCGTAAAATTTTATTGTCACTTGTTTCGACATCGGGCGGGGAGATGTTCGAGAGGTCACCGATCAGGACGGCCGGGGCACGGTCGCTGTCGTGCCCCGGCGGCTGAACCACACAGTCCGGCACGGTCCGGCACAGCGCGGGCGATAGCGGGCGATAGCGGGCGATAGGAGGAGCGATGAGCGCCAGTGTCGCGGACATCCAGGCGGATGCCTCTCCCCACCATCTGCCCGCCCTGACGACGGGCCGGGACGCGTGGTTCCTCGACACCGAGCAGGCGCTCGCGGAGGAGATGGATCATTTCTGCGGGCCGCCGGAGCCCGGCGATCGCGCGCCCTGGCAGGCGCGGGCCGACCAGGCCCGGCTCGCCGCCCTGTGCCTGTCCGGCGGCGGGATCCGCAGCGCCACCTTCTGCCTCGGCGCCCTGCAGGCCCTGGCCAGCCGGCGGATGCTCGGCGAATTCCACTACCTGTCGACGGTATCGGGGGGCGGTTTCGCCGGCGGCTGGTTGCAGACGTTCATCCGTCAGTGCGGCAGCATCGCCGAGGCCGAGCGCCAGCTCGGCGGCTCGGGCAACGAGATCTTCGCCAAGCTGCGGCGCTACACGAACTACCTGACCCCGGAGGTCGGGATCCTGTCGCGCGACACCTGGGCCGGCATCGTTCTCTACATCCGGAACACGATCCTCAACTGGTTGATCATCTTCCCGCTGCTGCTGTTCGTCCCCCTCGCGCTGCTCGCCTACCGGACGGCGCTCGAGGCTGCGAGCGGCAGCACGCTGTGGCTGCCCCTGGTGCTCGGCAGCGCGGCGCTGTTCGTCGCGACGTTCAGCGCCTGCACCCTCCTGCCGAGCCATCGGCCACGGACGGGCGGCGTCACGGCGTACGCGTCCCCGGCGCGGATCGCGGCCTGCATCATCGCGCCGACCTGCGTCTGGGCCCTCGCGCTGCCGTTCACGCTCCGCGCGCTGTTCGAGCAGCCGCTGCCGGTCTCGGGCCTCTCCCTGTGCCGCCTGGGCCTCGCCTACTTCGCCGTGCAGGTCGCGGCCTATCTCAGCGGCCTGATCTGGCAGACCTCGAAGGGCCATCCGGGCCTCTGGCTGTACGAGCGGAATCTCGGTCCCTGGCTCGCCAGCAGCCTCGTCTCGGCCGGGCTGATCTGCGTCTGCGCCGACGCGTCCATCGGCTGGCTGGTCGGTGGCTCCGCTGCCGGCTTCGACGCCGCGAAGGCCGAGGTCTCTCAGATCCTGACGGTCGCGGCCCCGCCGGCGCTGACCGTCATCCACCTTCTCCAGAGCGTCATCTTCATCGGGTTCCGGAAGAGCGCCGAGTGCGCCGACCTCGACCGCGAGTGGGTCGCGCGGGTCGACGGCCAGCTCCTGCTGGCCGCGATGGGCTGGACGGGCCTGTGCCTGTGCTGCCTCGTCCTGTCCGCCGACGCCCTCGGCCGCCAGGACGCGCAGATCCCCGCCCTGTTCGGCGCGCTCGGCGCCCTCGCCACCGGCCCGGCCGCAGCCTTCCTGGGCAAGCAGGTCTTCGTCCGCGCGCAGTCCCTGGCCGCCAAGGGACGCATGGACGACCTCGTGATGATCGGCCTCAGCGCGATGGCGGCGGTCTTCGGGATCAGCCTGTTCGCCCTGATGGGCTGGTGGCTCGGCCGCTTCCTCGGCCAGGCGCACGATTGGTGGGGCGACTGCCTGCTGCCGCGCCGGGCGCTCGGCGGCGCGGACGCCGGCGCCGATGCCGGCTCCGTCTGCGGCATCAACCCCTACGGCATGATCGTGCTCCTGGACGTCGCGGTGGCGGCAATCCTGGCCGGGGCCGTCTGGCTGTTCGGCCGCGTCAACGTCAACCGCTTCTCCATGCACGGCGTCTACCGCAACCGCCTGACCCGGGGCTTCCTCGGCTCGGCGCGGACGCGGCGTGACGCCGATCCCTTCACCGACTTCGACGAGGAGGACAGCCCGCGCATCGCCGATCTCGGGACCGAGAAGCGGCTACTTCCCGTCGTCAACATGACGCTCAACCTGACGGATCTCCTCCACACCGAGTGGGCGGAGCGGAAGGCCGCCTCGTTCACCGCAACACCCTTCGCCTGCGGCTCGGCGATCCTCGACCGCGCCGACAGGGCGCGCGACCGGCCCGGCACCGTCGGCCCGCGCGGGGCCTACATCCGCACGTCGCAATATGCCGGGATGGAGACCCCGGGCGACCGTGTCAGCGCGGGCCGAGGGCCGCTGCTGGGCGGTCTGCTGACGATCTCCGGGGCGGCGGTCAGCCCGAACTGGGGCTATCACTCGTCGCGCCTGATCGCGTTCCTGATGACCCTGTTCAACGTCCGGCTCGGCGCCTGGCTGCCCAACCCCGCGGTGGCGCGCCGGGACGACCTCAAGCTCGCCAAGCCGAGGAACTCCGTGCTCGCGCTCCTGAGCGAGCTCGGCGGCCGCAGCACCGATGTCCGGCAGGCGATCTACCTCTCGGATGGCGGCCATTTCGACAATCTCGGCGTCTACGAGATGCTGCGGCGGCGCTGCGCGCGGATCGTGGTGATCGACGCGGGCCAGGACGAACGCTGCACCTTCTTCGACCTCGGCAACGTGATCCGGAAGGCCGAGGTGGACGGGCTGGCGAAGGTCCAGATGGGCGAGATGCGCATTCTCCCCCGCGCGACGATCGAGCGCGAGGGCAAGCGTGCCGGTGCGCTGGGCTACGCGCGGGGTACGATCGCGTATCCGGGGGCCCGCGACGCGGCCTCGCTGATCTACATCAAGCCGAGCTTCCTCGACGACATCCCCGCCGAAGTCCGCGCCTACGGCGCCACCAGCCCGGCCTTCCCGCACGAGAGCACGGCCAACCAGTGGTTCTCGGAGAGCCAGTTCGAGAGCTATCGCGCCCTGGGCTACTACCAGGTCAGCAAGATGTTCGGCTCGCAGCTCACGACCTTGTCGGACTGGTCCGTGTATCTCGACAGCGAGATCGGGCGCCGGACCGCGGATTCCTAGCGCGGGCGACGCCGGACGCGCGCACCTCCCGATCACGGTCGCTCGGCCGAACGCTGCGGCCGCGCGGACGCGCAGGTCCGGGACGACCGGCGCCGGGGTGGGGTGTCCGTCGCGCCGGCCGCGCCCCGGCGGCGGCGCGTCGTAGCAGAGCGGAAGATCAGTTCCTTCCGGGGCGGTCAAAGCGCAGGAAAGCCGATGCCGATCCGGCCGCGCTCAGGATCTCAGCACGTCGTTCAAGGCATCGCGGCTCGACCAGAGCGCCCCCTGTCCGCGGCATCCCGAGCGCCGCCCGGCCGGCGGGGCAGGGAAGTCCTTCGAACCCGCGCGCGGTCTGTGTCGAGCCGGCCACCGTCTGCCACGAGACCGAGCGGCCGAAGCTGATCGGGGCCGGGATTATTTCGTGCGCAAGCCAGATCGGTGAAGCGAGGGACGTGGAAACTCTATTGCGCGGCCCGATCAGGGCATCGATTGAGAAATCTACGTAAACTTGCGCGCTGCAGAGGCGCGGAATCGATCAAATGATGGATGCGTTAATTGAAAGTAGCTGCTAGGACACGTCGTGATGTCGTGCGGAGGAGCGGATGCGCTACCGGGCCGTAAGTGTCTTGGATGTGTCGGCGATGGCTTCGGAAGAGAACCCGACGGACGAGACCCTCATGCTCCGCGAGCACATCCGCCGTATCCTGCGCAAGCTCTCCCGCGCGCGGGCCGAGCTTCAGTACAGCTGAACGGCGCGGGGCATGCCGGCATCGGTGCGGATCGCCGCGCCCGCACCGTCGCGATGCGCGGCGTCGCGCGCCGGTCCGAGCCTCCGCGGTCTCACGAGGTGACGTCGGTGTCGTGGCGGCTCGGCGCCGGTTCGACGTCGCGACAGGACGGGGTGTAGGCGCACCAGCCGCACTGCCCGAGGTCGGCAGCCCGGGGCGCGTTCCACTGCGAGCACAGCGGGCAGACCTTCAGCACCAGCTTGGCGCCGTGCGCGAAGGCCAGACCGCGGCCGCGGAACGTGACTCTACCCTGGGGGAGATCAGTGGACATCGTCGCCCTGACTGTAACACAGGTTAGTCACTGGAACCTGTCCAATCTGTCCGATTCCGTCAACTCCGGGCCGGCCTGACGGGTATTCGGGGCCGAGCCGCATGTCCGATTCCGCCGGTCTTGACCGAGATCCTGGCTCAGATCCTGGCCGATCCTCTCCATCCGCCGGGCCCGAGTTCAGGCGATCACGGCCTCTCCCGTCCGGACCGTGAGTTCGCCGACGCGGCGCGCGTCCCTGATCGGGCGCGGGTGCGGTGGCGGGTGCCGTTCGCGGGGGCCGCATCGAACGAACGCCCGTCGGGCGCGTTTATGGCCATGCTTGCGCGATCCCCGAACAGACCGTCCGACGTCAGAGCACGCGACACCGCCAACCGGTTCGAGGCGGCCGACGTCGCCCTCGGCGTCAGGCTGGCACGCGCGAAAGACCACCCCGTCGTTCGAACGGTGGGGACGGCGAGCGAGATCGGGAGCTGGCAGTCCCTGCTCTCGCTGTCTGCCGGCACCCTCGTCCTGGGGCTCATGGTGCGCGATCGCCGGATGGCGGAAGCGGGGCGGCACATGCTGCAAGCCGGTCTCCTGGCCGGTGTCGTCAAGACCAGCTTGAAGCGGGCGGTGCATCGGACGCGGCCGAACGTCCTGATGGATGAGGGGGTCTACGTGCGGGGATGGCCGGGAACGGGCATCGGTCCGTGGCAATCCTTCCCCTCGGGGCATTCCGCCCTGAGCACCGCCGTCGCGTGCGCCGCCGCGCGCGCCTATCCGGAGATCAGGGGACCGTCCTACGCCGCCGCGGCCGGCGTCGTCACCGCGCAGGTTCTCCGCGGGGCGCACTTCCCCGCCGACGTGCTGGCGGGTGCCGTCATCGGCATCGCCGCGGAGTTCGCCGTCGACCGCCTGACACGCGACCGGCGCAGGTCGCCGCGCTGACGGCGCCGGGATCCTCAGGCCCCGCCTCTCCGCCCGGACCGCGCCGATGCGATGCGCTTCACGTCACAGCCGACGAGATCGAGATCCGCGAGGTCGCGCTCGCTGAACGACGCGAGTTCGCTCCGCGCGCGACGGCAGTCGAGCCATCGCCTGATGAGGGAGAACGGAGCCGTCATCTGATCCTCCTGGCCTGCGGAGGCTGACATGCCCTGTGCGCCGCTCCGCGACCGTGACGAAGGTCACGGACGCCCGGGCGCCTGGCCCGCCGCATGGACGGGACGGTGGGAGCCCCCCGGCCGCACACGCCGCGTTGCCGGGGCGCCCCAGGCGGAGACGGCGCCGGCGTCGGCTCATTGGCCGCGAGGGGCGCATCGCCGAGGCCGGCGTCGCGTTCCTCGCGGACCGGGCTTCCGGCCTCGAAGATCCGCGGGATGGACCACCGCGCGTTGTGGCCCGCCGGCGCGCGCCCTTGAACGGCGCCGCGCCAATCGATAGGTTACTATCAATATCGGTGCGGGGCCGCTCGATGCGCGTCACCACGATCCGCCGGGAGGCTTGAGATGGCAGCCAAGACCCTGCGGCAGCTCCGTCTGGCCTACACCCACACGCTGCTGCTCTCCGGACGGCAGTGGCGGCGCCTGGCCAACGCGGCGACCGAGGCCCACGGCATCTCGGAGGCCAAGGCCCTGCCGCTGGTGCTGATCGCCCGCATGGGCGGCGAGCCGCGCCAGACCACCCTGGCGGACGCGATCGGCATCGAGGGGCCGTCGCTGGTGCGGCTCCTGGATCAACTGGAGAAGGCGGACCTCGTCGCGCGCCGGGAGGACCCCACCGACCGCCGCGCGAAGGTGCTGACCCTGACGCCCGCGGGACAGGCGGTCGTCGCGCGGATCGAGGCGGATCTCGAGCGCCTCAGGGAGACGGTGTTCGCGACCGTGAGCGCCGCGGACCTGGAGGCCGGCCTGCGGGTGTTCCAGGCCCTGCAGGATCATCTCCGCGGCGAGGCCGGGCTCGACGGGGCGGAGGCCGGGGCGCGTCGCGGCGAGGCCGCGGAATGACGCTCCCCGGCTGGCGCGACTGGGCCTTCGCGCTCAAGACCTTCGGTGCCGGCATGCTGGCCCTGTTCCTGGCGTTCTGGATCGATCTGCCGAACCCCTACTGGGCGCTCGGCACCGTCTACATCACCAGCCAGGTGCTGGCCGGCGCCACCCGCTCCAAGGCGCTCTACCGGGTGCTCGGCACCCTGCTCGGGGCCGTGGTCACGGTCGCCCTCGTGCCGAACCTCGTGAACGCGCCGGAACTCCTGACGCTCGCCATCGCGACCTGGGTCGCGACGTGCCTGTACTTCTCCCTCCTCGACCGGACCCCGCGCAGCTACCTGATGATGCTCGGCGGCTACACGGCGGCGCTGATCGGCTTCCCGGCCGTGGGCGATCCCGGGACGATGTTCGATGTCGCGGTGGCCCGGGCCGAGGAGATCACCCTCGGCATCCTCTGCGCCAGCCTCGTGAACACGATCGTGCTGCCGCAATCGGTGGCGCCGGTGATCTCCGGCCGGCTCGACCTCTGGCTGCGCGACGCGCGGGGCTGGGTCATCGACGTCCTCGGCCGCACCCGCGCGACGACGGACACGCAGGCCACCCGGCTGAAGCTGGCCTCGGACGCGGTCGCGTTCGATGCCCTGGCGACGCCGCTGCGCTACGACATGACCGGCGCGGAACGCTCGGCGGATGCCATGGCGACTCTGCGCCAGCACATGCTCATGTTCCTGCCCATCGCCTCGGCGGTCTCGGACCGCATCGAGACGCTGGAGCGGGCGAGCGCGCTGCCGCAGCGCCTGCGCATCCTCCTCGACGCCATGGCCGGCTGGCTCGCCTCCGGAACCACCGAACAGGCCGAGGCCGACCGCCTGAAGGCCGAGGCGGACGCCCTCGAACCCGGGCTCGGGGAGCGGCCGTCCTGGGACGCCCTCGTGCTGGCGAGCCTCCTGGCGCGGCTGCGCGACTTCATCGACCTGCGCCAGGACGCGCGGATCCTGCAGCGGCACATCGCGGACGGGACGCCGGTCACCGAGGACCTGACCTTCCGGTACACCGCGGCGGCGCGCACGATCCGCCACCGCGACCACGGCATGGCGCTGCTGTCGGCCCTGGGCGTGTTCCTGACCATCCTGGTCACCTGCGCGATCTGGATCGCGACCGGATGGCCGCACGGCTCGGCGGCCCCGATGATGGCCGCGGTCGGCTGCTGCTTCTTCGCCGCCCAGGACGATCCCGCCCCGTTCATCGTCAGCTTCGCCAACTCGGCCATCGTCGGCGCCCTGGGGGCGGGCGCCTACCTGTTCGCGGTCCTGCCGCTGGCCACCACCTTCGAGATGCTCGCCCTGGCGCTGGCCCCGGCCCTCCTGGCCTGCGGGGTGTTCATGGCCCAGCCGAGGACCGCGCCCCTGGCGATGGGCGCGGCGGTCAACGGCTCGGCCATGATCGCCCTCCAGGGCAGCTACACGGGGGACTTCGCGGCCTTCACCAACGCCTCCGTCGCGGTCATCGTCGGCATGTGGGTCGCGGCCATCGTCACGCGCCTCGTCCGCTCGGTCGGCGCCGGCTGGTCGGCGCGGCGCCTGCGGGCCGTCAACCGCCGCAGCCTCGCCCGCGCCGCCGGGCGCCAGGGCGCGCAGAACGGTCTCGAACTCGCCGCGCTGATGCTCGACCGGGTCGGCCTGATCGCGCCGCGGCTGGCCGCCCTGCCGTCCGACGACGCGGAATGGACCGCCGACCTCCTCGCCGAGGTCCGGGTCGGCATCAACGTCGTGGAACTGCGGCGCGACCGGCGGCAGCTCTCGGAGCCGGCCCGGGCGGCGGTCGAGGCACTCCTCGTCGCGCTGTCGCGGCACTTCGCGGCCGAGCCGGGAAAGCCCGCCCCCGGCCTGCTCGATGCCGTCGACGGGGCCCTCGACGCCGTCTCCCGCGACGCGCGGCGGGCGGCCGGCCGGGCCGCGCTGATGGGTCTCGTCGGCGTCCGGCGCGGCCTGTTCCCGGACGCGCCGCCCTACCGGTCGACGCTGCCCACCACCACGCATCCGGAGCTCGCGGCATGACGGGTGAACTCGACCTGTACGGCGTGTTCGTGCCGAGCCTCGCGGCCTGGATGCTGATCGCCTTCGCCCTGAGCCTGCTCGTGCGGCGGCTGCTGGCCCGGACCGGGTTCTACCGCATGGTCTGGCACCGGCCCCTGTTCGACCTCGCCCTCTACGTCGTGCTCCTCGGCCTCGTCGTCTCGGTCGCGGTCCCTCTCACCTCCTGACCGGCGGGCTCGTCCGGCCGCCCGGTCTCGCCCTGCCCACACCTTCCGGATCCCTCCATGCCCCGGCTTCTCGCCCTCTCGTTCCGCCTCCTCGTCACCCTCGGGACGGTCGCCGCCGCGATCGTCGTCGGGCTGGCGCTGTGGGACTACTACATGGAGGCGCCGTGGACCCGCGACGGGCGCGTGCGCGCCGACGTGGTGCAGGTGGCCCCCGACGTCTCCGGCCTCGTCACCGAGGTGCTGGTGGCGGACAACCAGGTGGTGAAGCGGGGCGACGTGCTGTTCCGCATCGATCCCGAGCGCTTCGATCTCGCCCTGCGCCAGGCGGAGGCGGTGGTGGAGGGCAAGCAGGCGACCGCCGAGCGGGCCGCGGCCGACTACGTCCGCTATCAGAAGCTCAGCGACGCCGCCGCGTCCCAGCAGAGGGTCGAGGCCGCCCGGGCGACCGACCTGGAGGCCAGGGCGGCGTACGGGCAGGCGGTGGCCGACCGTGACCTCGCCAAGCTCAACCTCGAACGCTCCGCGGTGAAGGCCGCGGTCAACGGGCGCATCACCAACATGGAGCTGCGTCCCGGCACCTACGTGTCCACCGGGCGGGGCGTGATGGCGCTCATCGACAGCGACACGCTGCGCGTCGAGGGCTATTTCGAGGAGACGAAGCTCCCGCGCATCCATGTCGGCGACAAGGCCAGCGTCCGCCTGATGGGCGAGACGTCGACGCTGAACGGCCGCGTGGAGAGCTTCGCGGGCGGCATCGAGGACCGCGAGCGCACGGCGGGCTCGAACCTGCTGGCCAGCGTCAACCCGACCTTCGCCTGGGTCCGGCTGGCCCAGCGCATCCCGGTGCGGATCAAGCTGGACGACGTTCCCGACGAGACCCGCCTGGTCGCGGGCCGCACGGCGACGGTCGCGGTCGCGTCCGAGGGCGGGACCCCGCATTTCAGCCTGTTCGGATCCTGGCGCGGGGCGCCGGAACCCGCCGCCCGGGAGACGAGAAGCCGCTGAGGACCGGCCGGCGATCCCACCTGCCGGACGGACAGAGATCGGGAGACGAACCATGGCGACACCCGCTTCGAGCCGGCCCCAGGCCGGGCCGGACCGCGTCCTGGCCGAGGCGCCGTACCGGATCGGTGCGGTGACCCTGGCCGTGCGCGACCTCGACGCGCTCACGCGGTTCTACCGGGACATCATCGGGCTCGGCATCCTCTCGGAGACCGAGAGTGCCGTGCATCTCGGGACGGGCGACGCGACGCGCCTCGTCCTGCGCCGTGACCCGAACGCGCGGTCACGGGACCCGCGCGAGGCCGGCCTGTTCCACACGGCGTTCCTGCTGCCTGACCGAAGCGACCTCGGTGCCTGGCTCCTGCACGCGGAGAGGCACGGCATCGCGCTCACGGGCGCCGCCGACCACCTCGTGAGCGAGGCCGTCTACCTCGACGATCCGGAAGGCAACGGCATCGAGATCTACGTCGATCGCCCGGCATCGGCGTGGCCGCGTGCGTCGGACGGTTCGGTCGTGATGCGCAACGAACGGCTCGATCAGGCCGGGATCGTCGGTGCCGCGACACGTCCCTGGTCGGCGATGCCGGCCGCCGCCTGCGTCGGGCACGTCCATCTCCAGGTGGGCGACCTCGGAGCGGCAGAGCGCTTCTACGCGAACCTGCTCGGCTTCGACGTGATGTGCCGCTATCCGGGGGCCCTGTTCCTCGGCTCCGGCGGCTACCACCATCAGCTGGCCGGCAACGTCTGGAACAGCCGCGGTGCGGCCGTCAGATCCGAGGGGCGGACGGGCCTCGCCGAGGTGGTGCTGCTGGTCGATCGACCGACCCTGGCATCGACGGGAGACCGTCTGCGCGAGGCCGACGCGCCCCTCGGCGCGGACGACGGCGCGCTCGTTGTCCGCGATCCCTGGGGCATCGCTCTGCGGCTCCAGCCCGACGACTGACAGCGCCGCCGACGCTCCGTCGGGCGCGATGCGCGGAGCGCGAGACCTGATGGCTGGAGCCGCATCACCGTCGCGGCCGCCACCACCGGAGCGATGCCGGATTCCGGACCCGAGCCGTGCCCGCCGCGCCCGCAGAGCGTCGCCTTGAGGCTGTCGGACCGCGAGCGCACGGCGACGCCGGCACGCGGACGACATGGCGGGAGCGTCCGATCCCGACGCAGCGAACCCGCTTGCCCGAGCGGTGCGCTTCAGGCGCCGGCTCCCGGCACGGCCTTCGGCTTCGGACGCACCGGCGGCACGAGGCGGAACAGCAGCATGCCGGCGACCATCGCCGCCACGAAGGTCAGGGCCTCGGCCGGGGCCACCGTCAGGATGGTGAGGGCGGGGCCGGGGCAGAGGCCGACCAGGCCCCAGCCGAGGCCGAAGATCGCGGCCCCGGCGATGAGACGCAGGTCGAGGTCGCGCCGGGTCGGGACATCGAACCTGGGCGCGAGCACCGGCCGGCCGCGCCGCAGAGCCAGGCGGTAACCGGCGGCCGAGACCGCGACGGCACCCGCCATGACGAGGGCGAGGCTCGGATCCCAGCGACCCGTCACGTCGAGGAAGGCGCGCACCTTGGCCGGGTCGGCCATGCCCGAGACGAGGAGGCCGAGGCCGAACAGGAGACCGGCGGCGAGGGCGGAGACGGTCTTGGCCATGGCTCAGGCTCCGACGAGACGCCGCGCGACGAGGACGGTGAGGATCGCGACGGTCATGAACGTGCCGGTGGCGGCCAGCGAGCGGGGCGAGCCGCGGCCTATGCCGCAGACGCCGTGGCCGCTGGTGCAGCCGGATCCGAGGCGCGCGCCGAAGCCGACCAGCAGGCCCGCGACGACGAGGAGCGGGAACGACGCCCCGATCGTCACCGGCGGCAAGTCGCCCCCGAGACCCCTGTAAGCGACCGGCGCCAGGACGAGGCCCGCCACGAAGGCGGCCCGCCAAGCGGTCCCGCGCGCGGGCGGGACCAAGAGGCTGCCGAGGATGCCGCTGATTCCGGCGACGCGCCCGGTGAGGAGGAGGAGGAGCGACGCGGATGCGCCGATCATCGCTCCGCCGAGAAGGGCGCCGACCGGGGTGAAGTGATCCATCTCGATCTGCCCACAGCTCCGGTCCAGGCGAGGCCCGGCTCGGCGGCGGAGAACGCTGTCCCGCGCGAGAACATTAGATGGTTCTTATTTAGCGCACCCTAATGTTCTGCGGCAAGCCTGCGAGCGCCGGAGCGACGCGCCGGCCGGCTTCCCGGAGCGCGCGGGCTTCCTCCGCGATCGCCGCGCGCGACGGGCTGCGGGCTCGCTCTCGCCATCGCCGCGATGGCGTCACGCCGCAGCGGGCCGAGCCTGCGGCTGCGCAACCGGCCGGACCGTTCGGGACTCGCGGTGGAGATCCTGCGTGGCTGACGCGGTCAGGCGAGTTCCGGGCAGAAGATGTCCTTGAGGGTCGCCAGCACGCGGGCGACCCGGGGATCCTCCAGGCGGTAGTGAAGCGTCTGGCTCTCGCGCCGGTATGCGACCAGCCCGTCCTCCCGCAGCTTGGCGAGGTGCTGCGACAGGGCCGACTGGCTGAGCCCGACCGCCTCGGCGAGGCTCGTCACGTCCATCTCGCCGCGGGCGACCAGCAGGCACAGGATGAGCAGGCGCTTCTCGTTGGCGAGGAGACGGAGCAGACGGGCCGCGTCGCCGGCCCTGTCCTGAAGGCGCAGCAGTTCGTTCGGCGTGACGACGTCCATCGGTCCGGATCCGGGCGCTCTCAGGGTCTCTTATTTAGCGGATCCTAATATATCGCGGGCGTCGCCATTTGCCACGCCGGCGCGCGCCTTGCCTCACCGAGCAGCTCGGCGAGCCTGTCCGGTTCCGACGGCCGGCTACGGCGACGAGACCCGGCAGGACGGTCGTCGAGGGACAGCCGTCATTCCTGTTCCGTCTCCGGCCTGTGGCGGTGTGAAACGCGTCCCCCGACGGGGTGGGAAACGCCGACCGTCTGAAATCCACCGCACCTACATTGCTGCACCCGAGACGCGTTCAATTCGCTCCAGGCGCGGCCTCGAATATCTGAGGGCATTTAAACATGGACTCAGATACTAAAAATCGTGAATTCGCCAAGAAATATGGGTTCGGTCGCTGTTAGAAATATCGATCTCAGTCCGCACAATTGCTCCAGAATTGGGAAAAATAGGACCATCATCGGCCCGACAGATCGTTCTAAACGTTTTGTTAACCATGTAAGAGGAATGCATTCAAAACTTCGTGCGGACGATCGCTGGGTGCCCTGAGCCGCGAGGGCCCGGATTTTTTCTTGAGACAGCGGCGCAGAGAGACGCGTTCCTGATGGGTCACCGGCCAGGTCAGCTCTGTGTCCCACGCCGCGACCGGCAGATCCGCGATGGCGGACGGCTCGTCGTCGCGGCCAGCACCGGCCTGGTCCTGGTCCTCGACCTGCCGGCGCGCGCCGCGGAGCGACCTCGGCCCGAGGTGGTGACCGCCACCAGCGGCCGCGATGGTAGAGCCAACGTCATCGCGTCGAATGTCGTCGCGACGGCCGGTGCTGACGGCCCTGACCTGTCCTTGATCAATGTCGATGCCGCGGCCGCCGGCAACGACCTCGCCGCGACGATCCGGACCGGTTCGGTGGGCGGAGCGGGCGGGCGCGGCGACGCGATCGTGGGGCTGGCATCCGTCCCGGGCGCGAGCGGCGGGCGCGGCGGTGCCGTCGCGGTGACGCTCGGAGAGGATGTGAGCGGAGAGGGGGATCAGGTCGGCTACACGACGCGCGCCCGCGTCTCCCAGCTCCAGTTCCGGCCGATCCCGCGGTTCTGGGTCTTCTCCCGGGGTGGGAACGGCGGCGACGCCCAGAAGGATGTCGGCGCCGGCGGCGATGCCGGGCCGGCGACCCTGACCCTGTCGTCCCGCGTCGCGACCGAGGGGCAGGCCTTCCTGGGGGTCCGGGTCAGTGCGGTCGGCGGCGATGCCGGCCGCGGGGGCACCGACGCCGACCAGACCGCCTCCAGACGGGGCGGCGCCGGCGGCGCGGCCGCGCTCACGGTGACACGCTCCGGGCAGGTGACGACCGACGGTGTCGGGGCGACCGCGGTGATTGTCGAGTCCATCGGCGGCGCGGGCTCGATCCGCGGGTCCGGGACCTTCTACAGCAACCCCTTCGTGACGCCGGGCGGCGCGGGCGGCACCGCGCGCCTCGACATGGCCGGGACCATCCGGACCTCCGGCGACTCTGCCCTCGGCGGCCTCGTCCAGAGCATCGGCGGCGACGGCGGGATACAGCCCGATGCCGGCGGCCGGCCCGGTGGCCGGGGCGGTGACGGCGGGACCGTCACGGTGACCCAGAGCGGCACGATCGTCACGGCGGGCGACTACGCCCTGGGCCTCGTGGCGCAATCGGTCGGCGGGCCGGGCGGCAAGGGCGGCGGCGGCGTGTTCGGCGGCGGCGGCGGGGGCGATGCCGCCCCGGGCGGATCGGTGACCCTGACCAACAGCGGGACGGTGACGACGTCCGGCGCCGGGGCGACCGGCCTCGTGGCGCAGAGCATCGGCGGCGGCAGCGCCCTCTCGGCCCTGCCGCTCGCGGCCCTCGACGTGGCGCCCGGGAGCGGCGGCGGTGCCGGAGGCATCTCGCTCTGGTTCGGCCGCGGCGGGGCCGGCGGGACCGGGGGCGCGGGCGGGACCGCGGAGATCGTCAACGCGGGTGGCCGGATCACGACCGAGGGCGACGCGGCCTTCGGGGCGTTGGTGCAGAGCATCGGTGGCAGCGGCGGCAGCGGTGGCGGCGCCTTCCCGGCCGGGGCCTTCTTCGCGGTCGGCCTGGGCGGCAGCGGCGGCGGCGGCGGTGATGGCGGTCTCGCGCGCTTCACCGGCCGGGCCGGCGCGATCGAGACCGGCGGGGCGGGATCGACGGCCGTGCTGGTGCAGAGCATCGGCGGCGGCGGCGGCGCCGGCGGCGACGTCAGGAGCATCGCGGTGGGCGCGGCGCTCTCCGCCTCGTGGGCGATCGGCGGATCCGGCGGCAAGGGGGGCAACGGCGGCGAGGCCCGCATCGAGAGCAGCAGCACCGTGACCACCGCCGGTCTCGGGGCGGACGGCCTGGCCGTCCTCAGCATCGGCGGCGGCGGCGGTGTCGGCGGCCTGGCCAGCGCGACGGCGATCACGACGCCCCTGGCCACGCCGAGCGGGCAGTCGCTGCCGAGCTTCGCCTTCTCCACCGCGATCGGCGGCTCGGGGGGCGACGGCGGCAATGGCGGCCCGGCGGGCGTGATCAATGCCGGCCGGGTCACCACCTACGGCGACGCTGCCGCGGGGCTGCTGGTCCTCAGCGTCGGCGGCGGCGGCGGGATCGGCGGCGATGCCGCCGCCTACGCGCTGGCGGTCGCCCCGCCGGGCCAGATGGCCGTGTCCGCCACCTCCACGCTGGGCGGGACGGGCGGCGGCGGCGGCAATGGCGGCACCATCACCGCCGCGAATAGCGGCGCGGTGCGCACGTCCGGGGACGGCGCGATCGGCATCCAGGCCCAGAGCATCGGCGGGGGCGGCGGCAATGGCGGGGGCGCGACCGCGACGAGCAACAGCCTGAGCCTCAAGCAGAATGTCACGGTCTCGCGGAGCGTCGGCGGCACCGCGGGCGTCGCCGGGATCGGCGGCGCGGTCACGGTCACGCAGTCCGGCAGCGTCACCACCGGGGGAGCCGGCGCGGTCGGCATCCTCGCGCAGAGCATCGGTGGAGGCGGCGGCAACGGCGGCAACGCCGCGAGCCTCGCGGCCCCCGGCTTCTCCTTCGACAAGACCCTGAACGGCCTCGTCGGAAAGCTTCCGATCGCCGATACCCTCTCGGTGACGGAGACGATCGGCGGCGGGAAGGGCAAGGGCAATGTCGGCGGCGCGGTCACGGTGACGAACCGGGGCGCGATCACGACCGGGGGGTCGAACGCCCACGGCATCGAGGCGCAGAGCATCGGCGGGGGCGGCGGCAACGGCGGCACCGTGTCCGGATCGGCCGTCGGCAAGCTCACCGTCGGCCTGACGCTCGGCGGCCAGGGCGGCAGCGGCGGCAGCGGCGGGGACGTGACCGTCACCAATGCCGCCGCCGGCGCGATCGCGACCAGCGGCGACGGCTCGCACGGGATCGTGGCGCAGAGCATCGGCGGCGGCGGCGGCATGGGCGGCAGCGTCGCGGCGCGTGACGTTTCCGACCCCGACACCGTCGGAACGATCTGGACGCAGATCAAGAAGACGATCGGTGTCGCCGCCTACCAGGAGTGGGCGAAGGACAAGGAGAACAAGGACGATCTCGATCGATTCCTGAAGGACATCAAGTCCAGCGATACGTATAAGGGCCTGGCGGATCAGCTCAAGAGCTCGGATATCGGCAAGGCGCTCAAGTCCTACAGCGGCAGCGTCTCGAGCTATCTGGACGCGCAGAAGAAGGGCGCCACCAAGCTGCCCGACGTGGCGTTCACCCTGTCGCTCGGCGGGAGCGGCGCGCAGGGCGGGAACGGCGGTCGCGTCTCGGTCGAGAACGGCGGCACCGTCCGGACGATGGGGATCGGCGCGCACGGCATCCTGGCGCAGAGCATCGGCGGCGGCGGCGGCCAGGGTGGCCTCGCCTACGCGGAGGCGACCAACAGGACGACCGTGACGGCGACGCTCGGCGGCACGGGCGGCAGCGGCAACATCGGCGGCACGGCCAAGATCGTGAACACCGGTTCCGTCGCCACCGCGGACGATGCCGCCTACGGCCTCTACGCGCAGAGCATCGGCGGCGGCGGCGGCAACGGCGTCGGCGCCACGGTCGCCGGCAGCCAAGCGAACAAGGGCCTGACGCTCAACCTGACCGTCGGCGGATCGGGAGGGACCGGCGCCCGGGGCGGATCTGTCCGGGTCGATAACCGCGGCTCGGTGACCACCGCCGGGGCCGAGGCGCATGCCGTCGTCGCCCAGAGCATCGGCGGCGGTGGCGGAAGCTTCTCCGCGCCCTCCGCCGAGGCCGACACCCCCGCCGCTGCCACCCCCGCCGCTGCGGCGGAGGGGACGGAATCATCCAAGGAGCCGGCCGCGAGCCAGGTTCAGAGCCAGACCAAGAGCGAGACGAAGGGCGGGACGAAGAGCGACGCTCAGGCGCTGGCGGAGGCCCTGCTCGCCGCGCTCGACATCGAGCGGATCGCCCCACCGGAGGATCCGGCCGGCGTCTCCGAGAGATCCGGCAGCCTGACGCTCGGCGGCTCCGGGCGCGTGGCGGGCGATGGTGGCGGCGTGACGATCGTGCAATCCGGCACGGTCGCCACGACGGGCTTCGGGGCGGTGGGCATCCTGGCGCAGAGCATCGGCGGCGGCGGCGGTCTCGCCTCGGTGGCGGCCGGCCCGGGCGGCCACCGCTACACGTTCGGGATCGGCGGCGCGGGCGGCGCCTCGGGGAGCGGCGGCCCGGTCGGGGTGAGCCTGACCGCGGGCGCGCAGGTCTCCACCGTCGGCGACGCGGCGCCGGCGCTGCTGCTGCAGTCGATCGGCGGCGGCGGTGGCTACGGCGGCGCGCACCAGGCGATGGGATACGCGGTGCCCTACGCTCTGCGCGACGGGTCCGGCGGCAACGGTGGGACGATCCGGGTGACGCTGGAGGAGGGCAGCGCGATCCGCACGTCGGGCGCCCAGTCCCACGGCCTCCTCGCCCAGAGCCTCGGAGGCGGCGGCGGCCTGCTCCTGGACCTCACCGGCCCGGCCGCCGGGGCGTCGGGTCAGAGCCGTCTGAACGCGACCGGCAAGGGCGGCGACATCTCCGTCGCGTCGTCCGGATCGATCATCGCGTCGGGCCTCGACGCGAACGCGATCTTCGTCCAGTCCGGCGTCCAACGCACCGACGGGAGCCTCGAACCCGACCCGGAGCGGGGCGGCAGGATCAACCTCCAGGTGAACGGCCTCGTCACGGGCGGCAGCGGCACCGGGGCGGCGATCCGCATCGACGGCGGGCGCTCCACTACGATCGTGATCGGCGGGCGCGCCGTGGTCAGCGCGGCTTCGGGCCGGGCCATCGTCGGCGCGTTCTCCGCCGGCGAGATCAACAATTACGGCACCGTGATCGGCGACGTGGACCTGGCCGCCGGCCCGGCGGGGGGCGTCACCTTCGTCAACGGCGGTTTCCAGAACACGGGTGGCACCTCGGCGATCCTGCGCACCGGACCCGAAGGCGTCATCGCCCTGGGGCCGAACGGCCGCCTGCACAACAGCGCCACCCTCGACATCGGCGGCGTCGGCAAGGTCGCCCGAGCGACGGTGACCGGCAATTTCGAGCAGAGCGCGTACGGGCGGATGCTCGTCGACGTGGCGCCCCTGGCCCCGGAGGGGGCCCTGCGCGCCGATCTCCTCACCGTCACCGGCACCGCATCGCTGAAGGGCCTCGTCGAGCCGCATCTGATCGACGGGCTGCTGCCCGGCCGGTACGCCTTCCTCCGGGCCGGTCAGGTCGTGGAGAGCGGCGCCATGGCTGTCGGCAGCAGCCTCCATTCCGGCGCGGTTCCGATCTCCTGGTCGATCGTCGCGTCGGGCGACACCCTCTCCCTGGTCCCGAGAGCCCGGTTCACGGAGCCGACGGGCGTCACGCTCACGCCGGACCAGCGCAGCGTCGCGCAGGGCCTGCAGGATGCCTGGGACGGCAATACCAGGCAGCTCGGAACGCTCTACGGGCGCTTCCTCTCGGTCGACAGCCAGAAGGCCTACGCCGCCGCCCTCGACGAGTTGAAGCCCGAGTCCAACCAGGACAGCCTGACCGACCGGACGCTCGACACCCGCAAAGGTCTTCAGCGGGCCATGAGCTGTCCGGCCTTCAGCGGCACCGGCACGCTCCTGCGTGAGGGCGAGTGTGTCTGGGGGCGGATCACGAGCGCCCACACGACCCTTTCCGCGACCGCGGAGGACGGCGGCTATCGCCAGACCGCCCTCAGCTACCAGACCGGCCTTCAGACCGAGTTCGCCCCTGACTGGTTCTTCGGTCTGACCGGCGCCTACACCCGCGCCATCCAGAGCGATCCCGACCGGATCACCGGAACGACCAGCGATGCCGGCGATGTCTCGGCGGCGCTCAAGCACCAGATCGGCCCTTGGCTGCTCGCGGCATCGGCCAATCTCGGATATTCCTGGGCCGAGAACAGGCGCCTGATCGACTTCGGCGGCGCCACGGCCACGGCGCGCAGCAAGTCCGGGATCCTCTCGGCGGGCGGGCGGCTGCGGGCAAGCTACCAAGTCCTGTTCGGCGATTGGTATCTCAAGCCCTACGCGGATCTGGATCTGCTCTACAGCTACAGTCCTGCTTATTCAGAGACCGGGGCCCCCGGCTTCAACCTCGACATGCGACCGGTCGCCAAGACGCTGGTGGCGTTCAGCCCGATGCTGGAGATCGGCGGCCGGATCGACCTCGATGCGGGGCGCTGGATCCGGCCTTACGGTATCCTCGGCGTGACGCTCCTCTCGGACGACCATTTCACCGGTCGGGCGAGCTTCCAGGGGACCGGCGCTCTCGGGCTGTTCGCTACGGAATCGTCGATCCCCGATCGCCTCGGCGAGATGGGGCTGGGCTTTCAGATCAGCCTCGGTGGCGGCATCGAGGTGACCGGCGAGTATCAGGGTCAAGTCGGCGATCACTTCCTCTCGCATGCGGGGACTGCTCGGATGCAGCTGCGCTTCTGAGCGCGACGTGGACCATTCCAGGGACGTCGCGTGGGCGGAGGTGACGAAGCGGGCGTGACGGACAGGCCGGTGTGACCTGACCGACTGGCTCTGGACCGGGCTGATTGAGAGGATCGGCCAGGACCGAAGAAGTCGGGCATGCGGCGAGGTCAGAAGACGAGCGCGGAGCAGGTGGTGCTCGGACCTTACGCGAGGGCTCGCAGATACTGCTCGGCGGTCTCCCACGCGCCGTCCCTCGCAGCCAGACCGATATAGCCGTCGGGTCGGACAACGATGAGGTCGGAACCGCTCGGCAGCGACCGACGCGTCGGTTCGAGCAGGCCGGGGAAGCGCTCGATCAGTTCAGCCCCACGCGTCGCGTCCGCCGCATAGAGGACGAAGCGCGGCTCGCTGCCGGCGCCCGGGGGCGGTCCCGCGTAGGCAGCAGGCTCCCAACGCGCCCCGGCGCCGTGTCCGAGAGAGAGCGGGCTGTCGGCATAGGCGATCTCGATCTCGCTCAGCTGCGTCGCCATCCGGTCGCGGACGACATGGAGGCCGAGCAGGAAGCGCAGCGCGAGGTTGCGCGCCGTCTGCGCTGCCGGGTTCGACAGCGTCGCCATGTCGGTCAGCCGGGTCGCGTTGCGCAGGACCAGCTCCCCGACCGCGCTGCGCTCTGGGCTGTAGCTGTCGAGAAGGGACGCGCTCGCTTGACCGCGCACCACCATCGCCAGCTTCCAGGCGAGGTTCACCGCGTCCTGCATACCGGTGTTCATCCCCTGTCCGCCTGCGGGACTGTGGATGTGCGCCGCATCGCCGGCGAGAAAGGCGCGCCCGCGCCGGTAATCCGCGACCTTGCGCTCGTTGATGCGGAAGTGCGTCAACCAGACCGGGTCAGACACGCGGAAGCCGCCGCCGGCGCGCTGATCGACGAGGGCTTGCACGTCGTCGAGGGTGGGCTCCGGCCGCGGGTGCGCCGCATCCGCCTTGCCCACCGTCGCGATGACGCGCGCCCGACCGCCCGGGATCGGGAAGACGACGAAGGGGCCGTCACGGTGCAGGTAGGTCGCGATCTCGTCCGCCGGCGGTGCTGCGGGCCCCTCGAGGCGCACGTCGGCGAGCAGCCAGTCGTCCCCCTGCGCCGAGCCGGAGAACGGGATGCCGAGTTTGTGCCGGACCGTGCTGTGAGCACCGTCGCAGCCGATCAGCCACGGCGTCCTCACCGTCTCCTCGCGTCCGTCGGCGTGTCGCACGTGCGCGTCGATGCCGTCCGCCGTCTCGGCGAAGTCGACCAGCTCGACCTGACGCTCGATCTCGACGCCGAAGGCGCCCAGCTGCGCGGTGAGCAGGCGCTCCGTCTCGCATTGTGGGATCATCAAGGCGAAGTTGTACGCGCTCGCCACGCCTTCCAGGCGCGGGCTGCCGAGCACCTTGCCGCCGCTGCGGATCGAGGCACCGGGAGCGCGCAGTCCCGCATCCAGGAAGGCTCGCGTGCAACCCATGCGATCCATGAGTTCGAGGGTGCGCGACCAGACCACGAGGGCCTTCGAGGTCTCCGTGGCGTGCGGGGCGCGGTCGATCAGGCGCACTCCGACGCCGTAGCGGGCCAGCTCCGCCGCCATGGTCAGACCGACCGGCCCCGCGCCGACGATGAGAATGTCCGTCATGGACCCGCCTCCCGCGCTACGTGGCTCGCTCGGTCGCATATCCTGAGGCGGTATCCCCTCAGTCTCGAATTTGCCCAGCGGAGGGACCCGACCCTAAAGGGCGCCGTCCGGCGGTCAAGGCTCGCCGCACTCGCTCGGTGCCGGCACGCCGGCGGAGCGGTCACCGATCCGGTCGAGGGCCGCCGGCGCAGCGTCCTTGGCCATCGACAGATGTCCACGCCAGGCACGCGGTCGAACGCGACCCGGCTGCCGGCTCGGCACAGCCGCGCGCGATACTCCTCGGTCACCCGCGGCGGCACGCGGTTGTCCGTGCTGCCCTGCGCCAGGAAGATCGGGATGCGCGGCGGAGCTAAATCAGGAGCTGCGTGAGAGCTGGAGAGCCGCGCCTTCGTGCGGCCTGAGCGGCATCCGGCCTGTGCCGCACGTCACCGCAATCTCTGGAAGATCGCCTACAATCCTACACAGTTCGGCGGGCCGACGTAAACGCGGATCTGCTAGACGCCACCGTGCATGCAGAAGGTGTGGGATAGTGAAGACGTTGCTCGCAGCCGCCATACTTCTCGGATCGACGGTCGGCGCGATGGCGGTCGAGTCGTACGGGGATTACCGTGACTATTTCGATGCGAAGCCCGTGACCGCGAAGCGCGCGCCGCGCAGCGCTTCCCGGAAGATGGCTCCCATCGACATCACCACCGACCTGAGCGCGGTGCGACGCCGCGCCGATGGCGACCACCGTGAGATGTACCGCTACGAGACTGGGTCGAGGCTGATCGCCGACATGAGGCCTCGCAACTGGGACGGCGGGCATGTTCCCGTGCAGCCGCACAGTTGGTCGCCGGATGGCTTCTGGAGCCCGATGGTACAGTCACACGAGGGGCGCGAGCGGCCCGACCAGTCATTCGAGGGGCGGGGACGGCCCGAGCGATTCCGGTGATGCTGCGTCCTGTAGGGCGCGATGGACGCTGCGGCGTGAGATCTTGAGCGCTCGTTCGAGGCGGTCGAGTACGCCACCCTCGAATGGGTCGACTGGTTCAACCACCGGCGGCCGCTCCAACCGATCGGCACGCTGCCTCCCGCCGAGACGGAAACCCGCCGCTTCTGCCGAAGCCGAGGTCCGAGCCTTGGCCGCCTGACCCGAACCGGACAGGCTCCGGGAAAGCCGCCGCGGTTCACTGCGGGTGACGGCGCAGGCCCGCAAAACCATAGACCTCGGTGGGCTTGTCCAGCGGACTAGCTCATCGCCGTGGCGTGACGACGCCTGTTACGCGGCGTACAGAAACACAGGCGCTTGCGCTGCGTGGACTCGGGTTTGTCCGACGGGTCTGCGACGGTTGCCGAAGTCAGAGCGGGAACGCTGGTGGCTCGCGGCAACGAACAAACCTGACTTTTGACTACCATACAGGGCCGATTTCCTGCTGAGCCATAGCTGGTGACATCGCTTATTCGCGGACGTGCGACAAGGTCGTCGGATGAAATCCTTATCCCGTCTCTTTGTGGCCGCATCACTGGTCGGATTTTACAGCATTGGGTGCGCGCGAGGGCATGCTCCGGGACTGGGTGACGCACGTGGGGCCATCGTGCGTCCCGCGGCCATGAAGCTGTTTGACGCCGAACCCGTCTTTCCTCGGGTCCCGGCGATCATGCCAAGTCCGTGGATGCCCCTCGAGGTTGGGCGGACCATGGGGGCGATCTGCAAGCCCCACGACGCGGGCGGAGGGACCTCGTTCCTCGGGCTTCATTTCGACGATCACTGCTTCGGCCCGGCTCCTGAGCATGTGGCACACGCTGTCTTGGCCCTCCCTGTCCGAGCGTTCGACCTCGAACGTGACACGCGCCGTGAGGATCTGCGCAAAGCTTTTTATCTGGCGGCTCCCGGCTTCGGGCGCCGTCCTGACTTCACGCTGGGGGCCGGCCCGTTCATGGTCCGCAGCTTCGAGGGAGCGGACCCCCGAGACACCGTGTACCTGATCTGGCCCGTACGATGCGATCAGGGTGAGGCGGGGTTGGATTGCCACAACGGCATGGGTCGGAAGGCTTTTCGGTTCGCTGCCGACGGCGCCTTGCAGGATGTCAGTGCGGACGTGCTGCCGACGGATCCGGTCCTGAGCTCCGACGACCGCGTGCGTCAGACGAAGTACGGCGGCAGCGTCCTGTTTCTGCTCGACGACAAGCTGCCTTATGCGCCCACCATGCGCTGGATCATGGAATTCGATCCTGACTCGCCACCACTCGAGAAGGACGATCCGAAGGCCGCGGGCCCTTGGGCCCACTTCGGCTTCGTCCACTGGACCGGTTCTCGTTTCGAGCTCGTCGATCGAATTGCCCGATCGCAATGGCCGTGTCGGAAGCTCAATGACGCCCCGGCCTGCTCGACGTATCCCGACGGCTTCGAGGATCCCTTTGTCATCCCGTGAGCGGAACTCTCGAAGTGGAGGGTGGGGCGGTGCCATCGCCGGAGCATTTGCTGCTCAGGATCGACGGTCCGCCTCTCGATCCAGGTGACGCTCGTCCTCTGTTCGCTCTCTCAGGGAGACGGTGATCGTCCCGACACTCTTGAACATGGGCGCATCGTGGCTCTGTCGGGCGACCGTTGGCACGCGACAGAGGAGGTCGAACAGGCAGCGATGGAAGGACATCGGCGAAGGCGCACGCCCGCATGGCGTGCTCAATGTGGCCGGTTGCACCCTCGACGCGGCCAACACCGGAGACACACCGTTGACCAGCCGTCCCAAGATCAGCTCCGTTCCGATCGTCCCCAGTGAGGTCGAAGGTACTCTCGAAGCTCCCGTCATCTACTTCGAAGCCACATCGACGCATGGCGTCGGAGGAGGCGTCGGTCGCCTCGCTCTCGAGATGATGCTCTCCGAGCCCAGCGCGGACGGCACCCCGATCAGTCGGCGAAAGATAGTCGTACACCTGCGCGGCCCGCTCGGCGCGTTCATAAGTCTGAAAGCCGCGATTGAACACATTGAGGAAATGGCCGCCGGCCCGCTCACGGCAGACATCGCGGAAGATGGGAAACCCAATTGAATCGCGTGCAGATCTGCGTCAAGCGATACTCTCGTACTCAGGTCCTATTGGTTCATTCCGGTTTTCCGTAAAATAGAACTTGTATTGATGCTTGGATCGGAGCAGGTCGAATTTCCGGGTTGCGTGAGGGATAATCGATTGGCATGGCAGTATGTGATGTATCCCGCGCTGAACATATAGCGTGTTGATATCGGGTATTCGTTCGTCATTCGGTCATAGGGCAGAACAGGGAAACTATTCGGGATAGTTGGCTTCTTGCCCGTCCTCTCCCGGGCGGCGGATGCATCGCGGCGGACAGATCCAGTCGCGGGGTGCCGCGAAAAATCTTGCATTCCTCAAGCTTGCGAGGGATTCGAAAATCGCCCTCAGGATTTTCCCTGGCAATTTCGAATGATATCGATTCTGAATGCGTTGCTGCGAGCCTACTGGCGTGACGCCCGCCTGACGACCATCGCGGTGATCTCGGCCAGTTTGCTCGGTGCATTGGCCTCGATCTCGGCTCCGTACCTTTTCTCACGCGCCGTCGACGATCTGGCCCGCGGACAAGTGCGGTCCGACGCGCTCCCGCTCCTCATGTCCTACGCATTCCTGTTCGGATGCGCGAAAGCTCTGGGCATTGGATCACGGTTCCTGATCGTGCTTTGCGCGGAGCGTCTATCGTTCATTGCAAATACGGCCTTCTTTGCGCGCCTCCTACACAAGACGCCAGCCTTCTTCCTGGAGCACAACGCCGCGGAGATCGGGACTGCCCGTCAGCAGGGAACCCAGACGCTGAACCTCATCACCCAGCTCGGGCTCGGAGGCTTGCTCCCTGGATGCGTCCAGATCGCCTTCAGCGTCCTAGTCCTCGGCAACCTCGTCAGCTGGGACATAGCCCTGATCATATTCATCTACGGCGTGGTCGTGATCGCGCTCGACTACACGCGTATCGGCAAAGTCAAACCCGCTCTCAATGAGGCGATGAATCAAAGTCAGGCCAATGCGCGCCTGGTCGGCAACGCCATCGCCGTCATCGACACCCTGCGCCAGACACGCGGCGAACGATGGATCACCGAGCGCTTTACTGCCAGCGCGGGTGATGCCTTCGCGAATTTGCGGCGCTACGCGCTGGTGAGCAGCGCCTTCTGTGGGCTTCTGGGCATCGCTGCAGCCTTGCAGTTGACCGTCACGTTCCTGATCCTCGTCCCCCGGTTCGAGGGCGGCCTGATCTCGATTGGCGGCATCGTGCTCTTCAACACGTTGCTGATCCAGTTGAATGAGCCGTTCCACATGGTCGGCATGGCCATCAAGGAGTCGGTCGAAGCAGCGGCCCGCTTCCGGCCCTTAGCGATGATGTGGAGAGCACCGGAAGAGCTCGAGCCCGCCGATCCGCTGCCCTACCGGCCGTCCCTCGGCATCGTCGCTTTCGAGAACGTCAGCTTTCGCTACGCCAATGGTCGTGGCGTTGCCGACCTCTCCTTCGTCGCTCGCCGCGGCACGCCGACCTTCCTTACGGGTGAGACCGGTGCAGGCAAATCAACCGTCGTTCGCCTGCTGTTGAAGGGATTGCAACCGAGCGGCGGCCACATCTTCGCCGACGGAACCGACCTGACTCGCATCGCGAGCGATGATTGGTTCAACCATGTCGGCGTCGTGCCGCAAGAGGTGACACTGCTCAACGATACGCTGTCGGCCAACATCGTGCTGGGCCGTCCGTTCGACGCGGAGCGCCTCCGCCGGGCCTCCGCGCAGGCCTCCATCCTCACGCGCATCGAGGCCATGCCGGAAGGGTTTGAGACCGTCGTGGGCGAACGGGGCCTCAAGCTGTCGGGCGGTGAACGGCAACGCATCGCCATCGCGCGGGCGCTCTACGGCGAACCGGCGATTCTCGTTCTGGACGAAGCCAGTTCGGCCCTCGACGACGAGACCGAGCGGCACATCATGGACGGCTTACGTGACCTTGTTGACGGGTTGACCATCATCGCGGTCACGCACCGCACCTCCATGATACGGCCAGGAGATCAGAACGTCCGCCTGTCGGCTTCCCCACCACAGGCGTAGCCGTCTGAGATGAGCCGACAGCCGAAGGGCGGCTCCGGGTGGAATGCCGCCATTTTTGCTGTGGGACGGCAGATGTAGCGAAGCGGATATAGCCGCACGGACCAAGTCCGACCCTTTTCAGACCCTCGCAGCGCCAGATCGCAGGCCGCGTTGCGAGGCGAAGGTGCGTGGCCGGAACGGGCGGCTCCGCGATCGGCCGGGTTCGAGCACCATGTCGAGGACGTGGGCGTTCGACGTCTGACGGAAGGCCGCCCCGGGACGCTGAGCGCGTCTCGACCACGAACGGCGCGAAGCCGGGTCCCAGAACGCCACCGGCATGCCCCGATCCATGCCGCAGATTTGCAACAGAACATGGAAAACAGCCGTTCTACTAGAACTATTCCAGTTCAAGGCCCAGCATTCGCATCGCTGTTTCGTTGCGGCCGAACAAGCGTTTGGCTGAGAGCAGGTGCATCAGTTTAGATCGGCTAAAAGCGTTCAGAACGCTTGCGTCTATCCTCGGCGTGACAGTCTAATCGGTCGGCGCCGCGCGCTCGTGTGCGTCGGCGAGGCACCTGAGGATTGGAGTTATGGCGGCGGTATCATTGGATGCCCTACATCGCAGTGAGAACCTGAACCTCCAGCGGTTCCTTCTTCGCAAACTCGGGAACCCTGCCGACGCAGCCGACGCCGCGCAGGAGACGTATCTTCGCCTCGTCAAAGCACTCACGACCACCGACTTGGAGCATCCGCGCCTCTTCCTGTTCCACCTCGCGCGCAACGTCGCCGCCAATCTCGGCAAGCGCCGCCGGTTCGAAGCGCGCCTCTTCCGATCCATGACCGATCTCGAACTGTCGAGCGTCGTGGACGGGCACGCCCAGACCGAGACGCAGGTGATCGCCCGCGAGCAGCTGCGCCTCGTCGCGGCAACGATCGACGGGCTGCCGCCGCGCTGCCGGGAGGCGTTCCTGCTCAGCACCGTCGAGGGCCTCTCGAACGGGGAGGTCGCCGTCCGTCTCGGCGTCAGCCGCAACATGGTCGAGAAGCACCTCATCAAGGCGCTGCTGCACATTCGTCGCGCGTGTCACGAGTTTTTCTGATCGGGCACGTCAGGAGTTCGCGGCCTCGATGGTCTTCATAGGTCGGACGGGCGGAGCGGGCAGCGGGTCGACATGGAGGAGGAGCGCAAGCCCGCGGGCGACGACGAGGCCGCCGACGACCCGATCTACGCGCGGGCCGCGTTCTGGGTGGTTCGCCTGTCCTCCCCCGACGCGACCGACGCCGACCGGGCAGCCTTCGAGACCTGGCGCGCCGCCGACCCGGCCCATGCCGAGGCCTACGCGGAGATGGAGGCGTGGCGGGGCATCGCCGGGCGCGTGCCCGATACGCGCCGGCGCAGGCGGCCGCCGCCGACGCGCCTCGTCGGCCTCGCGGCAGCGCTGGGCCTGTCCGGATTCATCACCTACGAGAGCGGGATCCTCGACCGTGTCCGCGCCGACGTCTGGACCGGGATCGGGGACATCGAGACGGCGCGGCTCCCCGACGGCAGCCGCGCCGCCCTCGACACCGACACCGCGCTCGCCCTGCACTTCACGGACGCCGCGCGCGACGTCCACCTGCTGCGCGGCGAGGCGGTGTTCGATGTCGTGCCCGACAGCGCCCGACCCTTCGTGGTCTACGGCGGCGGGTTGCGGGTGCGCGCTGTGGGGACGCGCTTCTTCGTCCGGGCCGGCGGGGACGCCGAACCGGTCGGCGTGGCGGAGGGGCGCGTGGACGCGTCGACGACCGCGGGCGCCGTGACCATCGGAGCCGGCGAGGTCGCCCTCCGGAGCGCCGACGGCCATCTGATGGTCGAGCGCGGCGATGTGGGGCGCGCCACGGCGTGGCGGGAGGGCAAGCTCGTCGTCACGGGGCAGCCCCTCGCCGCGGTCGTGGCCGACCTGAACCGCTATCGGCGCGGGCGCATCGTCCTGCTCGGTTCGGGGCTCGGCGCGCAGCGCTTCAGCGGGACGCTCGACATCCGCGACACCGACGACGCGCTCGACGTTCTGGCCGCGACGATGGGCCTGCGCGTCACGCGCCTGACCCCGTACCTCGTCCTCGTCAGGCCGCCGGCCTGACGAGGCGAAAAAAACCGACGCGGGGAGGTCAGGAGTTTCGCGCCTCGATTGTCGTTTGTCCGTGAGGGCCACGGAGCGCGCGCCGAGCGCGCCGCCCTCCGCGGAACGGGGGCATGAATGGCGGTGTGGGATCTTGGCGGCACGCTCGGCCGCGCGCCGGGCGGTCCATGGCGCGGTGCGGCCCTGGCGAGCGCGTCCCTGATCGCGCTCGGGCAGGCGTCGGCCGCGCAGGACCGTTCGATCACCCCGACCTTCGTGCGGGCGGGCGAGCGGCTCAACATCGTGCCCGTCGCGACTGGCGATGCCGCGCCGCCGCGCGCTCTCTCGGAGCGGCGCGTCCGGCTCTCGATCGCGCCCGGCCCCCTCGAGCCGGCCCTGGCGAGCCTCATCGCGCGGACGGGTCTGTCGCTGGCTTACCGGACGGCGCTGACCGAGAACCTCGCGACGCGGGGCGTCGAGGGGGACGTCCTGCCCCTGGAGGCGCTGACGCAGCTGCTCGACGGGACGGGGCTGACCTACCGCGCGGCGAAGCACGCGACGATCACGCTCGTGAACCCGCGCTACGCCCAGGCGTCCCTGCCGCCGGGGGATTCGAACGCGCCGACGCCGGTCGGGGCGGCCGCCGCGTCGGTCACCCTCGACGAGCTCTCGGTCGAGGCCCAGCAGCCGACCTTCGGGACGACGGGTTTCGTCGCGACCCGGTCAACGGCGGGCTCGAAGGGCAACGATTCCATCCTGGAAACGCCCGCCACCGTCAGCGTCATCACCCGCGACGAGCTGAATGTCCGGGGCGTGCAGGACGTCAACCTCGCGGTCGCCTACACGCCCAACGTCCAGGCCGTCGACTATCCCGGCGGCCAGGGCGGTCCGACCTTCACGCTGCGCGGGTTCAACGCCAACAATTTCGACAGCGTCTACGAGGACGGCCTGCGCTACGGCTTCAACTCGTTCGACCAGAACATCGAGCCCTACGCCTACGAGCGCATCGACGTCGTGAAGGGGCCGATCTCGGTCCTCTACGGCCAGGGCCAGCCGGGCGGCATCATCAACCTCGTCTCGAAGCGCCCGACCTTCGTGCCGTTCAACGAGGTGTTCATCCAGGGCGGCAACTACGGGCGCATCCAGGCCGGCTTCGACCTGTCCGGCCCGGTCGAGGGGGCGCCGCAATTCGCCTACCGGGTGACCGGCCTCGTCCGCAACGCCGACAGCCAGGTCAAGTACACGCCGGATGACCGGACCTTCATCGCCCCGGCTCTGACCTGGCGGCCGGACGCCGACACGTCGCTCACGGTGCTGGGCAAGTACGCCGAGTACCGCGGCGGCGGCTCGGAGCAGAGCCTGCCGATCGTCGGCTCGATCCTGCCGAGCGCGCGCGGCTTCTTCCCGCGCAGCCCCTTCGTCGGGCAGCCGAACTTCAACACCGGCCTCCTGGAGAACAAGGAGATCGGCTACATCCTCGACCACAGCTTCGCGCCGGGATGGCTGCTGCACTCGGCCTTCCGGGCCTACGAGACCACCTCGAAGTTCGACGCGGTCGGCGCCAGCCCGGCCTTCACGCCGCCCGGTTTCCTCGCCGTCTCGGTCTTCCCGTACCTGCGCGACCAGTCGAGCCAGGGGCTCCTGACCGACAACTATATCCAGGGGCGCTTCGACACCTGGGACATCCAGCACGACGTCGTCTTCGGCGTCGGCTTCCAGAACTACTACCGCCGCGACGCGCGGACCTTCCCGAACGGCTATCCGACGATCGCCGCGAACCGCCTGATCGACCTGTACAATCCGTTCTACAACCTCGGCATCGCCTTCCCGCAGCGCACGAACGTCTCGACCCGGGCGCTCCAGCAGCAGACGGGCGCCTATGTCCAGGACCAGATGAAGTGGAACGGCTTCATCCTCACGGGGAGCCTGCGCAATGACTGGGTCGACCAGCAGGTCCGGACCACCTTCAACTTCCCGAACCTGCCGGTCGCGACCCTCAACCGGACGACGGTCGACAACCAGAACTTCTCGGCCCTGAGCTACCGGGCCGCCCTGGGCTACGAGTTCGCCGCCGGAATCGTGCCCTACGCCGCCTACTCGACGTCGTTCAACCCGCAGATCGCCGGCCAGCGGGCGGACGGGTCGGCGCTGCCGCCCCGCGAGGCCAGCCAGATCGAGGGCGGCGTCAAGTGGCAGCCGGTCGGCACCAACGCGCTCGTCACCGCGTCGTATTTCGAGATCACGCAGACCAACATCCCCCTGGCCGATCCCCGCAACCCCGGCTTCTTCATCGTGACCGGCGCGGCGGAGTCGCGGGGCTTCGAACTGGAGGGCAAGGCGAGCCTGTTCGACGGGTTCAACCTGATCTTCGGCTACGCCCACCTCGACACGAAGGTCACGCGGAACGCGACCAACCCGGCGCTCGTCGGCAATCGCCTGCCGAACGCGCCGGACAACACCCTGTCGCTCTTCGCCGACTACACCTTGCCGCTGAACTCGCCCTTCGCCGGCTTCCGGGCGGGGGCGGGCGTGCGCTACGTCGGCGAGCGGACGGACGCCACCAACGTCGATCGCATCCCGGCCTACGCCCTCGTCGACGCCTCGCTGAACTACGACCTCGCCCAGCTGAACCCGGCCTGGAAGGGCGCAATCCTGTCGGTGAACGCCAACAACATCTTCGACCAGCGGTACTTCACGTCGGGCTTCTACACCGGCTACGTCTTCGAGGGGTTCCGCCGGAGCGTGTTCGGGACGCTCACCTATCGCTGGTAGGATCGTCGGACGATGACGCGCGCGGCGCCGACCGTCTCCGGGCGGCCGGGACCGGAGGGGTATCGGCGGGCGTCGGCCCGCCGCTTTACCGCCTCGCGAACCTTCCGCCAGTGCCTGTGGCCGCATCGTGGGAGCGGGCTGATCCCGGCGCCGTTCTGGCCCGATCTGGCCGCATCGAACCGCGGCGCTCGGCCAAGCTCGCGATTGCGGGGGGCTATCCGTTCCAGAAAGGGGGATCCCCGTTTCAGGACGTCGCGCGCGGCACCGAGTGTGGCCGCAATGTGATAGTCCGTTGAACGCGCATTTCCTAACCCCCGTGCAAAGCTTGCGGCAGGCATGACGGGGGTCAGTCCGGTGGTCCAACAGTATAGCGATGTAGAGCGTGTGACCGGATCCTGTGATCCGAGCCGGGGCGCGGGCGCCGGAAGCCGGCGGCGCGGCCCCGTGCGGCTCGGATTGCTGGTCGGCAGCTCGCTCGCGACGCTCGCGCTGGCTCTGGGATCTGTGGCGGCGCAGACCGTGCCGGCGCGCTCGCCCTCGACCTTCGATGCCTTCGGCGTTCCGTTGACGGCGGCGCAGTTCGACACGCCCGAATACCGGGCTGATTGGGGGTTGGCAGCGATCAACGCCGCGACCGCCTATGCGCGCGGCTTCACCGGAAACGGCGTCCTGGTTGCTGTTGTTGATAGCGGTATTGACCCGAATCATCCCGAATTTAATAACCGCTTCGGCCGTATTTCTCCATATTCCCGTAATTTCATTCCTCCAAACGATCCTTTTCTGCTCGGTGACACGGACCCCAAAAGCCACGGCACCCATGTAGCGGGAACAATAGCAGCAGCCCGCAACGGAACGGGTATGATGGGCGTCGCTTTCGACAGCACGCTCCTAGCACTCTTCGACCTGACGAATACTGCAAATGCAATCGATTACGCAGCTCAGCAGAAAGCTAGGGTTTTAAATGGCAGCTATGGACCTGCTGTTTCCGAACCATTCGATAGTAACGGCATTCCGAATCCAACCTATCGGAGATTGACGACACAAGAATACACGCTAGGCGATATTAATGAGTATCGAGCGATAAAGCGGGCGGTCGACCGCGACATGCTTTTGGTGTTTGCGGCTGGCAATGAACGTCTGGATCAACCCGATGTGACGACGAGTCCGACGGGTGCCGCGCTATACCCGTTCATCAAGCCCGAAAATGCCAATAGCGGCATCTACCAATTTTACACTCGCCGCGGACTGAAATCCGCCAACATGGAAAGCGTGGATGTAGCTCCGGTCGGACCAGTCGATCAGAGCAAGATCGACTTCTCCAGTCTTTCTGGCTACATCATGTCTGTAGTCGCAGTTGACTCCAGCAACCGAATTGCCTGGTTCAGTAATCTGTGCGGTGTCACAGCGGCGTGGTGCATTGCAGCGCCGGGAACAAACATCTACTCCACCGTCCAGGTCGGAACGGGGCTTAACGGCTCAAACTACGGATCTAAGCAAGGCACCTCGATGGCCGCGCCGCACGTAGCAGGTGCCGCCGCTGTCCTGCGTCAGGCGTTCCCGTTCCTGACGGCGCCGCAGATCGCCCAGACCATGTTCACCACCGCCACCCATCTCGGCGACGGGCCCGCCAACGCCCCGAACGCCACCTTCGGCTGGGGCCTGCTCAACCTCGGCAAGGCCATCGACGGCCCGGGCCAGTTCACCTCCGACTGGACCGTCAACACCACCTACAACGGACAGGCCTATTACGGCCGCTTCGCCAACGCCATCTCCGGCGTCGGCGGCCTGACCAAGGTCGGGCTCGGCACCCTCGAACTCGCCGGCACCAACACCTATGCCGGACCGACCACCGTCGCCGGCGGCACCCTGTTCCTGTCCGCCAGCGGCAGCCTGACCTCACCGGTCTCCGTCCAGAGTGCGGGCACCTATCTCAATGCCGGCTGGACCCAGAGCAGCGTCAGCAATGCCGGCCTCCTGATCAACACCGGCACCATCTCCGGAGGTGCGACCAATGCCGGCACGGCGCTCAGCAGCGGCGTGATCGCCGGCGGCGTGGCCAACAGCGGCACGCTGTCCAACAGCGGCACCGTCGCGGGCGGCCTGACCAACACCGGTCTGGCCCTCAACACCGGCACCATCGGCGGCGGCGCGACCAACAGCGGCAGCCTGGTCAACGCCGGCACCCTCGCGGGCGGACTGACCAACACCGGCACCGCCCTCAACACCGGCACCATCGGCGGTGGCGTCATCAGCAGCGGCATCCTGAGCAACAGCGGCGCCATCGGCGGCGGCGTGGCCAACACCGGCCTCCTCGCCACCAGCGGCACGATCAGCGGTGGCCTGACCAATGCCGGCACCGTGCTCGCCAGCGCCGGCCGCATCGACGGGGCCATCGCCAACAATGCCGGCCTGCTCGCCGTCTCCGGATCCGTGGCCGGCAGCGGCCCCTTCGCCAACGCCGCCGGCGCGACGCTCGCCGTCACGGGGGGCGGCAGCTACAGCCTCGCCGGCCCCCTCGCCAATGCCGGCCTCGTCGCCGTCGCCCAGAGCGCCAGCCTCACCGCCTCCGGCGGCCTCAGCAATGCCGGCCTGGTGGCCAGCGACGGCACCCTCACCGCCGACCTGACCAACACCGGCATCGCCCGCCTGTCCGGGCAGTTCAACGGCACGCTCACCAATGCCGGCCTCGTGCAGATCACCGGCCCGCTCGCCGGGCTGACCGGCCTGACCAACACCGGCGCCCTCGACCTCGGCGGCACCGCCCTCACGCTCACCGACCTCGCCGGCCCGGCCTCCGCCGTCCTGGGCAACGGCGCCCTCACGGTCTCCAGTGCGGCCGCCTCCACCTACGCCGGCGCCATCCTGGAGACCGCGAGCCCGACCAGCCTGACCAAGGCCGGCCCCGGCACGCTCCTGCTCACCGGCCCCGGCCTCTTCTCCGGCCCGACCACAATCCAGGCCGGCACGCTCTCCCTCAACGG